>DATAJS010000002.1 GCA_036262035.1 Burkholderiales bacterium | reverse complement strand
AACGACGTGTTCAGCGGCGGCCGCTTGCGGCCGTCCGCTGCAACACACAGTTATGCACCATTCACTTCCACCAATTCGCTTGAAGAGGTAGGCGGTGGGATGGGCTGTCCTTCCTCCTTGAGACCTTCGAGATGAAACTCGATTGCCTCTCGGATCAGAGAAAGAGCTTCTTCCTTCGTTTCCCCTGCAGCCACGCATCCAGGAAGGTCTGGCACGTACGCGCCGTAAGACTCGGGGCCTTTTTCGACTACTACGAGATATCGCATACTTCACCTGTCTTTCTTTAAACCTGCCTGCTTCAAAGCACTGTTTAGCGTCCCGGCTGGCATGTCAATGCTAGGCTTGCCCGCCACCGTCACGGTTCCTTTCTTCGTCGGATGACGAAACTGACGGTGACTGCCTTTCGTCCGGACCAAAACCCATCCATCGGCTTCGAGCAAATCGATGAGCTCCTTGACCTTCACGATGGCTCGATCACCGCGGATGGACTATGGTGCATAACTAGTGTACTGCCCCGTTAATTTTTGGTACTTTGCGGTATCTCATCTTGGAGAGATCGCAATGCCCCAACGCATGCCCCCGGTCATGTTGAGTGCCGACGAACGTGAACAACTGGAATCGTTGTCGCGGTCGCGCTCGATGTCGGCAGCACTCGTGCAAAGAGCCAAGATCGTGCTCGCTTGCGCTGAGGGCACGCCGAATTCGCAAGTGGCCGAGCAACTCGGGATCCACAAGGCCACGGTTGGTCTGTGGCGACGCCGCTTCGGCGAACGGCGCATTGCGGGACTTTACGACGAGCTGCGCCCGGGCAAGCCGCGCACGATTGATGATGAGCGCGTGGCGGAGTTGATCTACACGACGCTGCACAAGCGGCCCAGCAAGGGCGCGACGCACTGGAGTACGCGCGAGCTCGCGGTCGAGACTGGGATATCCAAGACCAGCGTTCAGCGCTATCTGTCGCTGTTTGGGGTGCAGCCGCACCGCACTGAAAGCTTCAAGCTTTCGACCGATCCGTTCTTCGTGGACAAGCTGCGCGATGTCGTCGGACTGTATCTGAACCCGCCCGACAACGCGCTCGTCGTATGCGTCGATGAGAAAAGTCAGTGTCAGGCGCTTGAGCGCACGCAGCCGATGTTGCCGATGGGCTTGGGCTATGTCGAAGGCGTTACCCATGATTACAAGCGGCACGGCACGACGACGTTGTTTGCTGCTCTCGATGTGCTCACCGGCGCTGTGCTCAGCACTTGCAAGCCACGCCATCGTCATCAGGAGTTCCTCAGCTTTCTGCGCGAAATCGACAAAGTCGTACCCGATCATCTCGAAGTCCATGCGATCGTCGATAACTACCGCACGCACAAGCACCCGAAGGTGAACGCCTGGCTCGCCGCGCATCCACGCTGGCACTTGCATTTCGTTCCAACCTATAGCTCCTGGCTCAATCTGGTTGAACGCTTCTTTGCCCTGATCACGGACAAAGCGATTCGCCGAGGCTCGTTTCAATCAGTAAAAGACCTGATCGCGAAGATTGATTGCTTCGTGCAGCAATACAACAAACACTGCAAGCCATTCATATGGACCGCCACCGCCGACTCGATCATCCAGAAACTGGAACGGCTTTGCAGGCGAATTAACGGGACGGCACACTAGGTGAAATGTGAAACGTGAAAAGTGAAACGGAAAAACCGGTCTTGTGCGGCTCGGTGAAACGTCACGCGGAGGACGTTACGTTTCACGTTTCACATTTCACGTTTCACCGCCTAACCCTCACGTTTCACTTTTCACGCCGCCGGAAAGCTCGTCCGCGACCTTCTGCGCTTCCTTGAAATCGAGCGTGCCCTGGTACACCGCGCGGCCGGTGATGGCGCCGGTGATGCCTTCGGATTCGACGGCGCAGAGCTTCCTCACGTCGTCGATGTTGTGCAGGCCGCCGCTGGCGATGACCGGGACGGTGAGCTGGCGCGCGAGCGCGACGGTCGCTTCGATGTTGACGCCGGTCAGCATGCCGTCGCGGCCGATGTCGGTGTAGATGACCGCTTCGACGCCGTAGTCCTCGAACTTCTTCGCGAGGTCGACCACGTCGTGGCCGGTCATCTTCGACCAGCCGTCGACCGCGACCTTGCCGTCCTTGGCGTCGAGCGCGACCATGACGTGGCCGGTGAACGCGGTGCACGCGTCGTGCAGGAATCCCGGGGTCTTTACCGCCGCGGTGCCGATGATGACGTAGGACACGCCGCCGTCGAGGTAGCGCTCGATGGTGTCGAGGTCGCGGATGCCGCCGCCGAGCTGTATCGGCATCCTGTCACCCACCGCATCGGCGATCGCGCGGATCGCGCCCTCGTTCTTGGGCTTGCCCGCCGCAGCGCCGTTCAGGTCGATGAGGTGCAGCCGGCGCGCGCCGAGCTCCAGCCAGCGCTTCGCGGTCGCGACCGGATCGTCGGAGAACACGGTCGCCTCGTTGAAGTCGCCTTGCTTCAGGCGCACGCATTTGCCGTCTTTGAGGTCAATGGCCGGGATGATGAGCATTTTGGTGCGGGAAGTGCGAGACGTGAGCGGATCGCTCGTCTTTGGAATCGAGAGTGGGCAGCGCGAAGAGGGGCGGAGGTGTGAGCGTGCCGTTCTAGGTTTTCGACATACTACAGGAACTGACGGATGCGCGTAATCACGCGGCGCCGGCCGGCGCGGCCGCGGCGGGCTGCCATTTGGCGAAGTTCTCGAGCAGGCGCAGCCCCGCCTCGGCGCTTTTTTCGGGGTGGAATTGCACCGCGAAGATGTTCTCGCGCGCCGCGGCGCACGTGAACGCGAAGGGATAGAGGCTGTAGGCGGCGATCAGCGCCGGCTCCGCCGGCTCGGCGAAATAGCTGTGCACGAAATAAAAGCGCGTGCCGTCGGCGATGCCGTCCCACATCGGGTGCGGGCCGCTCTGGTGCACTTCGTTCCAGCCCATGTGCGGCACCTTGAGCTTCGCGCCTGTCGCGTCCGTCATGCGGTCTGCGGGAAAGCGCCGCACGCGCCCGGGCAATATCGAAAGGCCCGGCGTGTCGCCTTCCTCGCTGTGCTCGAAGAGCATCTGCAGACCGATGCAGATGCCGAGAAACGGTTTGTGCCGCGCCGCATCGAGGACCGCGCCGCGCAGGCCTTTGGCGTCCATCTCGCGCATGCAGTCGCGCATCGCGCCCTGGCCGGGGAAAACGACGCGATCGGCGCCGCGCACGACCTCGGGGTCGCCGCTCAGGACGACCTCGTATTGCGGCGCCACGTGCTCGATCGCCTTGGTGACCGAGCGCAGGTTGCCCATGCCGTAATCGATGACCGCGATGCGCGCCATCGGTGCCTTACAGCGTGCCCTTGGTCGACGGCACGCCCGAGGTGCGCGGGTCGACTTCGACCGCCATCCTGAGCGCGCGGCCGAACGCCTTGAAGGCGGTCTCGGCCTGGTGGTGCGCGTTGTCGCCGCGCAGGTTGTCGACGTGCAGCGTCACCAGCGCGTGGTTGACGAAGCCCTGGAAGAATTCGTGGACGAGGTCGACGTCGAAGTCGCCGATCCGCGCGCGCGTGAAGTCGATGTTGAACTCGAGCCCGGGGCGGCCCGAGAGGTCGATCACGACGCGCGACAGCGCTTCGTCGAGCGGCACGTAGGCGTGGCCGTAGCGGCGCACCCCTTTCTTGTCGCCGACCGCTTTGGCGAACGCCTGGCCGAGCGTGATGCCGACGTCCTCGACGGTATGGTGCGCGTCGATGTGCAGGTCGCCCTTGGCCTCGATGTCGAGATCGAACACGCCGTGACGCGCGATCTGGTCGAGCATGTGGTCCAGGAACGGCACGCCCGTCGCGAGACGCGACCGGCCCGTGCCGTCGAGATCGATCTTCACGCCGATCTGGGTCTCGAGGGTGTTGCGGGTGACTTCGGCTTTACGCATGGTCTAACGCGCGTCCTTCAGCGCTTTGATGAAACGGTCGTTCTCTTCGATGGTACCGACGGTGACCCGCAGGCAATCGGCAAGGCTCGGGTGCGAGCCGTTCAGGTTCTTGATGAGGATGCCGCGCTGCTTCAATCCCGCATTGATGCGGTCCGCATCCTCGATCCGGAACAGGATGAAGTTCGCCGCGCTGGGATAGACGGTCGTCGCAACTTTCGCGAGCTCGTCGGCGAGCCGCCCGCGCTCCGCGCGTATCGCCGCGGCCTGCTGTTCCAGCAGGTCCGAATGCCGCAGCGCCTCTTCCGCGACGATCTGGGTGAGCACGCCGACATTGTAAGGCAGGCGCACTTTGTCGACGTGCTGCAGCCACTCCCGCCCCCCGGCGACCAGCCCCAGCCGCAGCCCCGCGAGCCCCGATTTGGACAGCGTGCGCATGACGAGCAGGTTGTCGAACTCGTTCAGGCGCCGCATGAACGTGCGGCCGGCGAACGCATGGTACGCCTCGTCGACGACGACGAGGCCGGGCGCCGCGCGGATCACCTGCTCGATCGCGGCGTCGTCGAAGAGATTGCCGGTAGGGTTGTTCGGATACGCGAGGAACACCAGCGCCGGCTTGTGCTCTTCGAGCGCGATCAGCGTGCGCTCGACGTCGAGCGAGAAATCGGGATTGAGCGGAACGCTCGCGTAGCCGACCCGGCAGTACTCGGCGATCAGCCTGAACATGACGAAGGTCGGCGCGACGCTCATGACGGTCGCGCCCGGCTTCGCGGTCGCCATCACCAGCATCTGGATGATCTCGTCGGAACCGTTGCCGAGGATGATCTCCTGGTCCGCGGGGACGCCGAGCGCTGCGCGCAGCGCCTTCTTCAGGCCCGCGGCCGAGGCGTCGGGATAGCGGTTGATCTCGGCGTTCGCGACGAGCTCGCCCAGGCGCCGGCGCACGTCTTCCGGGAGCCGGTACGGGTTCTCCATCGCGTCGAGCTTCACCATGCCGCTCGCGTCCGGCACGTGGTAGCCGGCGAGCGCGCGCACTTCGTCGCGGATGACGTCTTCGGGTTTGGCGGCCATGGGCTTACCCGGGAATACGAAATTCGGCCGAGCGCGCGTGCGCGGTCAGCCCTTCGCCGTGCGCGAGCTCGGAGGCGATCTTGCCGAGCTCGGCCGCGCCGCGCCGCGAGATGCGGATCAGGCTCGAGCGCTTCTGGAAATCGTAGACGCCGAGCGGCGAGGAGAAGCGCGCGCTGCGCGATGTCGGCAGCACGTGGTTCGGCCCCGCGCAGTAATCGCCGAGCGCTTCCGACGCGTAGGCGCCGACGAAGATCGCGCCGGCGTGACGGATCTTCTCGATCAGCGGCTCGGCGTCTTCCACCGAGAGCTCGAGGTGCTCGGGCGCGATGCGGTTGACGAGCTCGCACGCCTCATCGAGGTCGCGCACCTGGATGAGCGCGCCGCGGCCGCTCAGGGCGGCTTCGATGACGCCGCGTCGAGGCATCTCCGAAATCTGGCGCTCGATGCTCGCCGCGACCTGGTCGAGAAAGCCCGCGTCGGGCGAGATCAGGATCGCCTGCGCGAGCTCGTCGTGCTCGGCCTGCGAGAAGAGATCCATCGCGATCCAGTCCGGGTTGCTCCTGCCGTCGGAGACGACGAGGATCTCCGAAGGCCCCGCGACCATGTCGATGCCGACGACGCCGAACACGCGGCGCTTCGCCGCGGCGACATAGGCGTTGCCGGGACCGACGATCTTGTCGACCGCGGGGACCGTCGCGGTGCCGTACGCGAGCGCACCGACCGCCTGGGCGCCGCCGATCGCGAACACTCGGTCGACGCCCGCCAGCGCCGCGGCGGCGAGCACCAGCGGATTGCGCTCGCCCTGCGGCGTCGGCACGACCATGACGATCTCGGCCACGCCCGCGACCTTCGCCGGCATCACGTTCATGATGACCGACGACGGATACGCGGCCTTGCCGCCCGGCACGTACACGCCGACGCGGTCGAGCGGCGTGACGCGCTGTCCGAGCTCGTTGCCGTATTCGTCTTCGTACGACCACGACTGCGCGCGCTGGCGCTCGTGGTAGGCGCGCACGCGCGCGGCCGCGGCTTCGAGCGCGGTGCGCTGGGCCGCCGGCAGGCCCTGCAGCGCTGCGTCGCATTCGGCGCGAGAAATCTCCAGCGCGGCGGCGTTCGCGACCTCGACGCGATCGAAGCGGCGGGTGTACTCGACGAGCGCCGCATCGCCGCGCGCTTTCACGTCGGCGAGGATGGCGGCGACGGTCTCGTCGACACGCGAGTCCTGCGCGCCTTCGAATGCCAGCAGCTCTTCGATGACCGCTTCGAAATCGCTTTGCGTGGACGAGAGCCTGCGCATCACACCACCGCGCGGCTGAACGCGTCGAGCAGCGGCTGCACCGCATCGCGCTTCAACTTCAGCGAAGCCTGGTTGACGATGAGCCGCGCGGAGATCGGCGCGACTTCCTCGACCGCGGTCAGGCCGTTCGCCTTGAGCGTGGTGCCGGTGCTCACCAGATCGACGATCGCGTCCGCGAGCCCCACGAGCGGCGCGAGTTCCATCGACCCGTAGAGCTTGATGAGGTCGACGTGCATGCCTTTCGCCGCGAAGTGCTCGCGCGCGGTCTGCACGTACTTGGTCGCGATCTTGAGCCGCGCGCCCTTGTGGATCGCCTGCTGGTAATCGAAATCGTGGGCGACCGCGACCATCATGCGGCAGCGCGCGATCTTCAGGTCCAGCGGCTGATACAGGCCCTGCCCGCCGTGCTCGTCGAGCACGTCCTTGCCCGCGACACCGACGTCCGCCGCGCCGTACTGTACGTACGTGGGCACGTCGGTTGCGCGCACGATGATGACGCGCACGTCCTTACGGTTGGTGGTGAGGATGAGCTTGCGCGAAGTCTCCGGGTCTTCGCGCGTCGCGACGCCTGCCGCGGCGAGCAGCGGCACGGTCTCGTCGAAGATGCGGCCCTTCGAGAGCGCGATGGTGATCATGGGAGGCTCGAGTGCGGCGGGAGAAGCGAAAGGGTTGAATTGTAACGCAAAAACACTGCTAAACTCGCACCGCCATGGCCGAACCCCCGCTCGTCGAGATCACCGATCTCGCTTTTTCGTACGGAACCCACGAGATCTTCCGCGACGTCGACATGACGATCCCGCGCGGCAAGATCGTCGGCATCATGGGCGCGAGCGGGTCGGGCAAGACGACGCTGATGCGCCTCATCGGCGGTCAGCTCCATCCGTCGCGCGGCACGGTCACGGTGATGGGCCAGGACGTGCACGCGATATCCCGCGGCGAGCTTTACGCGCTGCGCAGGCGCATGGGCATGCAGTTCCAGCAGGGCGGCCTGTTCACCGACCTCTCGGTGTTCGAGAACATCGCGTTCCAGATGCGCGAGAAGACCGACCTGCCCGAGGACATGATCAACGACCTGGTGAAGATGAAGCTGCACGCGGTGGGCTTGCGCGGCGCCGCAGATCTGATGCCCGCGGAGCTCTCGGGCGGCATGGCCCGGCGCGTCGGCCTCGCCCGCGCGATCGCGCTCGATCCCGCGCTGATGATGTACGACGAGCCTTTCGCCGGCCTCGACCCGATCTCGTGCAGCGTCGTCGCCAACCTGATCCGGCGCCTCAACGATGCGCTCGGCCTCACGTCGATCGTCGTCTCGTACGACGCGCACGAGGCGCTGAAGGTGATCGACTACGTGTACTTCCTCGCCGACGGCGTGGTGGTGGCGCACGGGCCGACCGACGAGATCAAGCGCTCGGAGCATCCGTTCGTGCACCAGTTCATCCGCGGCAGGCCCGACGGCCCCGTGCCGTTTCACTTCCCGGCCGGGTCGTTCGCCAAGGACCTCGAGCTTTCGTAAGCCGTCATTCCCGACCGCGCGACAGCGCGAAGCGATCGGGAATCCATTTTGACGTTTAAAAAATGGATCCCCGCTGCGCGGGGATGACGGTTGTTACCGCACCCGCTCGATGCGCGCGCCCAATTTCGACAGCTTCTCCTCGATCCGCTCGTAACCGCGGTCGAGGTGGTAAACCCGCTCGATCGTGGTCTTGCCGCGGGCGACGAGGCCGCCGAGGACGAGTCCGGCGGAAGCGCGCAGGTCCGTCGCCATCACGATCGCGCCTTCGAGCTGCGGCACGCCTTTGACCACCGCGGTGTTGCCTTCGAACTCGATGTCGGCGCCGAGACGCTTGAGCTCCTGCACGTGCATGAAGCGGTTCTCGAAGATGGTCTCGGTGATGAGCGAAGTGCCTTTCGCGATCGCGTTGAGCGCCATGAACTGCGCCTGCATATCGGTCGGGAAAGCGGGATAAGGCGCGGTCCTCACGTTGGCCGCGTTCAGGTGGCCGTTCATCCTGAGGTGTATCCAGTCTTCGCCGCTGTCGACGATCGCCCCGCACTCGCGCAGCTTCTCCAGCACCGCTTCGAGGATCTCGGCGCGCGTCTGCGTGAGCTTGACGTCGCCGCCGGTCGCGGCGGCGGCCGCGAGATAGGTCCCGGTCTCGATGCGGTCGGCCATCACCCGATAGCGCGCGCCGTGCAGGCGCTCGACGCCTTCGATCGTGATGACGTCGGTCCCCGCGCCGCGGATCGAAGCACCCATGGCGATCAGGCAGTTCGCGAGGTCGACGACCTCGGGCTCGCGCGCGGCGTTCTCGATGACCGTCGTGCCCTCGGCGAGCGTCGCCGCCATCATCAGGTTCTCGGTGCCGGTGACGGTGACGATGTCGGTGACGATGCGCGCGCCTTTCAGCCTGCCCGCGCGCGCGATCATGTCGCCCTGCTCGATGCTGATGGTCGCGCCCATCGCCTGCAGGCCTTTGATGTGCTGGTCGACCGGCCGCAGGCCGATCGCGCAGCCGCCGGGCAGCGACACCCGCGCCTCGCCGCAGCGCGCGACCAGCGGCCCCAGCGTCAGCACCGACGCGCGCATCGTTTTCACCAGCTCGTAGGGCGCCGCCGGTTGCTTGATCTGCGCGGCGGACAGCTCGACCCCGAGCTTTTCGTCGACCGAGATCGCGACACCCATCTGCCCGAGCAGGTTGAGCATGGTCGTCACGTCGCGCAGATGCGGAACGTTCTCGATCGTCACCGGGTCGCGCGTGAGCAGCGAGGCGCAGAGGATGGGCAGCGCGGCGTTCTTCGCGCCTGAGATCGCGACCTCGCCGTGCAGCGGCACGCCGCCTTCGATGACGAGCTTATCCACGCTGCGCCTTCCACTCTTCGGGCGTGAGCGTCTTCATCGAGAGCGCGTGGATCTCTTCGCGCATCCTGTCGCCCAGCGCCGCATAGACGAGCTGGTGCTGCTGCACCATGCGTTTCCCGCGGAACAGAGGGCTGACGATGATCGCCTCGAAATGACGGCCGTCGCCGGCGACTTCGACGTGTTCGGTTTCGAGGTTTTGCTCGATGTATTGCTTGATGAGATTGGGATCCATGGTCAATCCAGAGAGGAGAAAGAAGAGAGGAGATAGGAGAGCACCGGAGGGATCACCCGCGGTTTTCCCCTCTCTCCTATCTCCTCTCGCCTCTCAGCGTCTTAGCTTGTAGCCGCTGCGGATGAGCGACAGGGTCAGCAATGATAAGGCCAGGAAACTGCTCGTCACAATCGTGAGCGAGAGCCACGGCGAGACGTCGGCCTGCCCGAAGAAGCCGTAGCGGAAACCGTCGATCATGTAGAAGATCGGATTGAAATGAGACAGCGTCTGCCAGAACGGCGGCAGCGAATGGATCGAGTAGAAGACGCCCGACAGGAAGGTGAGCGGCAGTACGATGAAGTTCTGGAACGCCGAGAGCTGGTCGACCTTGTCGGCCTGCAGCCCGGCGATGATGCCGAGGGTGCCCATGACCGCGCTGCCGGCGAGCGCGTAAGCGACCGCCCACACCGGGTGGGCCACCGGCACGTCGACGAACGCGATCGTCGCGGCGAACACCCCGGCGCCGACCAGCAGCCCGCGCGCGACCGCCGCCAGCAGGTACGCGAGGAAGAACTCGCGATGCGAGAGCGGCGGCAGCAGCACGAAGACGATGTTCCCCTGCATCTTCGACTGCATCAGGCTCGACGACGAGTTGGCGAACGCGTTCTGCAGCACCGCCATCATCGCGAGCCCCGGCACCAGGAACGTCGTGTACCCGATCCCCGGATAGGCTTCCACGTGGCCGCGCAGGGTGTGCGCGAACACCAGCAGATAGAGCATCGCGGTCAGCACCGGCGCGAGCACGGTCTGCACGCTCACTTTCCAGAAGCGCAGCCATTCCTTGTAGAACAGGGTGTAGAAGCCGGTCATTGGTTCATGATCTGCACGAAGACCTCCTCCAGGTCGGGATGCAGGACCTCGAGCTCGTGCACCTTGACTCCCGCGCTGCGCAGGCTCGTGATCAGCTCCGCGACCTCGTCGTAGCTCTTCATCGCCAGCCGGTATTCCCCCTTTTCGCGGCGCTCGACGACTCGCGGCTCCAGGCGGTCGGGCAGGCGATCGGGTTCGACGCGCAGCTCGACATAGCAGCCCGAGTGGCGGCGCAGCAGATTCTGGGTCGTGTCGAGGGCGACGATCCGGCCCTGTTTGAGCATCGCGATGCGTCCGCACAACGCCTCGGCTTCCTCGAGGTAATGCGTGGTGAGCACGATGGTGTGGCCGTCGCGGTTCAGGCGCCGGACGAAGCGCCACAGCGCCTGCCTGAGCTCGACGTCGACGCCGGCGGTGGGCTCGTCGAGCACGATCACCGGCGGCTTGTGCACCAGCGCCTGGCCGACCAGCACGCGCCGCTTCATGCCGCCGGAGAGCGCGCGCATGTTGGTGTTCGCCTTGTCCGTCAGGTCGAGCTCCTCGATCACCTCGTCGATCCAGGCGTCGTTGGCGCGGACGCCGAAGTAGCCCGACTGGATGCGCAGCGTCTCGCGCACCGTGAAGAACGGGTCGAACACCAGCTCCTGAGGCACGACCCCGAGCGCTCGGCGCGCCTCGCGATAGTCCTTCACCACGTCGTGACCCATCACGCGCGCCGAGCCCGCGGTGGCGCGCGTGAGCCCGGCGACGATGCTGATGAGCGTGGTCTTGCCCGCGCCGTTGGGCCCGAGCAGGCCGAAGAACTCGCCCTGCTCGACCTCGAGGCTCACCCCCGCGAGCGCGTGCACGCCCGCGAAGCTCTTCGCCACGCGGTCGACCTGTATTGCGGGAGTCACGTCGCTAGGACGCAGGCAGCAACTCTGACACGCCGTAGAGATCGGCGAGGGTCCTCAGGTTGTCCGGGAGATTGGTGTATTCGATCGCGCGCTTGTCGGCGGCGGCGAGGCGGCGCCATTCGAGCAGCAGCGAGAGCGCGGAGGAATCGACTTCGGTCAGGCCCGCAAGGTCGACGACGATGCGCGGCGACTGGAACGCGCGCCGGCTCTCTTCGAGCACGGCGGTCACGTTGGCCATCGTCAGCGCGCCTTCGACCCTGCAGCGCTCGCCTTCGCAGACGATCATCAGCGCGCGGCCGCCGCGGTCTGCGACGCGAGCGCCTTGTTCTTGTTCCTGAGCGCCGCGATCAGGCCGTCGACGCCGGTTCTCTGGACCTCGGCGTTGAAGGTGTTGCGATAGTTCTCGACGAGGCTGATGCCTTCGATCTTGACGTCGTAGACCTTCCAGGTGCTGCCCACCTTTTCCATGCTGTAGTCGACCGCGACCGGCTGGCCGGTGGGCTGCTTGATCAGCGACTTCACGATGACGTCGGTGTCCACCGGGCTCATGCGCACCGGCCGGTACTCGATGGTCTGGTTCCGGTAGCCGGTGAACGCGGTCGTGTAGGTGCGCACGAGCAGGGTCTTGAACTCCTCGGTGAGCACTTTCTGCTGTTCCGCGCTGGCCTGCCGCCAGTTGCGGCCGACCGCGAGCTGGGTCATGCGCGTGAAGTTGAAGTGCGGCAGCACCTTGGTCTCGACGAGCTGCGCGACCTTCTGCGGGTTGCCCGCCTGCAGGTCCTTGTCCGCGCGGATGATCGCGAGCACTTCGTCGGTGACGCTCTTCGCCAGCGCGTCGGGCGCGACGTCGGCGAGCGCGTGCGACGCCGACGCGGCGAGAGCGAAAAACAACGCGGTGATCAGCTTTTTCATGTGTTTCCCCTTCGATACGGACGCTGCGCGCGTCTTACTTCTTGGCGTTGTTGTCGCCGCCTTCGGCCGCCTTGCTGTACAGGAACTGGCTGATGAGCTTTTCGAGGACGACCGCGGACTGCGTGAGCTTGAGCGACTCGCCGCTCGCCAGGTTCTGCGGGTCGCCGCCGGCCTCCAGACCGATATACTGCTCGCCCAGCAATCCGGATGTCAGGATCGAGGCGGTCGTGTCCTTCGGGAACTTGAAGCTGTTTTCGATCGCCAGCTCGACGCGGGCGTTGAAGCGCTCGTTGTCGAAGCCGATCGAGGTCACCCGGCCCACCACGACGCCCGCGCTCTTGACCGGCGCACGCGGCTTCAGGCCGCCGATGTTGTCGAAATTGGCGTACAGAGTATACGTTTGATTGCCCAGGCCGATGCTCGTCATATTTCCCACTTTCATGGCGAGCACGAGCAGTGCGGCGATCCCCGCGCAGACGAAAAGGCCGACCCACAGGTCGAGCGTCGATCGTTCCATCAGAATCCCCGAAACATGAAAGAGGTGAGGAGGAAGTCCAGCCCGAGTATCGCGAGCGAGGACGTGACGACGGTGCGCGTCGTCGCGCCCGAGACGCCTTCGGCGGTCGGCGGCGCGTCGTACCCTTCGAACAGCGAGATCCAGGTCACCGCGACGCCGAACACGAAGCTCTTGAGGACGCCGTTGAGTATGTCGTTGTAGAAATCCACCGCCGATTGCATCTGCGACCAGAACGAGCCTTCGTCGACGCCGATCAGCACCACGCCGACCAGATAACCGCCGAAGACGCCCATCGCCGAGAACAGCGCCGCCAGGAGCGGCATCGAGATGACGCCGGCCCAGAAGCGCGGCGCGACGACGCGGGCGATCGGGTCGACCGCCATCATCTCCATCGCCGCGAGCTGCTCGGTCGCTTTCATCAGCCCGATCTCGGCGGTCATCGCCGACCCCGCGCGGCTCGCGAAGAGCAGCGCCGCCACCACCGGGCCGAGCTCGCGCACCAGCGACAGCGCCACCAGCACCCCGAGCGCGGACTCCGAGCCGTAGGTCTGCAGCGTGTAATAGCCCTGCAGCCCCAGCACCATGCCGACGAAGAGCCCCGACACCAGGATGATGATGAGCGAGAGCACGCCGGTGTAATACAGCTCGCGTATCAGCAGTCGTATGCGCCTGAAAGTCGTCCCGGAGCTGGCGATCGTGAGCCCGAAGAACCGGCTGGCGTAGCCCAGACGCCACACCATGTCGACGGTGTGATGGCCGATGCCGCGGATGCCGAGCGAGGAAGTGCGGTTGAACATTGTTGGTTTCAGTGGGCGAGCTTCAAGTCCTGCGCATAGCCGCGCGCGGGATACTGGAAAGGCGTCGGACCGTCGATCTCGCCGTAGACGAACTGTCTCACCAGCGGGTCGGTCGAAGCGCGCATCTGCGCCGGCGTGCCGTGCGCGACGACCACGCCGTCGGCCATGTAATAGACGTAGTCGACGATCTCGAGCGCTTCGTACACGTCGTGCGTCACGACCAGCGACGTCGCGCCGAGCGCGTCGTTGAGACGCCGGATGAGATTGCCGATGACGCCGAGCGAGATCGGGTCGAGGCCGGTGAAAGGCTCGTCGTACATCATGATCATCGGGTCGAGCGCGATCGCGCGCGCGAGCGCGACGCGCCGCGCCATCCCGCCCGAGAGCTCGGCCGGCATGAGCTTCGCGGCGCCGCGCAGGCCCACCGCATTGAGCTTCATCATGACCAGGTCGCGGATCATGCGCTCCGGCAGGTCGGTGTGCTCGCGCATCTGGAAGGCGACGTTGTCGAAGACCGAGAGATCGGTGAACAGCGCGCCGAACTGGAACAGCATCCCCATGCGGCGGCGCAGCTCGAAGACGCCCCCCTGGTCGAGATCGTTGACGAGCGTCCCGGCGACGCGCACCTGCCCGCTGCTCGGTTTGACCACGCCCGAGATGAGCCGCAGCAGCGTGGTCTTGCCCGAGCCGGAGACGCCCATGATCGCCACGACCTTGCCTTTCGGAATGGTCATGTCGACGTCGATCAGCACGGGGCGCCGATCGTACGCAAAGCCGACGTTCTTGATCTCGATGAGTGGCTCTTGGGCCATCTATTCAGAGGGGGTGGACGAAAAAACGCGAATTGTAACAGTAGCGCAGGCGCCCCCGCCTGCAGGCCGGGGCGCGTTTTTTTTACTGCAGGCGAGGCGCCTGCGCTACACGATGCTATAACTTCAGGCACATGGACAGCTCGCCCGCTCTCGCTTTCCGCGGCGTATCGAAGGCTTTCGGCGCTACCCGCGCGCTCGACGACTTCACGCTCGAAGTCGCACGCGGCGAGCTGTTCGCGCTGGTCGGCGGCAACGGCGCCGGCAAGACGACGCTGATCAAGTGCCTCCTCGACTTCACGACGCCCGATTCGGGCGCGATCGAGATCGCGGGCCGGACCCACCGCGACACCGCGTCGCGCGCCGACCTCGCGTTCCTGCCCGAGCGCTTCAACCCGCCGCATTACCTCACCGGTCGCGATTTCCTGCGCTACATGGCCCAGCTCCATCGCCGGCCGTACGACGAAGCCGGGGTCCGGGCGGTCTTCGAGCGGCTCGATCTCGCGCTGTCGGCGCTCGACCGCCCGGCGCGCACGTACTCCAAGGGCATGACGCAAAAGCTCGGCCTCGCGGCGTGCCTCGTCTCCGGCAAGACCCTGCAGGTGCTCGACGAGCCGACCAGCGGCCTCGACCCCAAAGCGCGCGCGCTGCTCAAGCGCGAGCTTCGGCGCCTGCGCGAGGCCGGGCGCACGATCTTCTTCACCTCGCACGCGCTCGCCGACGTGCAGGAGCTCTCCGACCGGATGGCGGTCGTCCAGAACGGCCGGCTCATGTTCGCCGGCACGCCGGACGCGCTCGTCGAGCGTCACGGCGCCGCAAGCCTCGAGCAGGCGTTCCTCGCGTGCATAGGCGAGCGCGCGGCGGCCTGAAAACGCTGTACCTTCGGGAGGATCGCTGGCACAATTGATTCAGTTTGGGCTTCGGAGCGGAAACCGGGCGTGAGTGAGGAGGCAAAACCGGACCTGCTGATCGTCGACGATGACCCGGTGATTTCGGACACGCTGAGCTTCGTGCTCGCCAGCGACTTCAACGTCTACGTTGCCGATTCCCGCGCACAGGTGAAAAGCCTGCTGCGGCAGCTGGACCGCCCGCCCCAGCTCGCGCTCGTCGACCTCGGGCTTCCCCCCACCCCGCACCGTCCCGACGAAGGCTTCCGCCTCGTCTCCGAGCTCGTCGCGTACTCGCCCGAGATGAAGATCCTCGTGCTCTCCGGGCAGAGCGACGAGATGAACGCCCGCCACGCGCGCACGCTCGGCGCGGTCGACTTCGTCCACAAGCCGTGCGAGCCCGACACCCTCCGCGAGCTCCTCACGCGGGCGCTCGAAGTGCGCGACGCCGAGGTCGAAGCGCTGCCTTCGAGCGGCCTCCTCGGCTCGAGCGTCCTCATCGAGAAGCTCCGGCAGCAGATCGGCCAGTTCGCGAACGCGCCTTTCCCGGTGCTGATCGAAGGCGAGTCGGGCAGCGGCAAGGAGCTCGTCGCGCAGTCGCTGCACGCGCTGTCGCACCGCGCCGGCAGGCCGTTCCTCGCGCTCAACTGCGCCGCGATCTCCCCCACGCTGGTCGAGCCCACGCTCTTCGGCTACGCCAGAGGCGCTTTCACCGGCGCGACCACGCCCCGCGCCGGCTATTTCGAGGACGCGCAGGATTCGACGCTGTTCCTCGACGAGATCGGAGAGCTGCCGCTCGAGCTCCAGGCGAAGCTCCTGCGCGTGCTCGAGAACGGCGAGTTCCAGCGCGTCGGCGAGACCCAGAGCCGCGTCTCGAACGCGCGCGTCATCGCCGCCACCAACCGCGACATGCGCCAGGAGATCCGCGCCGGGCGCTTTCGCGCGGACCTCTACCACCGCCTCTCGGTCTTTACGCTGTCGGTGCCGCCGCTGCGCGATCTCGGCGACGACAAGGCGGTGCTGCTCGACCACTTCCGCGATGTGTACGCCAGGCAGGCCGGGGTGGAAGGCTTTCGCCTCGACGGCAACGCGCTGGCGCTGTGGTCGGACTACAGCTTTCCCGGCAACGTGCGCGAGCTGCGCAACATCGTGATCCGACTGACGACCAAGCACGCCGGCCAGGAGATCACGGCCGAGCAGCTACAGGCCGAGCTCGACATGGAGAGCATGGACGTCGACGTGGGGCTGCCGGTGACGCAGGATTTCAACGCGATCCTCGAAGCCGCCAAGCGCCAGCTCCAGTTCAACAAGTCGTTCGATCTCGACAGCACGCTGCAGCAATGGGAGCGCGGGTACGTCGAAGCCGCGCTCGCGATCACGCACGGCAACCTCACGCGCGCCGCCAAGCTCCTCGGCATACACCGCACCACGCTGTACAGCCGCATGCAGAACTACGCGAGCGAAGATGTCGCGCAGAAATGAACTCACCGACAGGAGAAGGCGCTGACGGTCACTCCGCGGCGCCAATCAGCCTATGTACTATGAACATTTCGGCCTGAGAGAAGCGCCTTTCAAGATCACCCCCAACACCGACTTCTTCTTCAGCGGGGGTAACCGCGGTCCCGTCCTCGAAGCGCTGATCTACGCCATCACCCACGGCGAAGGCATCGTGAAGGTGAGCGGCGAGGTCGGCAGCGGCAAGACCATGCTCTGCAACATGCTGCAGAACAGGCTGCCGCCGAACGTCGAGAGCGTCTATCTCGCCAACCCGAGCGTCGCGCCCGACGAAGCGCTGCACGCCATCGCTTTCGAGCTGGGGCTCGGCATCGACCGCCACGCCGACCGGCTCGAAGTGATGCACGCGCTGCAGGCGCATCTGGTCGAGCAGCACGCCGCGGGACACCGCGTCGTGCTCTTCATCGAGGAGTCGCAGAGCATGCCGCTCGCGACGCTGGAGGAGATCCGCCTCCTTTCGAACCTCGAGACGCGCAACGACAAGCTCCTGCAGATGGTGCTCTTCGGCCAGCCCGAGCTCGACGAGATCCTGCGCCGGCCGGACATCCGACAGCTGCGCGACCGCATCGCCCACAGCTTCCGGCTCGACCCGCTGACCGACGAGGAAGCGCGCGAGTATCTGATGTTCAGGATGCGCGCGGCGGGGTATCACGGGCCGGACCTGTTCTCGCCCGCGATCGTGCGCCAGATCGCGCGCGCCGCGAGCGGGCTCACGCGCCGCATCAACCTGATCGCCGACAAGGCGCTGCTCGCCGCTTTCTCCGAGAACACGCACACCATAGAGGCGCATCACGTCGAGGCCGCGCTGCGCGACAGCGAGTTCAGCCGGCCGCCGCGCAAGCGCATCATGGCCGCCCCGCCGCCGTACGCCTGGGCCGCGGCCGCCCTCGTCGCCGGCATCGCGATCGGCGTCGGCGTGTATGCGGCCGTCGACCGCGGCGCGGCGCACAGCGCGCCGGTCCCGCCCGCGCCGGTCGTGGCGGCAATGCCCGCGGCAGCGCCCGTATCCGCAGCCGCGCCGACGGCTGCACCCGCGCCCGCGGCGGCGGCGCCCGCATCCGCTCCGGCCGCTGTC
>DATAJS010000001.1 GCA_036262035.1 Burkholderiales bacterium | reverse complement strand
GCTGCTTGCAAGTGACGGGCGGTTGAACGAGTCGAGCTGGTGCGGCGAGTTCGCAGCGCCGTCCTTGTCGGGCGTCGCAGGGTTCCGATGCCGCAGCGGCAGCGCAGGCAGCGGCGCGAGGAGGGCGGGAAGGGTGTGGGGATGCGGCGACAGGTGTGGGGATGAAGCGAAACTAAAGGGCGGCGTCAGTGATCCGCCCGCACCCGATCGGTCGGCCGACTAATCCTTGCACGCGAACACGGAGCACCACGCGCGCTTCATGCCGCCCATGAAGCCGCTCTCCGCCGCTTCGCCTTCGCTTGCGGCGCCGTTCTTCGGCACCGGGCTTTCGGAAGGCTTAGCCTCCACCTGCTGCGGCGTGGGCATCGTCGAAGGATCCCAGCCTCCGCCGAGCGCCCGCACGAGCTGAACGCTCGCCGCGAGCCGGCGGCTCTGCAGGTCGACCGCGGTGCGCTCGCTCGTGAGCGCTGTCGTCTGCGCCGTGAGCACATTGAGATAGCTCACGATGCCCGACTTGTACTGGTTGAGCGCGAGCTCCACCGAGCGCCGCGCGCCGGCGAGCGCTTCGTTCTGCACGGTCGATTCTTCTTCCAGGATGCGCAAGCTCGCGAGGTTGTCCTCGACTTCCTGGAAGCTCGTGAGCACGGTCTGGCGATATGCGGCGACGGTCTCGTCGTACAGCGCGACCTGCTGCTGCACGCGCGCGCGGCGCGCGCCGCCGTCGAAGAGCGTTTGCGCGAGCGCGGCGCCGAGCGACCAGAAGCGCGCGGGCGTGGAGAAGAGATCCCCGATCGTCGAGCTCGCGAAGCCCGCGGAGCCCGACAGCGTGATCGTCGGGAAGTACGCCGCCTGCGCGACGCCGATCTGCGCGTTCGCCGCCGCGACGCGTCTCTCCGCGGCGGAGATGTCGGGACGGCGCTCGAGCAGCTCCGACGGCAGGCCCAGCGGCACGCGCGGCGGCGCGATGCCGTCGAGCGGCGCGCGCGGGAGGTTGAGCTCGGCCGGGGGCTTGCCGACCAGCACCGCGATCGCATGCTCGAGCTGCGCGCGCTGCACGCCGACGTCGATCGCCTGCGCCTGGGTCTGGCGCACCTGCGTCTCCGCCTGCACCACGTCGACGCGCGCGACCACGCCCGCGTCGTAGCGGTTCTGCGTGAGCTTGAGCGAGTCTTCGAACGCTTTCACGCTCGCCTGGAGCAGGCGCTGCTGCGAGTCGACCGCGCGCAGCGCGAAATACGACTGCGCGAGGTCGGCCTGGAGCGAAAGCCTCGTCGCTTCGATGTCCGCGGCCGAAGCCTGTGCGCCGGCCGCCTGCGCTTCGACGCTGCGGGCGATGCGGCCCCACAGGTCGGGCTCCCACGACGCGTTCACGCCGATGCGGTGCGCGTTCTGCGCGCCGCGCGAGCCGATCTCGCCGCTGCCGCCTTGTCCGGCTTTGGCGCGCGTGCTCGTCGCGTTGAGATCGAAGAGCGGGAAGTATTCCGAGCGCGCCTGCGCGACGAGCGCGCGCGCCTGGCGATAGCGCGCCTCGGCCTGCGCGAGCGTCTGGTTCGATACGCTCACCTGCGACACCAGGTCGTTCAGCACCGGATCGCGGTAGGTCTCCCACCAGTTGCCGCGCAGCGCCTGGTCCTGCGGCTGGGCGCTCTTCCAGCCGGGCGGCGCTTCCTTGTACTCGGCGGACACCGGCGCTTTCGGGCGCGCGAAGTCGGGGCCGAGGAGCTTGCATCCGGGGATGAGGACGAGCGCGCTCGCGCTGAGTGCAATGACAAAACGGTTCATCTGATTTCGAGCGTCTCGGGGTTGCTTCGTCGCATTGCGCCTCGCAATGACGTCAGGTGGCGTGCGCGGGCGTGAGCGCGCGGCGGTCGCCGCGGCGCTTGGCCCACAGCCGCGCGCGGTCGAGGTAGAGGTAGACGACCGGCGTCGTGTACAGCGTGAGGAGCTGCGACAGCGCGAGGCCGCCGACGATGGCGATGCCGAGCGGACGGCGCAGCTCCGAGCCTTCGCCGAAGCCGATCGCCAGCGGCAGCGCGCCGAGCGCCGCGGCCATCGTGGTCATCATGATCGGGCGGAAGCGCATGACCGCCGCGCGATAGATCGATTCGCGCGAGGAGATGCCTTCGGTGCGCTCGAGCTCCAGCGCGAAGTCGATCATCATGATCGCGTTCTTCTTGACGATGCCGATCAGCAGGATGACGCCGATCATCGCGATGATCGTGAACTCGGTGTTGAAGAGCAGCAGCGCGAGCAGGGCGCCCACGCCCGCCGACGGCAGCGTCGAGAGGATGGTGATCGGGTGTATGAGGCTCTCGTACAGGATGCCGAGCACCAGATAGATCGTCACCAGCGCGAGCAGGATGAGGATCGGCTGGTTCTTCAGCGACTGCTCGAAGACGCGCGCCGTCCCCTGGAAGTTCGCATGGATCGTCGTCGGCACGCCGATGCGGGCGAGCTCCTGCATCACCGCCTCGCGCGCCTGCGAGAGCGAAACGCCTTCGGTCAGGTTGAACGACACCGTGGTCGCGGGGAACAGGCCCTGGTGCGGCACCGACAGCGGCGTGTTGGTCATCTCGTAATGGCTGATCGCCGACAGCGGCACCTGCCCGCCGTTCGGCAGCACGATGTAGATGCTTTTCAGCGCCTCGGGGCTCTGCCAGTACTCGGGCGCTGCCTCCATGACGACGCGGTACTGGTTCAGCGGGTTGTAAATCGTCGACACCTGCCGCTGCCCGAAAGCGTTGTTGAGCGCCGCATCGATCATGCGCGGCGTGATGCCGAGCCGCGACGCGGTGTCGCGGTCGATGACGAGGCTCGTCTGCAGACCCTTGTCCTGCTGGTCGGTCGAGACGTCGGCGAGCTCGGGCAGGCCCGCGAGCGCGCGGCGCACGCGAGGCTCCCAGCGCCTCAGCTCCTCGAGATCGTCGGCGAGCATGGTGAACTGCCACTGCGCCTGGCCCTGACGGCCGCCGATGCGGAAATCCTGCGCGGCGGTGAGAAAGAGGTTCGCGCCCGGCTCGCGCTCGAGCTGGCGGCGCAGCCTTGCGATCACCTGGTCCGCGGTGACGTAGTCGCGATCGGCGCGGGATTTCAGCGTCACGAACATGCTGCCGCTGTTGCGCGCGCCGCCGAAGCCGCCGCCGCCGCCGGTCGACGCGCCCACGAGCTCGACCGCGGGATCGGCGCGCACCACTTCGACGAAGCGGTTGAGCTTCTCGCGCATCGCCTGGAACGAGATGCTCTGGTCGCCGCGGATGAAGCCGAAGAGCCTTCCGGTATCCTGCTGCGGGAAGAAGCCCTTGGGCACGATGGTGTAGAGCCAGACGTTCAGGCCGATCGTGACGAAGAGCGTGATCAGGATCAGCAGCGAGTGCCGCAGCGACCACGCGAGCGACTTTTCGTATCCGCGCAGGAACCAGTTGAAGACGCGCTCCGCGCCGCGGTCGAAGCGCCCGCGCGCCTTCTCCTGCTTCGGGCGCAGGAGCTGCGCGCACATCATCGGCGTCGTGGTGAGCGAGACGAGCAGCGAGATCAGGATCGCGCCCGACAGCACCATCGCGAACTCGCGGAAATAGCGGCCGACGACGCCGCCCATCAGCAGGATGGGGATGAAGACCGCGATGAGCGAGAGGCTCATCGAGATCACGGTGAAGCCCACCTCGCGCGTGCCTTCGAGCGCGGCCCGCCACTTCGGCACGCCGGCTTCGAGCTTGCGCGAGACGTTCTCGAGCACGACGATCGCGTCGTCGACGACGAAGCCCGTCGCCACGGTGAGCGCCATCAGCGAGAGGTTGTTGAGGCTGTAGCCGCAGAGGTACATCACCCCGAAGGTTCCGAGCAGCGACACCGGCACCGCCACGCTCGGGATCAGGGTCGCGCGCACGTTCCTCAGGAACAGGAACACCACGAGGATGACCAGGCCGATCGAGATCACCAGGGTGCGCTCGACCTCGTGCACCGAGCCGCGGATCGTCGGCGTGCGGTCGAGCGCGACCTGAAGGTCGATCGCATTCGGGATCGACGAGCGCAGCTCGGGCAGCAGCGCGCGCACCCGGTCGACCGTCTCGATGATGTTGGCGTTCGGCTGGCGCGAGAGCGTGATGAGCACCGACGGCCGCCCGTTGAACGAGCCGGCGTTGCGCAGGTCCTGCACCGAGTCGACGACCTCGGCGATGTCGCTCATGCGCACCGGCGAGCCGTTGCGGTAGCTGATGATGAGCGGGATGTAGTCGGCCGCTTTCTTCGCCTGGTCGTTGGCGCCGATCCACCAGCGCTCCTGGTCGTTCTCCAGGAAGCCTTTCGGGCGGTTGACGTTGGTCGCGGTGATCGCGGTGCGCACGTCCTCGAAGGCGATGCCGTACTTCTGGAGCGCGAGCGGATTGAGCTCGACGCGCACCGCGGGCAGCGAGCTGCCGCCGACCGAGACCTGCCCGATCCCTTCGATCTGTGCGAGCTTCTGCGCGAGCACGGTCGCCGCGACGTCGTACATCTGCCCCTGCGTCATCGTCTTCGACGTGAGCGCCAGGATCAGGATGGGCTGGTCGGCGGGGTTGACCTTGCGGTAGGTCGGGTTGTTCGGAAGGCTCGTCGGCAGCAGCGCGCGCGACGCGTTGATCGCCGCCTGCACGTCGCGCGCGGCGCCGTTGATGTCGCGGTTCAGATCGAACTGAAGCACGACGCGCGAGGAGCCGAGCGAGCTCGACGAGGTGATCTCGTTGACGCCGGCGATGCGTCCGAGCGCGCGCTCGAGCGGCGTGGCGACGGTCGCGGCCATCGTTTCCGGGCTCGCGCCGGGGAGGTTGGCGGTGACCGAGATCGTCGGCAGGTCCACCTGCGGCAGCGGCGAGACCGGCAGCAGGTTGAAGCCGATGATGCCGGCGAGCGCGATGCCGATGGTCAGCAGCGTCGTCGCGACCGGGCGCTCGATAAAAGGCCGGCTGATGTTCACGGCCGCGCCTCCTCAGCCGCGCCGCCGATCCCGTGCGCCGCCAGCTTCGCGCGCGTGCGCCGCGACAGCCGGTCGAAATAGAGATAGATCACCGGCGTGGTGAAGAGCGTGAGCACCTGGCTCACGAGCAGGCCCCCGACCATGGTGAGACCGAGCGGATGGCGAAGCTCCGAGCCGACGCCGGTGCCGAGCATGAGCGGCAGGGCGGCGAGCAGCGCCGCCATGGTGGTCATCAGGATCGGACGGAAGCGCAGCAGGCACGCCTGGAAGATCGCCTCGCGCGGGCTCTTGCCCTCGTGGCGCTCGGCGTCGAGCGCGAAGTCGATCATCATGATCGCGTTCTTCTTGACGATGCCGATCAGGAGAATGATGCCGATCACCGCGACGATGCCCAGATCGTTGCCCGACAGCAGCAGGGCGAGCAGCGCGCCGACGCCTGCGGTCGGCAGGGTCGACAGGATCGTGATCGGGTGGATGTAGCTCTCGTACAGCACGCCCAGCACGATGTACATCGTCACGATCGCCGCGAGGATGAGGAGCAGGGTGTTGGTGAGCGAGCTCTGGAACGCCGCGGCGGCACCCTGGAAACGCGTGCGCACGCTCGGCGGTGCGCCGAGCGAGGCTTCGGCTTCGCGGATCGCCTTGGTCGCTTCCCCGAGCGAGACGCCTTTCGCGAGATTGAACGAGATCGTCGCCGACGGGAACTGGCCGAGATGGTTGATCACGAGCGGCGCGGCGCGCTCGGTGATGCGTGCGATCGAGGACAGCCGCACCGGCTCGGGCGGTTGCGAGGTGACCGTGGTCGAGCCCGCGCCGGTCTGGGTCGTGCTCGACGAGCCGCTCGGCACCACGTAGATGTGATTGAGCGCGTCGGGGCTCGCGCGGAACTGCGGCTGCACTTCGAGCACCACGCGATACTGGTTCGACGCGGTGTAGATGGTCGAGATCAGGCGCTGGCCGAACGCGTTGTACAGCGCGTTGTCGATCGCGGCGGTGGTCACGCCCAGCCGGCTCGCGGTGGCGCGGTCGATGTCGACGTACGCCTGCAGCCCCTGGTCCATGAGGTCGCTCGCGACGTCGGCGAGCTGGGGGAGCGTGTGCAGCTTCTCCACGATGCGCGGCACCCACGTCGAGAGCTCGTCGGGATTGGCGGACTCCACGGTGAACTGGTACTGGGTGCGCGACACGCGGCTCTCGATCGTGAGGTCCTGCACCGGCTGCATGTACAGCGTGATGCCTTCGAGCCTGGCGAGCCGCGTCTGGAGCCTCCGGATGACGTCGGTCGCATGGTCCTTGCGGTTTTCGTGCGGCTTCAGGTTGATCAGCATGCGGCCGCTGTTGAGCGTCACGTTGGTGCCGTCGACGCCGATGAACGACGAGACGCTCTCGACCGCCGGGTCTTCTAGCACGGCTTGCGCGACCGCCTGCTGGCGCTGCGACATCGCGGCGAACGAGATCGACTGCTCGGCTTCGGTGATGCCCTGGATGACGCCGGTGTCCTGCACCGGGAAGAACCCCTTGGGCACGAAGATGTAGAGGAGCACCGTCGCCGCCAGGGTCACGACCCAGACGAGCAACGTCGCCGCCTGCCGGTCGAGCACCCACTCCAGCATCTGCCCGTAGCGCGCGATCACGCGGTCGAACCATTCCTGGCTCTTGTGATAGAAGCGGCTCTGCTTGTCGGGCGGCGTGTGCTTGAGGAGCCGGGCCGACATCATCGGCGTCAGCGTGAGCGACACCAGCGCCGAGATGAGGATCGACACCGCGAGCGTGATCGAGAACTCGCGGAACAGCCGCCCGACCACGTCGCCCATGAAGAGCAGCGGGATCAGCACCGCGATCAGCGAGATCGTCAGCGAGATGATGGTGAAGCCGATCTGCGCCGAGCCCTTGAGCGCCGCTTCGAGCGGCGTATCGCCTTCCTCGACGTAGCGCGAGATGTTCTCGATCATCACGATCGCGTCGTCGACCACGAAGCCGGTCGCGATGACGAGCGCCATCAGCGTGAGGTTGTTGATCGAGAAGTCGGCGAGATACATCACCGCGAAGGTGCCGACCAGCGACACCGGCACCGCGATGCTCGGGATGATCGTGCCCGACACCGTGCGCAGGAAGAGGAAGATCACCAGCACGACCAGCGCGATGGCGAGCATCAGCTCGAACTGCACGTCGTGCACCGAGGCGCGGATGGTCACCGTGCGATCGGTGAGCAGCGTGAGCTCGGCGGCCGCGGGCAGCGTGGACTGGAGCTGGGGCAGCAGCTCCTTGATGCGCTCGACCACCTGGATCACGTTGGCGCCGGGCTGGCGCTGCACGTTCACGACGAGGCCGGGGGTGGCGTTCGCCCACGCCGCGAGGTGCGCGTTTTCCGGTCCCTCGATCACCTCCGCGACGTCGGAGAGGCGGATCGGCGCGCCGTTGCGGTACGCGATGACCAGCGACCTGTATTCCTCCGGCGAGCGGAGCTGATCGTTGGCGTCGATGGTGGAGGCGCGCGCCGGCCCGTCGAAGCTGCCTTTCGCCTGGTTGACGTTGGCGTTGCTCACCGCGGTGCGCAGCTCTTCGAGCCCGAGGTTGTACGCGGCGAGGGCGCGCGGGTTGACGCGCACGCGCACCGCGGGGCGCTGCCCGCCCGAGAGCGACACGAGGCCCACGCCCGGCAGCTGGGCGATCTTCTGCGCGATGCGCGTGTCGACGAGGTTCTGGAGCTGCGTCATCGGCATCGAGCGCGACGTCACCGCCAGCGTGAGGATCGGCGTGTCGGCCGGGTTGACCTTGCTGTAGGTCGGCGGCGTCGGCAGATCGGTCGGCAGCAGGTTCGATCCCGCGTTGATCGCCGCCTGCACCTGCTGCTCGGCGACGTCGAGCTTCATCGACAGGCTGAACTGCAGCGTGATCACCGACGCGCCGCCGGAGCTCGTCGAGGACATCTGCTGCAGGCCCGGCATCTGCCCGAACTGGCGCTCGAGCGGCGCGGTGATGGTGGACGTGACCACGTCGGGGCTCGCGCCGGGGTAGAGCGTCACGACCTGTATCGTCGGGTAATCGACCTCGGGCAGCGCGGACAGCGGCAGCACGCGATACGCGACGAGGCCCGCGAGCAGGATCGCGAGCATGAACAGCGACGTCGCGACCGGCCGCAGGATGAAGATGCGGGAAGGGTTCATCGACCGTGCGTCACGGGATCGCTTCGGCGTTCCTGCCGGAGCCGCCTCGCGATGACGTCATTGCGAGGAGCGCCAGCGACGAAGCAATCTCGACACGGTCGGTCACTGCTGGCGCTCCCGCTCCTCCTGCCGCTTCCTGCGGAACTCGGCCTTCTCCGCGTCCGATTTCTTCGCCCACTCGGCCCTGCGCCGCTCGCGTTCCTCGTCGGTTTCGCCTTCGCGTCTTCTGCGGCCTTCGCCCTTGCGCGCGCCGTCGCCTTCCGCGGCGGGCGCTGCCGCGGGCGGTTTCGGCGCCGGGGCGGCGGCTTCGCCTTTCGCGCCTTCGGCGCTCTTCGCGGGCGGTGCGGCTTCGCCGCTCGGCTGGGCTTCGCCTTTACCCTTGCCTTTGCCCTTACCTTTGCCTCGCTCCGGACGTGGCGTGCGGTCCGCGATCTCGACGCGCGCGCCTTCGCGCAGGCGGTCGGCGCCGTCGGTGACGACGCTCTCGCCGACCTCGACGCCCGATTCGATCGCGACGAGCTCGCCGGAGGTCGGGCCGAGCTTCACCGGACGCACGGTCGCGGTGTTGTCGGGCTTGATGACGTAGACGAACGTGCCCTGGTTGCCGCGCTGCACCGCCGCGCCCGGTATGACCGTCGTGCCCTGCATCGTGTCGACGAGCATGCGCGCGTTGACGAACTGGTTGGGGAAGAGCGCGAAGTCGTCGTTCGCGAAGCGCGCGCGCAGCTTGACCGTGCCGGTCGCGGTGTCGATCTGGTTGTCGATCGTCATCAACTGGCCTTGCGCGAGCTTCGTCTTGTCGGCGCGGTCCCAGCCTTCGACCGGCAGCTTCTCGCCGGACTTCAAGCGGCGCATCACGCTGGACACCACGTCTTCCGGCAGCGTGAACATCACGCTGATCGGCTGGAGCTGGGTGATGACGACGAGGCCGTTGGTGTCGCTCGCGCGCACGATGTTGCCCGGGTCGACCTGGCGCAGGCCGATGCGGCCGGCGATCGGCGCGGTGACGCGCGAGTAGGTGAGCTGGAGCTTCGCGCTCTCGACCGCGCCCTGGTCGGCCTTGATCTGCGCTTCGTACTGCCGCACCAGCGACGCCTGCGTATCGAGCTGCTGCTTGGCGATCGAGTCCTGCGCGAACAGCGTCTTGTAGCGCTCGAGGTCGGTCATCGCGTTCTTGAGCAGCGCCTGGTCCTTGGCGAGCTGGCCTTCGGCCTGCGTGAGCTGGACCTGGAACGGCCGAGGGTCGATCTCGGCGAGGAGCTGTCCCGCCCTCACCGACTGGCCTTCCTGGAACAGCACCCGGATGAGCTGGCCGTCGACGCGGCTCCTCACGGTGACCGTCGCGAGCGGCGTCACGGTGCCGAGGCCGGTGAGATACACGGGGATGTCGGCGGTGCGCGCGGGCGCTGCGAGGATGGGCACGGGACGGTTGCTCTGGCCTTTGCCTTTGCCTTTACCTTTGCCTTTGCCTTTTCCTTCTGTCGCGGCTTCGGGCGGTGGCGGCGTTCGCAGGTAGAAATACCAGTACGACGCGCCGGCGGTGATCAGGACGAGGACCGCGACGATGATCCAGGTGACCCTGCGGTCGCGTCGTGTCGGTTGAAGCAGCGCGTCGAGCGGCTCGTCGCGCCGCGCGCTCTCGACCGCGTCGTCGAGCGTTCGATGCTGGGAATCGGGATTGTCGGCCATGCGTGGGTGGTCTTATTCGACGCTCAAACGGTCCGGCGCAAGTAGCACGAGGCGTGCCGCGAATGACGTGCAATTATCCACATCCGGCCTCGCACGGCGCGTCGGTTTTTTGTAATGGATTGTAAAAGACGCGAACCTTACCACCGACGAGACGCGAGCGAGACGGACTCGTGCACTCACGCAGGGTCCGACTCCGGCTTTATCGGGGTCAGACCCTGGTTTGCCAGCTGCCGAGCGTATGGACGCGCTCGTCCTGCAGACGATCGTCGGGCATGGGCAGAGATGACGCACGTTCGATGACGCCCGGCGCGACGGCGGCGAGTCCCGCGCGCGTATCGGCATCCTCCGCCGCGCCGCGCAGGCGCCCGGCATCCGCCGCGATGGCCGATCCCGCTTCGAGCGCGAGATAGACGCGGCCGCTGGCCGCATCGGCGAAGCTCACGCGCCGGAAGCGCGCGACGCATTCGCGCAGGAACGCGAGATTGTTCTCCGGCGCGAGCAGGGACTCGTCCCTGAAGAGATCGTCCGGCGCCCTCGCGTTGATGTCGACGCGCCGGTAACGCTCGACGTCGAGCAGGCATTGCACGCTGAAGATCGTGAGCCGGTCGTTCCAGCCGAAAGCCACCGTGCGCGGAGGCTCGCCGAGCGGCACGGTGTTGTCGAGGAATTCGAAGTGCACGCGCTTGTCGGTGCGCTCGATCCACGTGAAGAAGAGCTCGGGCATGCCCGAGTACGCTTCGACCCCGTGCGCGAGCGTGTCGTCGACCGCCTTGTAACGGCCGACTTCGAGCCCGCGGTTCCACGCGCGCTCCACCAGCGAAGCGGGCGGCGTGATCATGAAGAAGAGATAGACGATCTGCCCGAAGCGCGTGAGCAGGTTGCTGCCCGCGACGTCCGAATCGGGCGCGAAGCTGTCGAAGCGGAAGCGGTCGATCAGCAGGTGCGACATGCCGCCGCGCGTCGCCTTGCGCGCCATGTAGTGGTCCAGCTTGCGGTCGATCACCTGGAGCTCGTCGCCGGTGAACGCGCCGGCGTACTTGTAGTGCACGCCGAGGCTCGCGTAATCGAGGAGCTGCTTCCTCCAGATGTCGGGGCTGATCAGCGCGAAGTCCTGCCAGTCGGTGCCGATCTCGCCGGCGAGGCGCCGCTGCAGCGGCCGTATCGTGCTCTTGCCCGACGCCGACGCGCCCTTGGTGTTCATGACGACGGGGCGCTCCTGGCGCGGCAGCACGCGTAAAGCGCGCTCGCGGACCGCATCGGCGAGCCAGGGATCGAGCGTGCGTCCGATCTCTTCGGCGGCGTGCTCGTTCAGCGCGAGGGTGAGCGCGACCGCGGCGAGCAGGTCGGGCGTTCCCCACAACCGGCCGTGCTTCGCGATCACCGCCGAGACGGTGCGCGCGACCGCGCGCAGCGCCGCGCGGCGCACGCCGTCGGCGGCGTGTGCTTCGCGCTCCCATCTCGCGATGGCTTCGCGCGGCTGCGTCGACTCGAAGGCGGCGCCGAGCTCGGCGGTGACGATCGCCGCCAGCTTCCCGCGGCACGCGGCGTAGACCGCCGTGACCTCGTCCAGGCGCGGCTCGATGTATCCGGCGAGCACGTCGCGCACGATCGCGCGGAAGTTGATGCCGAGGTCTTCGATCTTCTCGCCGTCGGGCACGGTGAGGTCCGCGCTGACGCGGATCAGGAGCTCGTGCAGCGCGAGGCGCTCGGGGCGGAACGCGACGAGCTCGATGTAGTCGAGTCCCGTGAAGCCGCGCAGCTCGTGCGCCTCCTCGTAGCGCGTGTACGAGCTTTCGCGCCGGAACACCGTGCACAGATGGCGCAGCCGGCGCGGCACCGGTGACTCGATCCCGGGGTCCCACGGGCCGGAGGATGTGGCGTCGTTCATCGCGCGGCACGATTGTAGAGGTATGCTACGAACACCGCCTGCCGGCCACTATTCCGCATGTTGAGCCGCGTTACCTATCCGTGCATCGCCGTGTTGACGTGCGCGCTCGTGGCGTTGCCGCGTACGAGCGGTGCCGGGCTCGATACCGTTCGCATCGACGCCTGCCGCGGCGCCAAGTGCGCGATGAGCGGTGCGAACGGGTCGACCGCGGTGGAGGTGGCCGTCCGGGCGCCGGCCCACGCGGGGCGCATGCTGGACCTCAAGGTGTACCACGCCGCGACCTACGAGATCGTGTACTACGACACCGCCGAAGCGCCGCCCTCCGGCGCTTTCACGTTCCGCATCCCGCTGCGCAGCCTGCGCCCGGGGAGCTACACCTTCACGGTCGGACCGAGATACGGCGAGGTCCTCGCCCTCGGAGCGTTGAACGACGCCGCCCCCGGCCTGTTGCCTCCGGTTCCGGCGTGGCCCGCGCAGGACAGCCGCGTCTCAGAATAGCTTCACCTTCATCGATTTCACCTGCTGCTCGACCTCGACGTATTCCTTCGCGAGCTGCGCCCTGAACTCATCGGGCGTGAGCTTCTCGCCGGGCTGGGCGCCTTCGGCCGTGAGCTTCTGCACCATCTGCGGCGAGCGCATGCCTTCGCTGACCACCTTGTTGATCGCGTTGACGATCGGCCTGGGCGTGCCCGCGGGGGCGAAGAGGTTGTAGCTGTTGACGATCTTGAACCCGGGCAGGCCCTGCTCGGCGATCGTCGGCACGTCGGGCAGGGCGGCCACGCGCGTGAGGCCCATGACGCCGAGCGCTCTCACCTTGCCGGTCTTCATCGCGGCGGTCGCCGAGATCGCGCTCGCGGGCACCATGTGCACTTCGCCGCCCATGGTGCCGACCAGCGCCGGCGCGGTCCCCTTGTACGGCACGTGAACGAAGTTCGCGCCGGTGAGCATCGCCATGCGCTCCATGCCGATGTGCACCATCGTGCCCACGCCCGAGCTGCCGTAGGAGAGCGGCTTCTGCTTCGACAGCGCGACGAGCTCTTTCACGTTCTTCGCGGGCAGCGACGGGTTGACCACGAGGATGTAGGGCTGCGAAGTCATGATCACGATCGGCTCGAACGCCTTGCGGATGTCGAACGTGACGCGCTTCATCGCGCCCAGGAGCATGATCGTGTCGGTCGCCGACAGGAGGGTGTAGCCGTCGGGCGGCGCCTGCGCGCCGAGCTCGGTCGCGATGACGGTGCCGCCGCCGGAACGATTGTCGACGACGACGGTCTGTCCGAGCCTGTCGGCGATCATCTGTCCCGCGGCGCGCGTGATCGTGTCGTTGCCCGCACCCGGCGCGACGGGGCAGATCAGGCGGATGGGGCGCAGCGGGTAGTTGGCGGGCTTGTCCTGTGCATGAGCAGCCAGGCTCGCGAGCGCCAGCCCGACCGAAACGCACAACGACTTTTGCAACGGGTGCATCACTACTCCTCGGTTCGTTATCGTTGTCTTCGATTGTAGGGGGTATGCTCGTAGGGTGCGTGGTAACGCACCGCAAAAGGCGCGGTGCGCTCGCGCGCACGCTACGGGATAAACATCAGCGAATGTTCCGGTATTTACAATCCCGCATCCGCGGCACCGCCAGCACCGGCCCGGGCACGCCGCCGCCGGGGCTGGTCGCGTTCTACCGGCACTTCGCGCTCCAGACGAAGCAGTGGTACGGGCTCATGTTCGTCACGAGCCTCGCGGTCGCGCTGGTCGACACCGTCATACCGCTCTTCATCGGCAAGCTCGTGTCGCTGATGGAAGCGCCCGACCGCATGGGCGCGCTGCACGAGAACGCGTTCATCCTCGGCGGCATGGTCGTGCTCATCCTCTTCGTGCGGCCGCTCATCGTGCTGACCGACGTCGCGATCCGCCAGAACGCGCTGCTGCCGGGCGTGACGAGCATGATCCGCTGGCAGAGCCACTGGCACGTGGTGCGCCAGAACCTGCCGTTCTTCCAGAACGATTTCGCCGGGCGCATCGCCAGCCGCGTCATGCAGACCGCGAACGCGCTGCGCGAATCGGTGATGTCGAGCATCCGCGGCGTGTTCTACATCGCCGCGTACGGCGTGTCGGCGCTCGCGCTGATGGCGGTGTCCGACTGGCGTCTCGCGGTGCCGACGCTGCTGTGGTTCATCGGTTACGGCTTCTTCCTGCGCTATTTCGTGCCACGGATGCGCGACCTCGCCAAGACGAGCTCGGAAGCGCGCTCGCACGTGCTCGGCCGCATCGTCGACAGCTACACCAACATCCACACGGTCAAGCTCTTCGCGCGCCTGGCGGACGAAGACGCGTACGTGCGCGAGGTGATCGACGAGCACCAGGACGCGATGGGCGCGCACATGCGCGTCATCTCGCAGTTCATGTTCTGGCTCGCTCTGATGAACGCGGGATTGCTCACGTCGACCGCGGCGATCGGCATCTGGCTGTGGGCGACCGGGGCGGTGAGCGCGGGCGTGGTCGCGACCGCGCTGCCGCTCGCGTGGCAGATCGCCAACGTCGCGGGCTGGGTGAGCTGGGAAGTGACCGGCATCTTCGAGAACATCGGCGTGGTGCAGGAAGGGATGCAGACCATCGCGGTGCCGCTCACCGGCGTCGACCGCGCCGACGCAGTCGACCTGAACGTCACCCGGGGCGAAGTGCGCTTCGAGGACGTGTTCTTCAGCTACGGGCGCAGCGACCAGCAGGCGGTGCTCGACGACCTGAACATCACCATCAGGCCGGGTGAGCGTGTCGGGCTCGTCGGACGCTCGGGCGCGGGCAAGTCGACGCTGGTCAACCTGCTGCTGCGCTTCTACGAGCCCGAGCGCGGCCGCATCACGATCGACGGCCAGGACCTCGCGGGCGTGACGCAGGAGAGCCTGCGCGCCGCGATCGGCATGGTGACCCAGGACACCTCGCTGTTGCACCGCTCGATCGCAGCGAACATCCGTTACGGCCGCCCTGATGCGACCGACGCGGAAGTGGAAATGGCGGCGAAGCGCGCGCATGCGCACGAGTTCGTCACCGGCCTGCGCGACTGGAGGGACCGCACCGGGTACGACGCGCACGTCGGCGAGCGCGGCGTGAAGCTCTCGGGCGGGCAGCGCCAGCGCATCGCGATCGCGCGCGTCGTGCTCAAGAACGCGCCGATCCTCGTGCTCGACGAAGCGACCTCCGCGCTCGACAGCGAGGCCGAGCTCGCGATCCAGGAGCAGCTCAAGGACTTGATGGAAGGCAAGACCGTGATCGCGATCGCGCACCGCCTGTCGACGATCGCGCGCATGGATCGCCTCATCGTGCTCGAGCAGGGACGCATCGTCGAGGAAGGCTCGCACGAAGACCTGCTCGGTGCGGGCGGGCATTACGCGCGGCTGTGGCGGCACCAGTCGGGCGGCTTCCTCGCGCCGGACATCACGGTCGAGGAGACCGAAACCGAGCTGCCGGATGAATCCAAACCCGACGAAGCGCACGCCGAGCCGATGGCCGAGGCGGGGACCGACGATGCGCCGGTGGTGACGAAAGCGTAGGGTGCGTGCTAACGCACCGCAAAACGGCGAGGTGCGCTTGCGCACACCCTACGAATAGCGGGTTGGCAGCGGGACGCCGAGCTTTTCGGAATAAGGCCGCAGCGCCGCGATGATCTGCGGCTTGAGGACGACACCTTCTTGGAGCTGTTTCCGCCGAAGCTCCAGCCCGCGCTCGCCGGGCAGGCGCACGCGCTCCACGCCTTTCGCGGGCGGGTTGGAGCGGCACGCTGCGGCGATCCAGTCCATCTGCTCCTGGAACGCGGGAAGGCCGCTGAAAGCCTCGGGATCGAGCACCTGGACGAAGATCGTGCCGCCCATGCGCGGGCCCGGATCGGAGCGGCCGTGCCCCGCGAGACCGGCGGTGAGCGCTTCGACGATCAGCGACAGGCCGTAACCCTTGTGGCCCGCGTCCTTGCCGCCGACCGGCAGGATCGTCCCGGTGCGCGGCGCAGCGAGCACCGTGGGGTCGTCGGTCGGCTCGCCGGTCTCGTCCATGAGCCATTGGGCGTGCAGCTTCTTCCCTTCCTTCTGAAGACGGCCGGTGAGGCTGTTGGTCGTCAGCGAGGTCGAGACGTCGATCAGGATCGGATCGCCTCCGGTCGGTATGCCCATCGCGACCGGGCTCGGCGAGAACAGCGCGCGCGTGCCGCCGAACGGCGCGACGCTCGAGCCCGCGGGCGCGGAGGTGTAGAGGAGCAGCGCGAGCCCCTGTTCGGCGACGCGGCGCGCGTATACCGCGAGGCATGCGATGTGATAGCTCTTGCGGATGCTGACGCTGCCGGTGCCGTAGAGCTTCGCGCGCTTCCCGGCTTCCTCGATCGCTCGCAGCACGAGCCACGGACCGGGCAGGCGATGGCCGTCCCACGCGAGCACCGCGGGGCGGTCGTTGAGGACCGTCGGCTCGCCTTCCAGCGTCATGAGGCCCTGCTCGATGTGCGCGAGATAGCCGGGCAGCAGCTCGAGCCCGTGGGTGTCGTGACCGAGGAGGTCGGCTTCGACAAGTACGCTGGCCACGTCGGTCGCACGATCGCGCGGCATCTTGGCGGCTATGAGGAGATTCTCTGCGTAGGTGGTGAGCGCTTCGGCGTCGAAGCGCTGGGCGGGAAAAGAGCTGTCGTTTGCCACCGGTGATCCTTGCGAGTCGGGACGCCGATGGTACCCGCAAACCGCGGCTGGTCGACGAGCGGATTCCCCTCCCCTTCAGGGGGAGGGCTAGGGTGGGGGTGGTCCTGCTTTACGCCGCTCTAATGCGCTTGGCCAATCATCACGCCGTGCGCCGCATCACCCTCGGCCTTCCCGCCCGACTCGTCGCCGCTGCTAGCGCTTGAGCTGCGCAGCGGTTCTCCCGCGACGCTCGTCAAGGGCGGCGACTGCGGAACAGACGCGACGCAAAGTCGCGTCGTCCCGGACGCGTGCGCGATAGCGCGCGCGATCCGGGATCCATCTTGACTTTCGAGACCTCAAAGCTTCGTCCTTGCCGAGCGTCGCGGAGGCGTACTTCGTCTGATTGGGCGGGAAGGCCATGGGCGATACGGCGGTTGCGCTGGCAAGAAGTGAGGGCAGTGTCGTCGTAGTCCCGTTGTCGGCGAGGAGCGGTCAGTCCGCGCGCAGACTTGCCCCCGTCGCCTTGAGAATCTCAATGAAACGCCGGGCCGCCGGCGAGAGGTAGCTGTCCTGCCGATAAGCGACAGCGACGCGGCGAACCCAGTCGCTGTGTTTGATCGGCAAGATCTTAAGACGTAGTCGCGTTGCGACTTCCTGAACGTTCGGCTTGACGGCGATCCCGAGCAGATCGGACCGCGCCACTGTTCGGAGTCTCGACATCACGAGGTCGGAAACGAGCGAAATACGGGGCGCAGGTAAGCCGCGTTCGGCAAACGCGTCGCGCAACACCTGCAACGGTCCGAAGGCGCCCGATGCCGAGGCCGCTGCTGCCCACCGCTCGTGCGCGAGATCCTGCAGCGTGATCGAGTTGCGCTTGGTCAGCCGGTGATTGGCGGCGCAGTAGACGACGAATTCGTCCTCCCGAAACCACTCCATCGCGACGTCCGCTTGTGAGAGCTTGCGAGTGTGCGTAATTGCGATGTCCAGCTCGCCCGCGCGCAAGGCCGGCAACAGGGCGTCATTGTCGAACACGGCGACGTTGACCGTAATCTTGGGCCCTTCCATTAAAAGTTGGCTGCAGGCTTCCGGCAGGCCCACGTCAGCGTTCGAGGGGCTCGCGCCGATGCGAAGGTGCCCCGCGCGTCCGTGCGCGAGATCGGCCACCTCACGAGCGAGATCATCGCGCGCGAGACGTAGCTTGCCCGCATGCGAAAGGAGCGCGGCGCCTACTGCCGTGAGCTCGACGCCTTTAGGTGTGCGTCTCACCAGCTTGGCCTGAGCGGATTTCTCGAGACGGCGCAGGCTCATGCTCAATGCAGGTTGGCCGAGTCCCAAGGCCTCCGCGGCGCGTCCGAGATGCCCGTGCTGCGCCACCACGGTGAAATACTCGATGTCTCGCAGGTCCATACTATCAACGGTATTGATGGAGATTTAATTCTCACACAATTGCGTGAATCGTGTTGAGCGCTCACCATCGATGCGCAACTTTCAACCACGAGCGATAGGGACCAAAGCCATGCGCCCGATGAGGCATGCTGCACCAGTGTTGCTGCTTGCGGCCATGCCGTTGGCGGCCGCTTGCGCCGCCGCGCAGACTTACCCGGCAAAACCGGTGCGCATCATCACCGGCGGAAGCGGCACTTTCCACGACATCGTGACGAGACAACTCGGCCAGCGTCTGACCGAGCGCTGGGGCCAACCGGTGGTGGTCGAGAATCAGGGTGCGGCCGCTTTGACCGTCGGCACCGGCATGGCGGCGAGAGCGACGCCCGACGGCTATACGCTAGTCATGTCCGACCGTTCCGCGCTCGCCGTTGCGCCCCACCTTTACAGGAGCATTCCCTATCACCCCGTCCGCGACTTCTCGCCGATAACGCTCGCGGCACTGACGCCCACGTTGCTGGTCGCGCACCCTTCCGTGCCGGCCGCCACGCTCCACGAATTCCTCGCATTTGCGAAAGCTGAGCCGCGTGAGATCCATTTCGCTACAGCCGGTCCGGGTACCAACAATCACATCGCAATGGAGTTGCTGAAGCAAGCGGCCGGCGTAAACGCCGCGCCGATTCATTACAAAGGCGGTGGTGCATCGACGCACGCGATCGTGAGCGGCGAGGTGAAGATGGGTTTCGGCGCCTTGCCCAGCATGCTGCCTCACGTGAAGGCGGGGCGAGTCAAAGCATACGCCGTCACCGGCAGCGAGCGGTTCCCGGGGGTGCCCGACATTCCGACCGCAGCGGAATCGGGCCTGCGGGGGTTCGAGCTCGAGTTCTGGATCGGCCTGCTCGCCCCCGCCCGTACGCCGCCGGCTCTGGTAGCGAGACTGAATCACGACATCACAGAAGTCCTGCGGACGCCCGCGATGCACACGACGCTGCTGACGCAGGGCGCGAGAGCTGCGCCCGCGGCGCCCGGCGAGTTTGCGGCTTACATCGCCACTGAATCGGAAAAGATGAAGCGGCTCATCGATCGCACCGGCATGCGCGCTGAGTAACGGGAGCATGACATGAGCGACAGGCTTGAAACTTTGAAGGCCGATCTGGAGAGCTTCGGCGAAGCGCACGACGCCGCGACAGCCGCGCGGAACCGGCGCATGTTCAACATCACGCGTGATACCGGCCAATTGCTGGCGATACTCGTGCGCGCGACGGCCGCACGGCGCGTTCTGGAAATCGGCACGTCGAACGGCTACTCCACACTCTGGCTTGCAGAGGCCGCAAAGGCAATCGAGGGATCGGTGACGACCGTGGAGGTCGACGCTTACAAGATAAAGCTCGCGTCCACCAATTTCGCGCGATCCGGGCTTGCATCGTTCATCACCCAAGTCCACGAAGATGCCGGCCGTTTCCTGAACGCAAGCGAGGAAGGCGCATACGACCTGGTCTTTCTGGACTCGGAACGCTCAGAGTACACGCGCTGGTGGCATAAGCTGCGTCGCGTTCTGCGCCCAGGCGGCTTACTCGTGGTCGATAACGCCACGTCTCACGTGGAGGAACTTGCTCCCTTGCGCGAACTGATGATGGCCGACGGTGACTTTGCAGGTTGCCTGATACCGATAGGCAAAGGCGAATACGTCGCCGTCAGGACATCGACGTAGCGGGCTCCGTAGCCGGCGACACAAGAGGTTCTTGATTCAGTTTGGGACTATTGCTGAGCCGCTGCAATCGGCCAAGAGCGGCTATTCAAACGTATGGCACTGGTCCTTCGCGACCGGACATCCATGGCGTAACCTGAAAGCATTAGCTTCGTCCGAGCGCATCAGGGATAAGGTATGACCAAGGCTATCGCAACCCGTTTGTTGGAGCAGGGTATGACTGCGGATGCAGCGAGACAGACTGAATCGATGCTGCGGAATGTTATCGAATCAAGCAAGGCCGATGTGGCGGAGGGGCGTTGCACTTCCGAACAGGCCTACCATGAGATCGAGACGAGGCTACGCGACTTCGGGTTGTCGATGCACGACCTATTCGACTATCCGCCTACGGATGTCTGGGAGAAAGGTTATCAGCTAATTACGTCCGCGATCAGCGAGTGTCGCGAGCGCGGCGATATACCGACCGGCCACTTCTGGGTTATCGACGAGATAGGTGAAGAGAAGGCGCATGGCGTCATCGTGGCGGACTTCGCCCAGGCGACCGAGAAGCTGTTAGGAGCACTGCAAGAGCTTCTCCGTGAGCATCTTCCAGAGTGGTTCATCGTCATCTCCTCAGAGCATCCATCGGCTGACTATCGGATCTACGTGCGCGCCGCGGAAATCACGCGCGAACCGCTGAGCTGACGAGGAATCTCCGAGGACGGCTTTGGGTCGCTTGCGGAACTTCAACGTCCCGTGTCTTACCGCAGCGCAACCGCCGTATCGCCCATGGCCTTCCCGCCCAATCAGACGAAGTACGCCTCCGCGACGCTCGTCAAGGGCGGGGTTTCGACGAGGACTGTCGAGCTTCCCCGGTGGTTACAAGCACGATGCTCTTGCCGAGTTAAGGGGCGGTTGATCGAAGTCGAGCCGGTGCGCGAGTTCCGCAGTCGCCGCCCTTGACGAGCGTCGCGGGGGAACCGCTGCTCGCTGCGGCTGCGCATGCAGACGCAGGGGAGCAGCGGCGACGAGTCGGGCGGGAAGGCCGTGGGTGATGCGGCGCACGGTGTGATGATCAGGCGCCGTCGTTGGGCGGCGGTTTCGGCGCCGGCAAAGACGGCGCTCGATATCAGCGCCAGGCTAAGGCGAGATGAATGCGATACTCAGGATCTTGGAGGACGCGACGATATCCGCGCGGTAGGGAGAGAACGTCGTCGCGAGGCGCGCGTCAGCGCGACCTCGCGATCTCGTCGTTCGCAACGGGATTGCTTCGTCGCTGTCGCTCCTCGCAATGACCAGGGAAGAACATGCCATTCGACGAACACGCCTCGGGCGTCTATACCATCGCCGCCACACCGTTCCATGCGGACGGCAGGCTCGATCTCGAATCGGTCGATCGGCTCACCGATTTCTATGTCGAACGCGGCGTCACCGGCATGACCGTGCTCGGCGTGATGGGCGAGGCGCCCAAGCTCGACGCGGACGAGTCGATCGAGCTCGTGAAGCGGTACGTCAAGCGCGCCGGGAACTTGGCCGTAATCGTCGGCGTGACCTCGCCCGGTTTCGCGGGCATGCGCAAGCTCGCGCGCGACGCGATGGAGGCGGGCGCGCAGGGCGTGATGATCGCGCCCCCGTCGACGCTGCGGACCGACGATTCGATCGTGGCCTATTACAAACAGGCGGCCGAAGCGATCGGCGCGGACGTGCCTTTCGCGCTGCAGGACTATCCGCTGGCGTTCAGCGTGGTGATGACGCCCGCGGTGCTAAAGCGCATCGTCACCGAGATTCCGTCGTGCAAGATGCTCAAGATCGAGGACTGGCCCAGCCTCGAAAAGCTCAGCGCGATCCGCAAGCTGGAACGCGAAGGCATGCGCAGGGTGTCGATCCTTACCGGCAATGGCGGCGTGTTCGTGAACTACGAGCTCGAGCGCGGAGCCGACGGCGCGATGTGCGGCTATGCCTTCCCGGAGATGCTCGTCGAGCTGGTGAAGCTCTCCAAAGCCGGCGAGCGCGACCGCGCGCACGATCTCTTCGACGCGCACCTGCCGCTGATCCGCTACGAGCAGCAGCCGGGCGTGGGCCTCGCGGTGCGTAAATACATCCTCAAAAAGCGCGGGGCGCTCGCCTCCGATGCGCAGCGCGCACCGGCGTCGCCGCTGAGCGAGACCGCGCGCGCGGAAGTCGACTACCTGCTGGCGAGGCTCGCGCGGCGCTGATGACGTACGATGCCATCGTCGTCGGCATCGGCGGCATGGGCAGCGCCGCGTTGTACCACCTCGCACGGCGCGGCTTGCGCGTGCTCGGCATCGAGCGCTTCGACGTGCCGCACGAGCTCGGCTCGTCGCACGGCGAGAGCCGCATCATCCGGCTCGCGTATTCCGAAGATCCTCGCTATGTACCGCTGCTGCGCAGCTCCTACACGCTATGGCGCGAGCTCGAGGCCGAGACGGGAGAGCAGCTCCTGATCATCACCGGCGGCGTCGACGCGGGGTCGGAAGACAGCGCGACGGTGCGCGGCTCGCTCGCCTCCTGCGCGCTGCACGATCTTCCGCACGAGCTTCTCGATGCCGCCGAGCTTGCGCGGCGCTTTCCGGGCTATCGCCTGCCCGGTGACAGGGTCGCGGTTTACCAGCCCGACGGCGGCTTCCTCAATCCCGAGCGCTGCGTCGCTGCGCATGCAGCCGCGGCGCAGAGGCTCCGCGCGACGCTGCGCACTCGCGAGCGCGTGCTGCGCTGGCACGCGGTCGACGCCGGTGTAGAGGTCGAGACCGAGCAGGGCCGCTATCGTGCTAAGAAACTCGTGATCTCCGCAGGACCGTGGGCGCGCACGCTGGTGCCGACACTCGACAAGCTCGCCGTTCCCGAGCGGCAAGTGATGCTGTGGACCAAGCCGTTGAAACCGGAATACTTCGGGTGCAGCGCGTTCCCGGTGTTCAACATGGAAGCACCCGAAGGGCGCTTCTACGGCTATCCGATCTACGGCGCCATCCCGGGATTCAAGATCGGCAAGTACCACCATCGGCGCGAGCGCATCGGCGATCTCGAGCGGATGGACCGCGCGGTCGGCACCGAAGATGAAGAGACGCTACGCGAAGGGATACGCCGCTACTTCCCCGACGCCGACGGCCCGGCGCTCGCGATGAAGCCGTGCATCTTCACCAACTCGCCCGACGAGCACTTCATCCTCGACGTGCTGCCCGATCACCCGAACGTCGCGGTCGCGGCCGGATTCTCGGGACACGGCTTCAAGTTCTGCAGCGTCGTCGGCGAGATCATGGCCGACCTCGCCGTCGACGGCGCGACGAAGCACGACATCGCCCTGTTCAGGCTCGCGCGCTTCGCCTGATCAGACCGCGCGCTTCTCCTTCAACGCCGCGATCGCGGCGGCGTCGTAGCCGAGGTCCTTGAGGATCTCGTCGGTGTGCTCCCCCGGCTCGGGCGTGTGCTTGAGCTTTTCGGGCTGCGGGTAGCGCGAGAGGTGGATCGGCTGGCCGACCACTTTCTGCGGCCCGTACACCGGATGGTCGATGGGCGTCGCGATCTTCAGGTGCTGCACCTGCGGATCGGCGAACGTCTTGTCGATCGTGTTGATCGGGCCGCACGGCACGCCGACCTTGTTGAGCGTCTCCACCCAGTGCGCGTTGGTGTTGCCGCGGATGATCTCTCCGATCTTCGCGAGAATCTCCTTGCGGTGCTTGCCGCGGTCGGCGGTGGTCGCGTACTTCGGATTGGTGAGGAGGTCTTCGGCTTTCGCCGCCTTGCAGAACTGCGCCCACAGGTTGTCGCCGGTCGCCGCGACGTTGATGTAGCCGTCGGACGTCTGGAACATGCCGGTGCCCGAAGCGGTGGGGTGGCTGTTGCCTTCCTGTCCCGCGACTTCGCCCGCGATGAGATAGCGCGCGGCCTGGAAGTCGAGCATGTAGATCTGCGCTTCGATGAGCGAGGTCGAGACCCACTGGCCTTCGCCGCTGCGCTCGCGCTCGAGCAGCGCGAGCACGAGGCCGTTGGCAAGCAGCAGGCCGGCGGAGGTGTCGTTGATCGCAATGCCCACGCGCACCGGACCCTGTCCGGGATGACCGGTGATCGACATCAGCCCGCCCATGCCTTGCGCGATCTGGTCGACGCCCGGCCGGCCTTCGTACGGGCCGTCCTGCCCGAAGCCCGAGATGCTGCCGTAGACGATGCGCGGATTCACTTTCTTCACCGACTCGTAATCGATGCCGAGCTTGAACTTCACGGTCGACTTGAAGTTCTCGACGACGACGTCGGCGGTCTTCACCAGATCGAAGAAGATCTTCAGGCCTTCTTGCGACTTGAGGTTGAGCGTGAGGCTGCGCTTGTTGCGATGGAGGTTCTGGAAATCGGGGCCGCTGCGCTTGCTGCCGGTGGCGTCGCCGGCGGCGCCGCCGGGCGGCTCGATCTTGATCACGTCCGCGCCCCAGTCGGCGAGCTGGCGCACCGCGGTCGGGCCCGCGCGATGCGCGGTGAGGTCGATGACTTTGAAACCGGTGAGGGGGAGGCGGGTGGTCATGGTCTATGCTTTCGTGAAGGACTCGTGCGAATGATCGCACAAGGAGGAGACATGGAACGCAAACGCGTCAACTCGAGCCGCATCCGCTCGGCCGGATACGACGCTCAGAAACAGGTGCTGGAGATCGAGTTCGGCGACGGCAGGATCGTGAGCTACCGCGGCGTCTCCGCGGAAGTTCACCGGCAGTTCGTGAATGCGCCGTCGCCGGTGAGCTTCTACGAGGACAAGATCGCGGAGAACTATCCCGAGACGCGGGTGAGGTGAGTTACTTCTTGGCGCGTCCTTTGGGCGACCAGCGGTAAGCCTTTTCGCACGCGCCGCCCATCAGCATGGCGCGCTCGCTGTCGCTCAGGCGGTTGGTCTCCAGGAAAGGCTTCGTGGCCTGCTCGTAATTGCACACCGCGAACGCGCGCGTCCAGTCGGAGCCCCACAGGCAGCGCTCGAAACCCCACGCGTCGAACACGCGCTGCAGCGGGTCCCAGATGTCCGGGTAGGGATACGGCTCTTTGGACAGCGTGCACGCGCCGCTCACCTTGATCACCGCGTTCTGCCGCTTCGCGAGGTCGAGCACCTTCGGCAGGTCGGCCCACGGCTCGGCCGGGGCCGGCGGCGTGCGCGGCTGCATGAGCCCGAGGTGGTCGATGATGAAGCGCGTGTCGGGATGGCGGTCGACGAGTGCGATGCCCGCGTCGATGTTGCCCCAGCACAGCATGTTGAGCGGGAAATCGTGGCGCACCGCTTCCTTGCAGATGCGGTCGAGTCCGGGATCGCCGGGCTGATGCTTGCCGTCCCTGGCCAGCATGATGCGGATGGCGACCGTGCCGGGCGTCTTCTTCCAGTCGGCGATGACGTCCGCCACCGCGGGGTCCGCCGGATCCACCGGCTTGATGATCGCGAAGCGGTCGCCGTGCTTCTTCTGCACTTCGACCGCATAGCTGCCGTCGTAGCGGTACATCGCGAACGCCGAGATGAAGATCGCGCCGTCGATGCCGAGCTTGTCCATCTCCGCGATCATCTCGTCGCCGGTGACGTGGGCCGGCCAGTTCGGCGTCGAGGCCCAGGGGCGTTGCGGCGTGTTCGCCTCGTAGGCGTGGACTTGGGAGTCGATGATGGGCATGTTTCTCTTCTCTCAAAATAAACCGGGGTCTGACCCCGGTGAACCTGGGGTCAGACCCCGAGAATGATCGGGTCTGACCGATGAAACCGGTCAGACCCCCACGTTATTCCTTCTGGCCTTCGAGCAACAGCTGCACGACCTGCGGCGTGACCGCTTCCGCGGCCGCGTCGAGCTGCTCGTCCGTCAGGTTCGCGATCGGGTGCGGCATCGCGATGAAACGGAAATCCGGCAGGCCCCAGGATTTAGCCATGGCCGCGCCGGTCGCCTTGAACACGTCGGTGATGATCGAAGCCGACGGAATGCCGTGTTGTTCGAACACGATGCTGTCGAGGACACTCCCCGACGAGCACGACCCTCAGTCGCCGACGCCGGCGACGATGATGTCGCACGACGCCTTGTACTCGTCGACGATCTCGGTGTGAGGCGCCGCGCCCGAGCTCTTCTTCCTCTTGATCAGGTGCGCTTTCGCGCCGTGCTTCTCTTCGAGGATGTTCGCGATGCGCAGCAGGATCGCGTCCGAGTTGTGCTTGGTGTTGTCGACGAGGCCGATGGTCAGGCCTTCGAGCGTTCCCGGGCGCGGTGCATACGCGATGCGCCGTGGGTTCACTTCGGTGGTTGGGTCGAGGATCTGGACTGCCATGCTGACCTCCTTTCGTTGATCGTCATTCCCGACGCGCGTCAGCGCGGTCGGGAATCCATCTTGACGTTCGAAAAATGGATCCCCGCCTGCGCGGGGCTGACGGTGGTCAAGGAACTCGAATCTCTTTGGTCACACTCTGCGACCCCGCTTTCCCGCCCCAGCCGGGGATGAACGCGGACTGCACGCCCGCCATGCCGCCGGCGGCGAACACGAGCAGGTCCTGCGGTGTTTCCACGATCGCCATCATGTTCTTCTCGTCGTCGGCCGCCGGCTCGCCGGCTTTCATGTGCAGGCGCTTCAGCTCCGCGACCGAGATCTTGGCGTGCTCGAAGACGTAGCGCTGCACGTCCTCGCGCGCCCAGCCGGCTTTCTTCATGATGGCCTGGTGCTCGGCCGGGAAGACCATCGCGTACTGCGGCTGCCGGCCCGAGCCCGCGGACACTTTCATGTGCGCGCACGCGGTGTCGAGCAGTCCTTCGGGCTTCGCGCTCAACTGGTTCGAATACTGGTGCGGCGCGAGCGCGGCGAAGACGGTCACCGCGCTCTGATCGGCCTTGAAGCCGCGCGTGGTGTGGAACGGCGGCCACGGGCTGCTGTCGGTCTCGTTTTCGGCGATGCAGAACGAGTACTTGCCGCCGTGCCCGAGCGAGCTGCGATCGAGCGTGCCCGGCAGGGTCCCGATGACATTGCGCATCGTGAGGCGGATCGCGCGGCCGATCGTCGCGTTCGCGCGCCAGCCCGGACCGAAGAGGTTGTCACCCGAGTTGATCTCGAGCTTCTTCGCGATGGGTCCGTTCACCACCATGAACACCGCCGAGCCGCCGGTGCTGGTCGCGGGACCGTGGTAGCCGTAGAGCGGATCGCCGATCGCTTCGATCGCGGCGGCGACGACCGGCATGTATTCGGCCTTGCAGCCGGCCATCACTGCGTTGATCGCGACTTTCTCGGCAGTCACCGAGACCTGGCGGTTCTCGATGAACGCAAGCTGCTTGTCCGGCTCCAGTCCCGCGGCTTCGAGCATCGCGCTGACGAGGCCCGGCGTGGGCGGCACGACCGGCAGGCCGTCGGTCCAGCCGTTGGTGTAGCAGAGCTCCATCGCGCCTGCGATGTCCTGCGCGGTGTGCTTGCGTGACTTCAGCTCCGTTGCCATTGCTTCCCCCTATGCGGCCTGTGCTTCGCCGGTGGCGTTCTCGAATTCGTACGGGACGTCGATGCTCGTCGCGCGGCGAAGCTCGCGCGGATGCTGCGAATCGTCGAAAGCGACGCCGCGATGCATCGTCGCGAGGTTGTCCCAGATCACGAGGTCGCCAGGGCGCCAGTCGTGGCTGTAGACGAGGTGGGGCTGCGTCGCGAGCGCCATCAGCTCCCAGATGAGGAGACGGCCTTCGGGTACCGGCCAGTCGATCACCTTGAATGCGTGCGAGGCGACGTACACCGACTTGCGTCCGGTGCGCGGGTTGACGCGGACGATCGGGTGGATCGCGCCTTTCAATGCTTCCTGCTCCGCCGCCGAGAACTCGAAGCCCAGGGTCTGGCGCGAATACGCGATCGAGTGGTGCGCGTGCAGCGCTTCGATCGTCTTCTTCATCGCGTGGTCGAGCGCGTCGTACGCCGCACGCATGTCGGCGAACTGGGTGTCGTTGCGCACCGGCGGGATGTTGACGGCGAACAGCGCCGAGTAGCGGCCGGCCGGATCCTGGAACGAGCCGTCGGTGTGCCACAGGCGGTTGGCGAGCGAGTACTGGCGCTTGCGGTCCTCGCGCGGCAGGATCTTGCCGTCGGAATCGACGTTCGAGATGTCGCCGAGCGGAACGTCGCCGAGGCGGTTCTTCATCAGCGCCGAGATGCCGGTCTTGGTGTGCATGTGACCGTCGAGGCGCTTCACGAAGTCCACCTGCTCCTGCATGGTGAACTTCTGGTCGCGGAACACCAGCACGGCGTGCTCGTCCATGCCCGCGCGGATCGCAGCGAGCGTGTCGCGGTCGCGCACCTCGCGCAGGTCGATCGGACCGACCTCGGCCGCGAAGAGCGGGTGGAGCTTTTTGAAGGTTATCGACATGTGGACTCCTCCTGCGTCGAAAGATCGAAAGTAGCACAGAGCAGCGGCCGTCGCGAGGCGCGCGGCGATTGATCGACGGCTGCGGGGCGGGCTAGCATCGCTTGCCCGCGGAAAAGACAAGGATGGAGGTGAGCCGTGCCGTTCTACACGAGAGGCGACGCCCGAATTTATTACGAAGAAGCCGGATCCGGTTTTCCCCTGTTCATCATCTACGGCGGGGGACTGAATTCCAGAGTCTCCTATCCCAACGGTCCGTTCGACGCGGTGGCCGAGTTCAAGTCCGAATACCGCTGCATCACCATGGACCTGCGCAACGCGAACGGCGGCCAGTCCACCGGACCGCTCGATTTCGAGCACCCCTGGGACGCGCACACCGACGATCAGCTCGGGCTGCTCGATCACCTCGGGGTCGACAAGTTTCTCGTGATGGGATTCTGCATCGGCAATCCGCTGATCTGGAACATCATGAAGCGCGCGCCGGGACGCATCGTCGCCGCGGTGCCGGCGCAGCCGAGCGGGGTCGATCCCGAGCTTCCGGACTTCTTCATCAAGAACAATCTCGCGAAGTGGGCGCCGGGTCTGCTCGCCAGCCGGCCGGACATCAGCATGGAGATGGTCCAGCGCTATCTGAACGCGATGTACAAGGGCGTCGATTTCGTGCTCACGGTGTCACGCGACTTCGTGCGCAATTGCCGGACGCCGTTACTCTGCCTGCCCGACAACGTTCCGGCTCACCCGTACAAGACCGCCATGGAGATGGTGCACCTCGCGCCGAACTCGCAGGTGAGCCTGTTTCCGTGGAAGGACTCGAAGGAGAACATCGCGCTGGCGGTGCGGCACGTGCGCACCTTCCTGCGGGCGAATTGTCCGGCGGGCTGACGCCCGTGCGTCACGCCTACGCAGGCGTAGCCTGCGTTCGTTCTCCGGCCGGCAGGCTGCCGAAGGCAGCCGCGTCGCTAGGCTCCTCGCGATGACAGCCGCTACACCGTAGCGGCTGTCAGCTTTCCGGCGGCATCGGCCGCGAACTCGCCGCTGGCTGCGCCTTCGACCTCTCCGCTCTTAAGCCAGCTCTCGGTCGCGCGATAGAGCAGGTGCCGGCCGCGCTCGAGCTGCATGAAGTGCGACGCGCACGCGACACGGATGAAGAGCTTCTGCGGCGCGCCGAGGCCGTGCCAGGCCTCGATGCGTTTCGCGTAGTTGTCGTATTCGCCGAGCAGCATCAGCGTCGGTGCGCGGATCGCTGCGAGATTGCGCTTCCAGCCGAAGTTCATGCGGTTGGGCGCGCGCATGATGCCGCGGCCGTCGGCGGCCCAGCGCGCGCCGATCTCGTCCAGTTGCATGAGCTCGCGCCACATCGCGTTCGGCACCTCGGGATCTTCGAGCTGGCCTTCGCATTTGACGTGGTCCTGCCAGCGGCGGTGCAGCAGGAACTCGCGCGTTTGCAGGATCGACGGCGCGCCGGGCTCGGGCATCTCTTTCGGCGGTTCGTCGGTCGGGAAGAACGGCGCGGGACCGAACAGCACGAGCTTGTCGACCTTGTCGGGGTGCAGCGCCGCGATGCCGCCCGCGCGCGGCGCGCCGGTCGACCAGCCGACGAGGCTCACCTTGTCGACGCCGCGCAGCTTCATGACGAAATCGATCGCGGTCTCGAGCTCGTCCCATTCGCTCCTGCTCGACACCAGCTTGTACGGAAAGCGGGCAGGCGAGCGCTCCTTCAGCACGTGCGGGATGAGCTCGGGCTGGAACTCCGGATCGACGTTGCACGGATCGTCCATGAGCGGCCGCGGGCTCGGGCCGTAACCGGTGTGCGACATCGCGAAGACGTCGAAGCCCGCGCGCGCCATCGCCGCCATGAAGCTGTAGTCGCGATACTGGAGGTCGTAGGCGACGGTCGAGGGCGCGAAGCCGCCGTGCACCATCAGCACGACGTGAGGCTTGCCGCCCGGCGCGATCGTCGCCGCCAATGCGCGCTCGCGGATGAACAGGGCGACCGTCTGCCCTCGCGTGGCGGGCACGGTGGAGACGTGCGGGATGAAGCGGTCGGTGGTGACGAGGTCGCTCATGAAGGTCGTCCGTATGTTGGTCGTTGCTCGGCGGGAACGCCGATACTATAACGGCCGAAGAACGACGGAGGAGCCACACATGCGTCTCGTTGCAACGATGGCGGCGTGCGCGTTCGCGACATGTGCAGGAGCGGCCGACAACTTCCCGATCAGGCCCTTGCGGCTCATCGTGCCGGTGCCGCCGGGCGGAGGCGCGGATTTCGTCGCGCGCGGTTACGCACAGCTGTTGACCCAATCGCTCGGGCAGCAGGTCGTCGTCGACAACCGCGGCGGCGCCGCCGGCATCATCGCGATGGAAGCGGTGGCGAAGGCCGCGCCCGACGGCTACACGCTGATTCAGACGAACATCTCGACCGTTTCGATCAACCCGTTCATCTATTCCAAGCTGCCGTACGACGCGATGCGCGATTTCGCGCCGGTGTCGATCACGACGTTGAATCCGCTGGTGCTCGTCGTGCATCCCGGGGTGCCGGTGAAGACGGTGAAGGAGCTGATCGCGTACGCGAAGCAGAAGCCGAACGAGATTTCGTATGCTTCTTTGGGCAGCGGGAGCATCCAGCACCTCGCGGGCCACGTCTTCTCGAAGGAAGCGGGCATCCGGATCGTGCACGTGCCGTACAAAGGCGCCGCGCCGGCGACGGTGGACTTGCTCGCGCGCCAGGTGCACATGGCGTTCAGCGGCGTGGGCACGGTCGCGGCGCACGTCAAGGCGGGGCGCCTGCGCGCGCTGGCGGTGACCGGCTCGAAGCACGTCGACGTGTTCGAAGGCACGCCGACGCTCAAGGAAGCGGGCGCGCCCGACGTTCAGATGTGGCTATGGAACGGCATCCTCGCGCCGGCGCGCACGCCCGCGCCGGTGGTGAAGCGTCTCAATGCCGACATCGTGAAAGCCGCGAAGTCCCAGGAGCTGATCTCGATGATGGCGACGCAGGGCACCTCGCCGACGAGCAGCACGGTCGAAGAGTTCGCGAAGTTCATCCGCGAAGAGCAGGCGAGGTTCGCGAAGATCGTGAAAGAGTCGGGAGCGAGGGCGGACTAGAAAGTCAAGATGGATCCCCGCCTTCGCGGGGACGACGCTGTCGCGTCGAATGGATCCTGGCCTTCGCCAGGATGACGCTTTCGCGTCGAATGGATCCCCGCCTGCGCGGGGGTGACGCCTCTTCGCCATAGCCGACGCGGATGACGCCTGCTTCGCCATTCCCGACGCGGATGACGCCACTTCGTCATTCCCGACCGCGCGGCAGCGCGAAGCGATCGGGAATCCATTCTGACGTTTAGGTCTTGTACGACGCGTCCTGCTTGTCGAGCATCCGCAGCATCGCCTTCCACTCCACCTTCTGCGGCTTGTAGGACAGCTTCGCGAACTGCGCCGCGGTCTTCTGCGCGACCTCATCGGGCGGGACGTTGAGCTTGGCGCAGCCGCCCATCGCCGCGACCTGCGCCTGGCACGCGCGCTCGAGGTAATACATGTAATCGAACGCTTCGGCGATCGACGCGCCGCACGTGAGGAGCCCGTGGTTGCGCAGGATCATCGCCTTGTGCTCGCCGAGATCGCGGACGAGCCGCGCCTGCTCGTCGAGCTCCAATGCCAAGCCCTCGTAGTCGTGATAGCCGAGGCGGCCGGTGAAGCGCATCGCGTGCTGCGACAGGGGCAGCAGCCCGGCTTGCTGCGCCGACACCGCGATGCCGGCCTGGGTGTGCGTGTGCATGACGCACTCGACGTCGGCGCGCGCGCGATGCACGGCGCTGTGGATCACGTAGCCCGCGCGGTTGATGCCGTTGCCCGTCGGGTCGTCGACGATATCGCCGTCGAGCGTGACTTTCACCAGCGTCGACGCGCCGATCTCGTCCCACAAGAGGCCGAAGGCGTTGATGAGGAAGTGATGCTCGGGACCCGGCACGCGCGCCGAGATGTGCGTGTAGATGAGGTCGGTCATGCGAAAGTGCGCGGCGAGCCGATAGCATGCGGCGAGATTGACGCGCGTTTCCCATTCCTCCGCGCTCACGCGATCCTTCACCGCGGGCGCAAGCTTCAGCACTTCGGCGCTCATCGCATTCTCCTCGTCGGTCCAGGCGCAAGCTTCGCCGCGGGACGCAACGCGGTCAAGCGCTCGCATATACTCGTCGCGTAGCACGCCGGAATATTTCCCAGGGGGCCGGATGCTGTCGCGCGTGAGGAGTGCCGTCTTCGCGATGCTCGTCGCGGCCTGCGCGATCGCGGCGTGCGGTAAGCACGAGCCGGCTTCCGTGCCCGCGCCGCCGCCCGCCGCCAAGCAAGCGCCGCCGTCGACGCCTCCGCCGCCCCCGGCCGACAAGCCCGCCGAGGCCAAGCCGCCCGCGCCTCCGCCCGCACCCGCAGCCGCCGCGCCGCCGCCGATCGGCACCATCGATTCGCTCGAAGGCGAAGTGAGGCTCACTCGCGCCGGCACCGCGCGCGCCGCGCAGGCGGGCATGGCCCTCGAGCCCGGCGATGCGCTGCAGACCGGCGTGCAGTCGTGGGCGCTGCTCGCGATGGCCGACGGCGCGAGCGTCACGATCCGGCCCGCCACCCGCATGAAGATCGACGCTTATCGCTACGCCCCCGACGGACCGCCCGCGGAGAACACCGCCACCTGGTCGCTCGTCAAAGGCGCGCTGCGCTCGATCACCGGCCTCGTCGGCAAGCGCAACCCGGCCGGTTATTCGGTCGTCACGCCGACCGCGACGATCGGCATCCGCGGCACCGATCACGAGCCCGCGTACTACCCGCCGCCCGCACCGGGCGAGCGGGCGGAGCACCCGCCGGGCACGTACGACAAGGTGAACTCGGGCGAATCGGTCATCCGCTCGCCGCGCGGCAACGTGCCGGTGCGGCGGGGACAGACCGCTTTCGCCAACGCCGACGCGAAAGCGAAGCCGCAGATCCTGGCACGGCCGCCGGCGTTCTATCAGCGCCAGGCCGAGGTCGACCGCCGGGTCGTGTTGAGGCGCGAGCAGTTCCACCGCCAGTACGACCAGGAGCAGCAGAAGCGCGCCGAGCAGCAGAAGAAAGCCGAGGCCCGCAAGTCGGATCAGCAGAGGAAGGCCGACGAGAGGAAAGCCGAGCCGAGACGGGCGCCCGAGAAGAAGGCGGCTGAGAAGAAGGCCGACGACCGCAAGGCCAGGCAGGCCGACAAGGCGTCGCTGCCGCCCGGCGTCGCCGACCGGATCAGGAACATGCAGCGCGGCGACAAGGCGACACCGGCCGAGCCCGGCCGGCGCGAGGCGCAGCCCGCGCAGAAATCGCAGCAGACGGGACCCCAGCGCGCCCAGCAGCCCGCACAGCCGCGGAGCGCCCAGCCCGAGCGGCCGTCAGCGCAACGGCAACAAGCGCAGCAGCGTCCTCAGCGCGAGGGCCAGCCGCAGCGGCCGCAACCCCAGCGCGAGGCTCAGCAGCCGCAGCGGCCGCAGCCACAGCGGCCGGAAGCGAGACAGAACGAGAGGCAACAGCGGAAAGGCGAGGAGGGGAAGCGCTGACCGTATACTCTGCGGCTTGCGGCAGGCGCCTCGGAGGTTACTTGCGGAGCGTCTGGCGGAAGGCGTGGTAGACGGCGTAGCAGACCGGGACGACCAGGCCGCCCGGCACCACCGCGATCAGCAGCAGCGTGAGGGCCCCACGGGGCGCGGCGGCGGCGGTCATTGCGCGGTTGAGGTAGGCGGCGGCGGTTTTCATTTCTCTCGTTGCGACGTGTTGTTGATGTTGACGGGCGAAGTATGCAAGTTAACGTCGGCTGACCATCGTTACCATTCCACAGTCGCGATAGGCCGTGTGGGTGATTTGCACTCACTATACGGTTGCGCCAGCCGCATGGATGTGCCTAAACGCACGCGTCGATACAAACAATGAGGAGGATGGATTTGAAGCGTTTCACGAAAGCGGCCGCGCTCGCGCTGGCGACGATCGCAGCAGGGGCGGCCCACGCGCAGAGCTACCCGACGAAACCGGTGCGCATCATGGTCGGCTACACGCCCGGCGGCGGCGTGGACACGACCGCGCGCATGGTGGGGCAGGCGCTGGGGGAGCTCTGGGGCAGCCCGGTGGTCATCGAGAACCGGCCGGGCGCGGCGGGTAACGTCGCCACGGAAGTCACCGCGAAAGCGCCGCCCGACGGCTATACCCTCGTCCTCTGCAACATCGGCTCGCACGCGGTCACGCCCGCGCGCTTCGCCAGGCGGCTCACTTACGACCCGATCCGCGATTTCGCGTTTCCCTCGATGATCGGCGGCGTGCCCAACATCTTCATGGTCCATCCGTCGATGCCGACCAAGACGCTCAAACAGTTCATCGCCTATGCCAAGGCCAACCCGGGCAAGGTGAACTACGGCTCGTCGGGGGTGGGCGCCTCGCCGCACCTCTCGATCGAGCTCCTGCGCCTGATGACCGGGATCAACATCGTCCACGTGCCGTACAAGGGCGCGGCGGCCGCGCTGACCGACGTCATGAGCGGCCACATCGAGGCGTCGGTCGGCAACCTCGCCGGCGCCCCGCTCGCGGCGGCGAAGAACGGCCGGGTGCGCGCGCTCGGCATCACGTCGGCGAAGCGCAACAAGCAGCTTCCGGACGTGCCGACGTTCGCCGAATCGGGCGTCACCGGCTACGATGTCACCGGCTGGTACGGCATCTGTACCCAGTCCAGGGTGCCGCAGGCGATCCAGGCCAAGCTGACCGCCGATCTCCACAAGATCCTCGCGGGCCCGCTCAAGGCGAAGCTCGAAGACCAGGGCGTCGAGGTGACCCCGACCACGCCGGAGCAGTTCCAGGCGCACGTCAAAGCCGAGATCGAGAAGTGGACGAAGGTGGTGGCGGCGGCGAAGCTGGAGAGTGAGTAAAAGTGACGAGAAAAGATGACGGATAAAGCAGTGACGGATAGAACGGTGACGAGTGCCGTTGCCGCTGTGTCCTCACCGCCTCATCCGTCACCGCTTCACCCGTCACTTTTTATCAATAACGAGTAAATCACCATGCCCCTGACCATCCTCTACCCCGACAGCCGCTCCGACCCGCTCGACATCGAACGCGAGGTCGCGGGGCCGGACGTCGAGCTGATCAACGCGCGCAAGGCGAAGTTCGAGGACATCGACCCCCAGGACTGGGAGCGCGCGGACGCGGTGATCGTGCGCTTCATGCCGATCGACGCGAAAGTGATCGCGGCGATGAAGAAAGCGAAGATCGTCGTGCGCAACGGCGTGGGCTTCGACGTCATCGACCTGAAGGCGACGGGCGAAGCCGGCATTCCCGCGTGCAACGTCCCCGACTATGGCACCACCGAGGTCGCCGACAGCGCGATCGCGATGATGCTCGCGTTCGCGCGCGGCACGGTCGCGTTCAACGAGGCGCTGCGCGCCGACCTGACGGCGTGGACGCACATGCACAACGTCACTGCCAAGCGTCTGCGCGGTGCGACCTTCGGCGTGATCGGTCTCGGACGCATCGGCACGGCAGCGGCGTTGCGTGCGCGCGCATTCGGGATGAACGTCGCGTTCTACGATCCGCAGCTTCCGAACGGCGCGGAGCTGTCGTTCGGCTTCCATCGCGCGCGAACGCTGGAGGAACTGCTCGGCATGTCCGACGTGGTGAGCATCCACACGCCGCTGCATGAAGGGACGCGGCGCCTGATCGATGCGAAAGCGGTCGCGGCGATGAAGCAGGGCGCCTATCTCATCAGCACCGCGCGCGGCGAGATCTGCGATACCGCTGCGGTCGTCGAAGGCCTGAAGAGCGGCAAGCTCGGCGCGGTCGGCCTCGACGTGCTGCCCAAGGAGCCCGGCACGACCGGCGATCCTTTCGTCGCCGCATGGCAGGCCAACGAGCCCTGGATCCGCGGCCGCGCGCTGCTCGGCCCGCATGCGGCGTTCTACAGCCCCGACTCGAACCGCGACCTGCGGAGGAAGGCGCTGGAGACGGCGCTGTTCTACCTGCGCGACGGGGTGTTGGGGAATTGCGTGAATGCGGAGTATTTGAAGAACCCGCGGAAGTAACTCGTGGGATGCGTGGTAACGCACCGCAAAAAGCGCGGTGCGCTCGCGCGCACCCTACGGTCAAGCCGTCACTCGCCCTTGATTCCCGCCTTCTGAATCACGTCCCGCCACTTCTCCAGATCGCGCCGCACCGCGGCCGCGGCGTCTTCCGGTGAGCTCGCGACGATCTCTGCGCCTTCGCCCTTGAGGCGGGCGAGGACGTCGGGGCTCTGCAGAGCCTTCAGCGATTCGCGGTTGAGGCGCGCGACGATGTCTTTCGGCGTCGCGCCGGGCACCATGAACATGTGGCCGCCGACGTCCTCGAAGCCGGCGACCCCGCTCTCGGTGACGGTCTCGACGTTCGGCAGGAGCGGGGAGCGCCTGGGGCCGCTCACCGCGACCGCGCGCATCTTGCCCGACTGCACCGGCGGCAGCACCGCGATCATGTTGAACAGCCCGGTCTGCACGTGTCCGGCCATGAGGTCGGTCAGCGCGGGCCCCGTGCCCTTGTACGGGATGTGCACGATCGGCGCGCCGGTCTTGAGCTTCCACAGCTCCATCGCGAGCTGCGGTCCCGTTCCCAGACCGCCCGAGCCGTAGTTGAGCTGGTTCGGCCGCGCTTTGGCCAGCGTCACGAGATCCTTCGCGGTCTTCGCCGGCAGCGACGGGTGCACCACGAGCAGGTACGGCGCGCCCGCGAGGATCGACACCGGCGTCAAATCCTTGCGCGGGTCGTACGGCAGCTTCGCGTACAGGTTCGCGGTGATCGTGTAAGTCGCAAGCGCGACGAGCACCATCGTGTGACCGTCGGGCGGCGACTTGGCGACGATGTCCAGACCGATCGTGCCGCCTGCGCCGGTGCGGTTGTCGACGACGACCGATTGCCCCAGCGAAGGCGACATCGCCTGCGCCATGGTGCGTGCGAGGATGTCGCTCGGCCCTCCGGGAGCCAGCGGCACGACGAGACGGATGGGTTTGGTGGGGTACTGCTGGGCGGACGCCGCCGCGGCGAACGCGAATGCCGCGGCGGCCAGGGTCGATGCTTCGGGCTTCATGCGATCAGGTCCCCCGTCCCCAGAGGCCGCAGTAGCGGCGCGCGACCATCGGGATGGCCGCGGCATAGCCGGGCCAGCCCTCCCACTTCGCCATCGAAAACTCTTTTTCGACCGGCTCCCAGCACTTGCCGTTGCGCGCCTGCTCCTTGATCGTCGCCGAAGCTTCCTGGAGGAAGCTCAGCGTCGTCGCGACGTCCTGCTTCGTCCCGAGGCGCCCGCCGGGCGCGCCGGGATGACCGGGAATCAGCCTGTCCCAGTCCATGACCAGCACTTTCTTCAACGTGTCCTCCCATTCGATGGGATACGAGTCGATCATCGCGCGTCCCGGCACCGAGCCGACCGGGATCAGGTCCACCGCGAAGATAACCCGTTCCTTGGGCAATCGCATGATCAGCGTCGAGTCCGAGTGGTTCGGGCCGAGATAGTGCAGCTCGAGCTCGGTGCCGCCGAGCTTGATCGACGTCGTCTTCGAGATCGTGCGGTCGGGCAGCGGCGTGTACGGATCCTGCAGCACCGCGAGGCGCTCTTTCGCGCGCTGGTGCGCGATGATCGTCGCCCCGGCGTCCTTGAACGGCTTGCCCCCGGCGATGTGATCGAAGTGATGATGGCTGTAGATGAGGTACTTGATCGGCGCGCTGGTGACCTTCCTGATCTCGTCCACGTACACCTGCGATGCGTTGCGGTTGGCGTAGCTGATGGGATCGGTCGCGATGACGCCGTCTTTCGTCACCACGAACATCGACTGTGCGTTGCCGTAACGGAAGATGTAGACGTTGTCGGTGCCTTCGACCTGCTTCGTCTCGTAAGGAGCGGGCGCCTGTGCGGAAGCGGCAAGCGTGACGGCGGCCAGGGTCGCTGCGAGTGCCGCGATGGTTCGTATCTTCATGGCATCTCCTTCCTTGTGGACACGCGTGGGCGGACGGTTCTCGTTGTTGTGGGAGAACGGTATTCCCGGCCCCTGTATTCCGCAACATGGACTGAATCGAAAATCCGGGTCAGAGTCAGATTCGGGAATGTGACTCTGACCCGGATTTCTTCTACCCTCCGGGGGTCAGGGAGGACGATTGTGAATACGACAACAAAGCAGGAAGCGGACGCGGTTGCGCAGGGCGATCAGCTCACCATACGAACCGTGGCGGCGGGCGGTCAGCCGCAGGCGGCGGGGCCGCGGGTGCTCCAGCGCATGCTCTCGCTCGAGGACTTCGAGGCCGAGGCGCGCGGGTTCCTGCCGCGGCCGATCTTCGGCTACATCTCGGGCGGCTCGGAGACCAACGCCAGCCTGCGCGGCAACCGTGAGGCTTTCGCGGACTACGGCTTCATGCCGCGGGTGCTCGTCAGCACGCGCGGCCGCAATCAGAAGCGCAGCGTCCTCGGCCGCACCTACGACCTGCCGTTCGGCTTCCCGCCGATGGGCGGCACCTCGCTCGCCGCTTACGATGGCGACAATCTCCTGGCGAGCGTCGCGGCGGACCTCAACATCCCGATGATCCAGAGCGGCGCTTCGCTCACCCGTCTGGAAGAAGTGAAAGAGAAAGGCCGCACCGCGTGGTTCCAGGCTTATCTGCCGGGCGAGGCCGAGATCATCGTCCCGCTCGTCGAGCGTGCGCAGAACGCGGGTTTCGAGACGCTGGTGCTGACCGTCGACGTGCCGGTCATGGCGAACCGCGAGAACAACGTGAGGAACGGCTACAGCACGCCGCTGCGTCCCACGCCGCGCATGATCTGGGACTGCTCGATCCGGCCGCGCTGGCTCTTCGGCACGTTCCTGCGCACGATCATGAAGCGCGGCATGCCGCACCTCGAGAACATGGGCGACCAGCGCGTGCCGATCATGTCGCGCACCGCCGAGCGCCGCCGCCACCTGCGCGACGGCCTCGCGTGGGAGCACCTCGAGCTCATGCGCAAGATGTGGAAGGGCAAGCTCGTGATCAAGGGCGTGCTGGCGCGGCAGGACGTCAGAATCGCGCGCGAGAGCGGCGCCGACGGCATCATGATCTCCAACCACGGCGGACGTCAGCTCGACGGCGCGATCGCGCCGCTGCGCGCGCTGCCCGGCGCGGTCGCGGAGAAGGGCAACATGTCGATCATGCTGGACAGCGGCGTGCGCCGCGGCACCGACGTCTTGAAAGCGCTCGCGCTGGGCGCCGACTTCGTCTTCGTCGGCCGTCCGTTCCTCTATGCCGCGTCGATCGCCGGCGAGCCCGGCGTGCGCCACGCGGTCAAGCTCCTGCGCGAGGAGATCGACCGGAACATGGCGATGCTGGGCATCTCGTCGCTCGATCAGATGACGAAAGACCTGCTCGTTCCCAGCAGAGGCGAGCTTTTGTAAAAACCAAAAGCAAGAAGCATCAACACGGAGGACACGGTGGTCCACGGAGGGCACGGAGGAAGACGCATCGGTCGCCATGCCTTGTCCTCTCATGCTGTCCACCCGCTGCATTCCTCCGTGTCCTCCGTGTTCCTCCGTGCCCTCCGTGTTAAAGCTTTGGACCTTTAGCTTTTAGTTTCCCAAAGCGTCATCTTGGGAATCCGCCACGCGGTGAATGCGCCGAGCGCTGCGACCACCGACGCGACGAGGAACGCGCGGTGGAACGCGGTGATCACCTGATGCATGTCGAGCGCGTCCGCCTGCTGGAGCAGCGAATGGCGGTCGACGTTCGGGATCATCGCGAACACCAGCGCGCCGAATAGCGCCGCGCCCGCGGCGCCTCCGGTCGAGCGCGAGAGCGACGACGTCGCCGACGCCGCGGCGAGCTTGTCGCGGCCCGCGACCGTCTGCACCACCACCTGGTTCACCGGCATCACGCTGCCGAGCCCCAGCCCCGTGATGAAACCCAGCACGACGATCAGCGGCACGCTCGGCGGCAGCAGTCCGAGCAGCAGCAGTCCCATGCTCGTGCACGACATCCCCGCGACGGGTATCGCATGACCTTTGCCGCTGCGGCGCATGACGCGCGCCGCAAGCATCGCGGCGGTCACCTGCCCGGCCGTCACCGGCAAGAGCAGAAGGCCGGAAGCCTGAGCGCTCATGCGGTGGCCGAGCTGAAGGTAGATCGGCAGGAAGAAGATCACCGAGAACATGCACGCGGCGAAGATCGTCACGAGGATAGCCGACAGCCTGATCGTCCTGATCCGGAAGAGCTCGACCGGAAAGAACGGCGCCGGATGGCGGCGCTCGTGCCGGACGAGCGCTGCGAGGGACGCGATCGCGGTCGCCGCGAGGCCGAAGCTCGGCGCCGACGACCACGCGAAGCGATGACCGCCGGAGGTGAGCCAGAACAGCAGGCTCACGCAGCCGACCGCGAAGAAGATGTGTCCGGGGATGTCGGTGCCGCCGGCCTTGCGCGGATGCTTCTCGCCCGGCGGCAGCTTGCTCAGGCGCCACGCGGCGAACGCGGCGAGCGGGATGTTCGCGACGAAGAGCCATCGCCAGCTCACGTGGCTCACCACGACGCCGCCGATGACCGGGCCGCCCATGCTCGCGGTCGCGAACATGAGCGCGAAGTAACCCTGGAACTTCACGCGCTCCACCGGCGGGATCAGCTCGCCGATCAGCGCGTGCGACAGCATCATCAGCCCGCCGCCGCCGAGTCCCTGCACCACGCGCGCCGCGACGAGCTGCGGCATGGTCTGCGCCGACGCGCACGCGATCGACCCCAGCGCGAAGACGCCGAGCGCCCACAGCAGCATCTCGCGCTTGCCGAGCTGGTCGCCGAGCCGTCCGTACACCGGCACGATCGTCGCCGCGGCAAGCAGGTACGCCACCGCGATCCACGAGCTGTCGCGCAAGCCGCCGAGGCTCGCCGCGATCGCCGGCGTCGCGGTCGCGAGCAGCGTCTGGTCGACCGCCGCCATCAGCATCGGCAGGAAGACCGCGACGAAGATGTTGAGGAATTCCTCGCGCGTGACGCCGCCGGGCGCGCGTTTGCGCGTCGAGGCGGCGGCTACGGGCTCGGGCTTGTTCATAAGGAAGGCGAAGGATACAAGCCCCGTGCCGGTAACGCAGCCTGCAAGATCAAAAGCTTCGACACGGAGGACACGGAGGGCACGGAGGAACACGGAGGAAAACCGAGGCAAGTCGGTCGCTACGCATCGCGCCGTCGTGCTCGACAACCCGTTGCTTCCCTCCGTGCCCTCCGTGTTCCTCCGTGCCCTCCGTGTTAATGCTTTTGATTTTGACGCGCGAGAAACTCGTCGACGATCTCGAGAAAGCCCGCCGGGTCCTCGTCGCTGGGGTAATGGCCGAGCCCCGGCATCGTCACGATCTCGACCTGCGGCAGCGCCGCCTTCAGCTCGTCCTGCGTGTGTTGCGGCACGATGGTGCTCGCGCCGCCGAGGATGTAGACGATCGGCGCGCGGATCTTCTTCACCGTGTCCCAGAGCTCGGTCGGCACGAAGCCTTTGAGGATCGCCGGGTCGCGCTTCCACACCACGCGGCCGTCCTCGCGCTCGCGCGCCGCGTGCTCGACGAGATTGCGCGCGACCGACTCCAGCCAGCGCGGATTGTCGGTACGCACTTTCGCGAGCAGCTCTTCGCGCGAGGCCCAGCCGTTCTCTTCGAGGCCCATGCGGTTGGCGCGGCGGTTGGAGATCTCCTTCGGCCGCTCCGGGCCGACGTCCTCGACGATGACCGCGCGCACGAGCTCTGGACGGCGCCCGGCGATCATCTGCGCGACGCGCCCGCCGGTCGAGGTGCCCCACAGCACCACGTCTTTCAGACCGAGCCTGTCGATCAATCCTTCGACGTCGCGGACGTAATCCTCGACCAGGTAGTTGCCGCCCGCGTCCCGGCCCGAATCGCCGTGGCCGCGCAGATCGATCGAAAGCACGCGGTAGCGGTCCGCGAAATGCGGCGCGAGATGATCGAACGCGTGTGCGCAGCGCGCGATGCCGTGCAGCAGCACGAGCGGCGGGGCGCCCGCATCGCCCCATTCGAGGTAATGGATGCGCATGTCATCGAGGTCGATGCGGCGGGAAGTCATCGAAAGCTCCGGTGCGGTGGACGGCGCGAGGGTAGCATGTTGCCCATGCAGGTAAGAGCGCTTCTGCAGGCGATCGCGCTCTACGAGAGCATGGAGTTCCGAACCTACGGCACCGAGCGGGGATTTCTTCTCGTCGCAGGCGAGCTCCACGACGAGCACCAGATGGTGTGTCCGGTAACGAGCCTCAGCGGTCCTTGGGCTCGATCCGCGTAGCCGCCACCACCTGCCGCAGCGGCTCGCCCTGGCGCACCGACGAGCGCGGCGCGCGGTCGAGCGGGAAGAGCGCCGCGATGAGCGCGAGCGTCGCGAGCAGCATGAAATGCGGGCCGAACATCCAGAAGACGAGCGGCACCGAGTAGAAGAACGAGCGCAGGCCGACGAGATAGAAGAACCCGGCGCGGTTCAGATACGCGGCGACGAGTCCGGGCGACGCGGCGTTGACCGCACGGCCCGGGGGAATGCTGATCATGTAGCCGACGTGGTTGTAGAAGCGCACCGCCATCGAGAAGCAGAAGAACGCGACGAAGAAGTCGAGCAGCAGCGCAACGACTTTGACCGCGGTGATCTCGGCGCCGGTCGCGCCGCCGACGTTGAGCGCGTGGAGTATCCCCGAGTTGTTCTCCGCCGAGCCGGAGAGCGTAAGCGCGCCCACGAGCAGCAGGATCGCCGTCGAGGCCATGAAGCTCGAGGCCATCACCGAGTTGCGCAGCGTCTGCACCGCGAGCACGTCGGGCTTCTCGCTCGACATCACCATGTCGACCCACGAATTGCGCGCGACGACGTTGACCGCGTGCACGGTGTAGAGCGGGTCGCGCTGCTGCCGCTTGCGGAGATAGAGCTGATACGCGACGAGCATCGCGATCGAGGCGAGGAACGCGAAGAAGTCGACCACGATGCCTCCGGGATTCACGGCAGCCGCAGCGTGCCGCCCGCGGGCGTCTGCAGCGGCTCGCGGGGAATGGACTGAGCGGCGCGCTGGCGCTCCATCTCGAACTGCTGGAGTTGCAGCGCGCGCTCCTGGTTGAAGACCTCGCGCTGCGCGCGCAGGTGCGCGTCTCCCACGCCCGGCGGCAGCGCTTCCGCCTCACGGCGCAGGCGCTCGTCGCGATTGATCTGGTGCTGCTCGAGCTGCTGCTGCCGCAGGCGCTGATCGAGGTCGAGCTGATCGAGCCGGCGCTGGTCGGAAGGCGGCAGATCGTAGCGGCGCGAACGCATGCTCTGCTGGAGATTCAGGTTGAGCGCGTCCTGCTGCTGGCGCAACTGAAGCTCGCGGCGCCCGCTTTGCGCTTGCGCGGCGCCGCACGTGGTCAGCGCCGACACCACGACGATGAGAAAGGTTCGCAGCATGTCCGGTGACCCGTGCAAAAAGCGTTCGCGCAGCGGCACGTGCGTTGCCTGAATTCTAGGTCGTTCAACTCCAGGAGAGAACCAGATGGCCAAGACCAGACAACCCGATGCGAATCGCGATCCGATCACCGGCGCGCCGGGCGCGCACCCCGTCGGCACCGGTGTAGGCGCGGCGGTCGGCGGCATGGCCGCGGGCGCGGCCGCAGGCACGGTGGCTGCCGGCCCCGTCGGCACGCTCGTCGGCAGCGCTGCCGGTGCGATCGCCGGCGGCCTCGCCGGCAAGGCGGTCGCGGAGCATTTCGACCCGACGATCGAAGATACGTATTGGCGGGACAACTTCCAGACCCAGCCGTATTACCAGAGCGGCATGAGCTACGACGACTACGGGCCGGCGTATCGCATGGGCTGGGAATCGCGCGTGGAGCACAAGGGCCGCCGCTGGGAAGACGTCGAGTCCGACATGGGCAAGCGCTGGGAAGGCGTGCGCGGCAAGTCGCGCCTGGGCTGGGAGCACGGCAAGCACGCCGCGCGCGCAGCGTGGGACCGCGTCGAGCGCGCGATGCCCGGCGATTGGGACAAGGACGGGAAGTGACGCGGTGATGAAGTGACGAAAAGCCCCGCTTAGGCGGGGTTTTTTTAAGGCGAATTGAACCGCAGAGGACGCAGAGGAAACCCTCGTTTGTCATTGCGAGGAGCAACGCGACGAAGCAATCCCGTTGCGAACGGAAGCCCGTGCGTCACGAGATCGCCACGGCGCTTCGCGCCTCGCGATGACATCTTTGCCTTTCCTCCGCGTCCTCTGCGGTAAATAACGCCTTTGACGTTTTTCAGGGCTTCCCGCTGCACGCAGACCAGGTGTAGCCTACCGCGAGCGTGACCGACCTGCCGGCAGAGCAGGAGCACGGGAGCTCAGCACACACAAGGAGGGAACCCGATGCTCGCGCGTTCGCTGCTGCCCGCTGCCGCCCTGCTCCTCGCATCCCACGCCTACGCCGCCCAAGATCCTGTCGCTCTCGCGGGCACCGTCTCGTCCGCCGAAGAGGGCGCGATGGAGGGCGTGCTCGTCAACGCGAAAAAGGCCGACTCGAACAGGACGGTGACCGTCGTCACCGACGCCAGCGGCCGTTACGAGTTTCCGGCGAAATATCTCGAGCCGGGCAAGTACACCATCGGCATACGCGCGGCCGGCTATGACCTGCCGGCGCAAGCGACGGCCGACGTGACCGGCAAGAGCGCGGCGTCGGCCGATCTCAAGCTGGTCAAGACCCGGAACCTCGCCGCGCAGCTTTCGAACGGCGAATGGCTGTACAGCGCGCCGGGCACCGCCGAGCAGAAGCGTCCGCTCCTGTCGTGCGTCGGCTGCCACACCCTCAACCGCATCACCATGTCCGCTCACAACGCCGACGGCTTCGTCGACACGATCAAGCGCATGGGCACGTATGCCAACCAGAGCACGTACATCCGGCCGCAGAAGCGGCTGACCGGCCGCGACACCGATCTCGTCGGCGAGGACCGCGAGAAGCTGCAGCGCGCACAGGCGGAATACTTCTCGACGATCAACCAGAGCGCCAAAGGCGGCAACGGCTGGACTTACGAGCTGAAGACCCTGCCGCGCCCGAGCGGCCGAGGCACGCGGGTCGTCATCACCGAGTGGGACCTCCCGCGTCCGACGATACAGCCGCACGACGTCATCGTGGACGCGAACGGCATCGCGTGGTACTGCGACTTCGGCGACCAGAAGATCGGAACGCTCGATCCCAAGACTGGAAAAGTCGTAGAGATCGCGTTGCCCGAGCTGAAGAAAGGCTCGCCGAACGGCTCGCTCTCCGCGCGCTTCGACCGCGACGGCAACATCTGGCTGGGCATGATGTACCAGGCGGCGATCGGCAAGTACGACCTGAAGTCGGGCAAGCTCGAAACGTGGGTGGCGCCGCCGCAGTGGAACCGCCCGAACACCCAGATCAACATGACCAGCCCGATGAACATGGGCGTCGACGGCAAGATCTGGGCGCAGAACAACGGCTTCGCAGGCGTGCACCGCATCGACCTCAGGACGGGTCAATGGGAAACGTGGGAGCCCTACAAGGCCGCGCCGGTCGGGCACAACATCTACGACGTCATCTCGGATTCGAAGAACAACGGCTGGTTCACCGACATCGGCCGCGAGACCATCGGCCGCATCGACGCGAAGACCGGCGAAGTGAAGCTCTATTCGACGCCGACGAAGTCGTCGGGTCCGCGGCGCGGGATGATGGATACGCAGGATCGCATCTGGTTCGCCCAGTACCGCGGCAACCGCATCGCGATGTTCGACACCCGGACCGAGCAGTTCAAGGAGTGGGCGGTGCCCTCGCCGTGGACGCAGCCTTACGACGTGGCGATCGACCGCAACGGCGAGGCGTGGACGGGCTCGATGCTGAACGACCGCATCGTGCGGCTCAACACCCAGTCCGGCCAGGCGGTCGAATACCTGCTGCCGCGCACGTCGGTCAACATCCGCCGCGTGTGGGTCGACAATTCGACCAACCCGGTGTCGTTCTGGGTCGGCAGCAACCACGGCGCGTCGATCATCCGCGTCGAGCCGCAGGACTAAGTCTCTAACGGCGTTTCAACCGCAGAGCACGCAGAGGCGCGCAGAGGAACATCGCATCGCCATTCCCGACCCGCGATCGCGGAAGCGATCGGGGATCCATTTTGACTTCGACGTTTCGAACATGGATTCCCGCCTGCGCGGGAATGACGATCTTTGATCGTCCTTTGCGTCCTTTGCGTCCTTGGCGGTCAATCGCTTTTGACGTTCGTCAGAAGCGATACTCCGGTCCCTCGACGTAGCGGAAGCGCTCGAGCGCATCGGGGCGCAACGTAAAACCCAGGCCCGGCCGGTCGGGGGCATGGACGGTGCCGTCGGGGCGCGGGTGGGCTGCCGAGCGCGGCGCCGATGCCTTTGAGCCCGCTGTCGGTCTCGACCACGATCAGCGTCGCGTCGCTCTTCACCTTGGTGCCTAGATCGGTGCGGTGCTGGCGCTCCTTAGGCACCGGGTCGGACATCGGGATTGCCCTGACGCTCTTGATCTTCATGGCTCTCCCCAGCCTGGTGCCCGGAGCGGCATCATCAACCGCCAAGGACGCAAAGGACGCAAAGGACGCAAAGGACGCAAAGGAAAGCGAAAGACGTTTCGACCGCAGAGGCGCCCCGGTCGTCATTCCCGCGCAGGCGGGAATCCACCTTCAGGCGGTCTCAACGCCAAAATGGGTCCCTGATCGCCTGCGCATACGCGGACGCGTCCGGGACGGCGCGGTGTGCTGGAGGCGCTGGGGGAGCGTGAGGTTGTAACTACTACTGCGCGGCGATGGAGCCACTGTCGCGGAGTTGCACGGCGTAACTGTGATTCTGGTCGAAGCCCTGTTCGGCCGCGTTCGCCATGCACGCCGGAAGCTCGTTGAAGCCCTGATCGGATGCTGCGATGACCTGGCCGCTCTCGTCGAAGTGGTACCAGCGCCACTCGTTGCGCAGCCCCTGATAGAAGCGCCACTTGTCCAACTGTAATTCCCCCGCAAAACCCCCGAAGCAGGCAAACCCGGTGCAATCATCGTGCCGACTTTTATGACAAGAGCGCCGTGCAAACCGTCGGATAATCGGCGCTTCCACTGTTCGAGACCATCGAGATGCCCGACTCCGCGCCCCACACTGTATACCTGAAGGACTACACGCCGTCCGCGTTTCTCATCTCCGACGTCGACCTCGACGTGGCGGTGTTCGACGACCACACGCGTGTCACGGCGACGCTCTCGGCACGCCGCAATCCGGCGTCGCGCGAAAGCAGCGCGCCACTCGTGCTCCACGGCGAGGCGCTCGTGCTCGAATCGGTCGCGTTGAACGGAAATACGCTGACCGCCGCCGAGTACACGCTCGCGCCCGAGCGGCTGACGATACGCGACGTGCCCGAGCAGTTCGTGCTCCGCACGATCGTGCGCATCGACCCCAAAGCGAACACCACGCTCTCGGGCTTTTACGCGTCGAAGGACGGTTACTTCACCCAGTGCGAGGCCGAAGGCTTCAGGCGCATCACCTATTTCATCGACCGCCCCGACGTGATGGCGCGCTACACCACGACGCTGCACGCGGACAAGTCGCGCTACCCGGTGCTGTTGTCGAACGGCAACCTCGTCGAATCCGCCGATGAAGACGACGGCCGCCATCGCGCGAAGTGGGTCGACCCGTTCCCCAAGCCCTCGTATCTCTTCGCGATGGTGGTCGCCAAGCTCGACCTCCTCGAGGACACCTTCGTCACGCGGTCCGGGAAGAAGGCGAAGCTCATGATCTACGTCGAGCCCGGCAAGCTCGACCAGTCGGGGTTCGCGATGCAGGCGCTGAAGAACTCGATGAAGTGGGACGAGGACGTCTTCGGCCTCGAGCTCGATCTCGACCAGTACATGATCGTCGCGGTCGGCGACTTCAACATGGGTGCGATGGAGAACAAGGGCCTCAACGTCTTCAACACCAAGTACATCCTGGCGCGCCCCGACACCGCGACCGACATCGATTACCAGAACATCGACCGCGTGGTCGCGCACGAGTACTTCCACAACTGGACCGGCAACCGCGTGACGTGCCGCGACTGGTTCCAGCTTTCGCTCAAGGAAGGTCTCACCGTCTTTCGCGACCAGGAGTACGGCTCGGACATGTACTCGCGTTCGGTGGAGCGCATCCGCGAAGTGCGGTCCTTGCGCGCGCGGCAGTTTCCCGAGGACGCGGGGCCGATGGCGCATCCGGTCCGGCCGCAGTGCTACATGGAGATCAGCAACTTCTACACGGCGACGGTGTACGACAAGGGCGCCGAGGTGGTGCGCATGATCCACACGCTGATCGGCGCAGCGAATTTTCGCAAGGGGATGGACCTGTATTTCCAGCGCCACGACGGCCAGGCGGTGACGACCGACGATTTCGTGCAGGCGATGCAGGATGCGTCAGGCGTCGACCTCACGCAGTTCAGGCGCTGGTACGACCAGGCGGGGACGCCGACCGTGGAAGTCACCGACGCCTACGACGCCGCCGCGAAGCGCTACACGGTGACGCTGCGCCAATCGTGTCCGGCCACGCCGGGACAGCCCGACAAGAAACCGTTTCACATTCCCTTCGCGATGGGGCTCGTAGGCCCGGACGGGCGCGACGTCCCGCTGAAGCTCGAAGGCGATGGGGCGGCTCAGGCCGGCACGCGCGTGCTCTCGCTCACCGAAGCGGAGCAGCGCTACACCTTCGTCGATGTGCCCGCGCGGCCGGTGCCTTCGCTCGCGCGCGACTTCTCCGCGCCGGTGATCGTCAAGCACGATTACGACGAGCGCAGCCTCACCCATCTCATGGCGCACGACTCCGATCCGTTCAACCGCTGGGAAGCCGGCCAGCGCCTCGCGCAGCAGGTGATGCTCAAAGGCGTCGCGGACGTGCAGGCGGGACGGCCTTTCATCGCGCCCGAGTCGTTCGTCGATGCGTTCCGCGCGGTGCTCGCCGATTCGGCGCGCGATCCGGCGTTCGCCGCCGAAGCGCTGATCCTGCCCGGCGAGAGCTTCCTCGGCGAGCAGATGGAGGTCGTCGACCCGGATGCGATCCATACGGTGCGCACGGGCCTGGTGAAGCGGATCGCCGAGCTATTGAAGGACGAGTTGCTGGCGACCTATCGCGCGAACGCGGTCGAAGGGCATTACAGCCCCGATCCGGTGTCGGCGGGCAAGCGGTCGCTGCGCAACCTCTCGCTCGCCTATCTCATGGAGACCGGCACGAGCGAAGCGTGCGACCTCGTCTACCAACACTTCCAGGGCGCCGACAACATGACCGACTCGGTCGCGGCGCTCGCGGTGCTGGCCGATTTTCCGTGCGGCGAGCGCGACAAGGCGCTGGACGCTTTCTACACGCAGTGGAAAAACGAGCCGCTCGTGCTCGACAAGTGGCTGCGCGTGCAGGCGTTCTCGCGGCTGCCCGGCACGTTGTCCGAAGTAAAGCGCCTCACTTCGCATCCGGCGTTCGAGCTCAAGAACCCGAACAAGGTCTATGCTCTGATCGGCGCGTTCACCGCGAATCACGTGCGCTTCAACGCCGCCGACGGCAGCGGCTACGACTTCATCGCCGACCAGGTGATTGCGCTCGATCCCTTGAATCCGCAGATCGCCTCGCGCATCGCGCGCGCGTTCGACCGGTGGAAGAAGCTCGACGCGGGCCGTCAGGCGAAGGCGCGCGCGGCGCTCGAGCGGATACGCGACAGCGGCAAGCTCTCGAAGGATACGACCGAGATCGTCACGAAGGCTTTGCAGTAGATCGAAAGCCAATTAACCGCAAAGGACGCAAAGGACGCAAAGGAAAGGCAAAGGCTTTTTTTAAAGCAGAGGACGCAGAGGAAAAGCGTCGTCATTCCCGACCCGCGGCAGCGGAAGCGATCGGGAATCCATTTGACTTTCGCGCCCGCAACGCCCGTGTGCCAGCGTGTCGGCGCGCTTTACAGTCGAGGTCTTCCCCCATCCTCCCGCCGCTCAAAGATCGAGCATCGGCGTTTGAAATTTCCTCGACCCGCCTGATACATAGGCGCCGCAGCCCTAACGGCATCGCGCCCGCTGGTACGATCCGTGCTCCAGGCGCGCGGGTCGGCAAAATCACAAGATAACGAGGATCAGTAATGAAGGGTCATCTCCTGTCAGCCGCGGCCGCGGCTGTCCTTACCGTTGCGTCCATCAGTTCGGCTTCGGCCGGCTTCCAGAGCTTCGTCATCCGGAACGCCACCGTCTCCGGCAATCAGCCCACGATTCAGGTCAACAACACCTATCAGCCGGGTGCGACGGAATTCATCATTGCCGAAGGCGGGCAGAAGGCCGGTCTTGGTTCTTCGGACATCGACGGCCGCACGCTTGGCAGCATCGCCAGCGTCTCTATCGACCGCTTCGACGACCGCACGCGGTTTAGCATAGGAAGCGGTCCGTATGTCGCGCCCTATCTGAACTTCTGGATTACCGACGGGGCCGGTCGCTACGCCGTGATCGCGAACGAACCGTCCGATGCTAATTTCCAGTCGCTCTACAACAACGGCTACGATCTGTCTTTCGGCGATCTCGCGAACAAGGCAGCCAAGATTTTCGAAACCAGTGACAAGACCTGGCTTCCCAACGGCGGTGTTGGGACATTTACGTTCAGCGATTTTGCGAATTTCGTGATCCAGGCGCCGACGTCGACGGAACTCGGCCTCGGCTGGGCTGGCCTGGGGACCGGTGCGCCGCGCGAGTTCGGTAGCAATGCCGCTTACGGCGTCAACTGGATTTTCGGCGACAGCCTGACGAACTACGTCTCTGGCAACGAAGGCTACGTCGTAGCGAACGCATCCGTCAGCGCGGTGCCCGAACCCGGCTCGCTCGCGCTGCTCGCGATCGGCTGCCTGGCCTTCGGCCTCGCCCGCCGGCGCCTCGACGCCTAGGGACGCACATCGACCCGCGGAACCGTCCCGGACGGTTTCGCTTTAAACTCCTTCTCAAATGGACCCCCGCCCGCGCGGGGATGACGAGTCCAGGCGGGGAGGAGCGATGAAGCTCGGCGTTTCGCTGGTCTGTGTCGTGGCGTGCTGCGCGCACGTCGCATTCGCGCAGCAGGACTATCCCACCAAACCCATCCGCATCGTCGTCGGCGTCGCGCCCGGCGGCGCCACCGACATCCTCGCGCGCGCGCTCGGTACGAAGCTCTCCGAGCATCTGAAGCAGCAGGTCATCATCGACAACCGCCCGGGCGCGAACCACATCCTCGGCGGGCAGATCACGCAGAAGTCGCCGCCCGACGGCTACACCATGCAGGTGATCCCCGAAGGCTTCGTGATCAACGCGTCGATGTACAGGAAGCTGCCGTTCGATCCGCTGCGCGACTTCACCGCGATCGCGATCCTCGCGCTTGTGCCGAACGTGCTGACGGTGCATCCCTCGATGCCGGTCCGTAACGTGAAGGACTTCATCGCGCTCGCGCGCTCGCGTCCCGGGCAGATGAACTACGGCACGTCGGGCGTAGGCTCGCCGAGCAACATGTCGGGCGAGCTGCTCAAGGTGCTCGCGCAGATCGAGTACACCCACGTGCCGTACAAGGGACAGTCGCTCGCGGTGAGCGATCTCGTCGGCGGCCAGATCCATTTCGCGTTTCCCTCGATTCCCGCGTCGGTGGGGCACATCCGCGGCGGGCGGCTCCGCGCGCTCGGCGTGACGACGGCGCAGCGTGCTACTGCCTTGCCGGATATCCCGACCATCGCCGAGGCGGGCGTGCCCGGATACGAAGTGAGCGGGTGGTACGGCGTCATCGGTCCCGCCGCCATGCCGCAGGCGCTGGTCGCGCGCATCAACCGCGAGATCAACGCGATACTCACCGTGCCCGAAACCGCCGAGCAGCTGTCGATGCAGGGCGCGGACCCGCGCACCATGAGCCCGGAGCAGTATGCGTCGACGATGGCGAGCGACCTGAAGAAATGGCAGAAAGTCGTCGCGGCGGCCGGACTGAAGCCCCTGTAACGAGCGAGGAGGAAGCATGAGGAAGGCGAGCCGCTTTGCGGCGATCGTATTGTTCGTCGCCGGCGCGGTTCACGCGCAACAGTATCCGCAGCGCCCGATACGACTGATCGTGCCGTATCCCGCGGGCGGTCCGACCGATTTCACCGGGCGCATCGTCGGACAGAAGCTGTCGCAGCTCGTGGGGCAGCAGGTCGTCGTCGACAACCGTCCCGGCGCCGGAACGGTGATCGGCACCGAGCTCGTCACGCGTGCCGCCCCCGACGGATACACGCTGCTCTTCGCGACGGGCGGAGGCACGTTCCTCACGCCGATCATGCTCGCCAAGGTGCCGTACGACCCGGTCAAGGACCTCACGCCGGTCGCGATGCTCGTCATGAGCCCGCAGGTGCTGGTCGCGCATCCGTCGGTCCCGGCCAATACCGTTCCCGATCTCGTCGCGCTCGCGAAAGCGAAACCGGGCGTGCTCAACTTCGCGTCGGTCGGCACCGGCACGTCGCCGCATCTCGGCGGCGAGCTGCTGCAGTCGCTCGCGGGGATCAAGCTCGTGCACGTGCCTTACAAAGGCACCGCGCCGGCGATGACCGACCTCATCGCCGGCCAGGTGCAGCTCATGTTCACGAGCATGCCGACGGTGCTCGCGCACGTGAAAGCGGGAAAGCTCAAGCTCCTCGGCACCGGCGGCAAGAAGCGCAGCGCGGTCATCCCGGACACGCCGACGATCGCCGACAGCGTGCCCGGCTTCGAGCTCATCACGTGGTACAGCATCTTCGCGCCCGCGGGAACAAAGCAGGCGATCGTGACGCGCCTGAACGGCGAGATCGGGAAAGTGCTCGCCGATCCCGAGAGCCGCGACAAGCTCGCGGCGCAGGGACTGGAACCGACGACGATGAAGCCCGAGGAGCTGGGGCGCTACTCGAAGGAAGAGCTCGCGCGCTGGGCGAAGGTGATCAAGGCGGCGGGGATCAAGCCGCAGTAGGGACTCGAAAGTGGATTCCCGATCCCGCTATCGCGGGTCGGGAATGACGGTATCGTCATTCCCGCGAACGTGGATATCCGTTGCGGCCCATCGGCATTCCCGCGAAGGCGACCCATCCGTCATTCCCGCGAAGGCGGGAATCCATTTTTAACGCACGGCGACGTCACGTCGCGTAGACATCGGTGATGTTCTTCAGCCCCTTGAACTCCACCGCGTTCCCGCACCCGTCCTTGCACGTCATGAGCTTCTGCTCCCGGATGGTGCCGGCCTGGCGCACTTCGGGCTTCATGATGAAATCGATGCCGGCGCCGGTGAGCTTCTTCTCGATCGTTTCGAACTGATCGAGCGGGACCACCACCCCGAAATGGCGCATCGGCGTGCCGCCGCCTTCGCGCAGCTTCGAGCCCTTGTCGCCGACGATGTCGTCGGGCGACTCGTGGGCGACGATGTGATGGCCGAAGAAGTTGAAATCGGCGCGGCCCGGCAGCTTGCGGCCTTCCGGACAGCCGAGCAGACCGCCGTAGAAGCGGCGCGCGCGCTCGAGATCGTCGACGGCGAAAGAGAAGTGGAAGAGGGTGTTCACGGACGTCATTGCTCGCTCCTTGATAACCGTCATTCCCGCGTAAGCGGGAATCCATTTAAAGATTCACGTCGCCCCATCGACGCATCAAAGCCTTGCGCTCGGGTCCCGGCGGAACCGATTTCATTCGCTCGACGTCCGCCGGCGTGACGCTTTCGTACGCCGTCACGCTCGACGCGGCACAGAACACGTTCATCGAGTACGCGCCGCACGCGGCGCATCGGCCCAGCAGGTAATCGAAGCCGCCCGCCTGGCCGAGATCGAGCTGCGGACTCCACGACGGTCGTGCGCAGCAGGCCGGCTGTTCCGCCATCGCCCTCGTCCGCATATCGATGCCTCGATATTAGAGCGTGTTGCGCCGGCGTGTCGAACAAGCGAAACTCCGCAGGACTCGAATCGACAACAGCGGCGCCCACGCCGCGCTCCCCGAGGCTGCATGGACTATCGAACCCTGAAGGTCGCGCACGCCGGCGGCGTTTCGCGCGTGACCCTGGACCGTCCGCCGGTCAACGCGATCAACGTGCAGCTCCTCGAGGAATTGCTCCATGCGCTCGACGCGCTCGAAGCGCGCGCGGAGACGCGATGCATCGTGCTCGCCGGCGGCGGGACGAAAGCGTTCTCCGCAGGCGCCGATCTCGCGGATACGCGCGGCGCGCACGGCAACGATCGTTTCCGCGAGCTCGGCCGCACCGCACTCGAGCGCATCGAGACGCATCCCAAGCCGGTCATCGCCGCGCTGCGCGGCTGGTGCATCGGCGGCGGCTTCGCGCTGGCGATGGGCTGCGACGTGCGCATTGCTTCCAGCGCCGCGAAGTTCCGCACCGGCGACGCATACGTCGGCGTCGTGCCGTCGTGGGGCATGAGCCTCACACGCCTGGTGCATTACATCGGCCGCAACCGCACGCTGGACATGCTGATCCTCGGCGAGGACCTGTCCGCCGAGCACGCCGCCGATCTCGGCCTGGTCACGCGCGTCGTTCCCGACGACGCGTTCGATGCGGAGATCGAGCGGGTCGCGGCGCGCGTGGCCCAGGGTGCGCCGATCAGCTTTCGCGCGATCAAGGAGACGGTGCGCGCGCAGTACTGGCTGTCGCCGCCGGAGGCGAGAGAGCTCGAGACCCGATGGGCCGAGCTCAACGATGCGTCCGAGGACGCGCGGGAAGGCAAGGCGGCTTTCCGCGAGCGCCGCCCGCCGGTTTTCAAAGGAGTCTGAGCATCCGATGAAACGATCGCTCCGCATGACCGCGCTCTGTCTGTGCACCTGTTTGTCGAGCGCCGTCGCAGCACAGGGTTATCCCGCCAAGCCGCTGCGCATCGTCAACCCGTTCGCGGCGGGCGGCAACACCGACATCATCACCCGCGCGATCATCGAGCGGCTCGCGCCGGTGTTGAAGCAGCAGATCATCATGGAGAACCGGCCGGGCGCGATGACCAACATCGCGTCCGAGTACGTCGCGAAAGCGCCGCCCGACGGTTACACGCTGCTCATGGGCGGCGCGTCGAACGCGATCAACATGAGCTATCTCGCGAAGGTGCCGTACGACACGCTGCGCGATCTCGAGCCGGTGATCCTGTGTCTCAAGGGCGCGAACGTGCTCGCGGTGCACCCGTCGCTGCCGGTGCGCAACGTGAAAGAGCTGATCGCCCTGGCGCGCGCACAGCCGGCGAAGCTCAACTACGCGTCGAGCGGGCTCGGCAGCTCCAACCACATGGCGGGCGAGCTGCTCAAGGTCATGGCGAAGATCGACATCCAGCACGTCCCGTACAAAGGCAACAACCCGGCGCTGACCGACGCCATGGGCGGACACGTGCACATGCTCTTCGCGGGCGTGCCGTCGCTGCTGCCGCCGGTGAAATCGGGCCGCCTGCGCGCGATCGCCATCAGCGTTCTTACGCGAGCGCCGGCGCTGCCCGACGTGGCGACGTTCGACGAATCGGGCGTGAAAGGCTACGAAGCGACGAACTGGTTCGGGCTCTTCACCGCCGCGAAGACGCCGCGCGACATCGTGGCGCGCCTCAACGGCGACATCGACAAGGTGATCCACAGCCCGGATCTCGTCGAGCGCTTCGGCAACGAGTCGCTCGAAGTGATCGGCGGTCCGCCGGAATCATTCAGGGCTTTCGTGCGCGCCGAGATCGACAAGTACGCGAAGGTGATCGCGGCGGCGGGAATAGCGAAGCAGTGAGCTACAGGCGCACCTGGGCGGCGACCTGCCACCCGGGTTTGCCCAGGCCTTCCACGACCGGCAGCCCGCTCATCCGGTAGAGCTTCGGAAACTCGAACCGCAGCTCGGCCTCGCGCCCGCGCCCGTGCACGGTCAGCGACAGCTCCATGCGCAGCTCCGCGCCGCTGCCGTCGTCGCGCCAGACGAGCGCGTGCGCCCCCGGCGCGAGATTGCTGATGCGAACATCGGCGGGGTCGCTGCTTCCCGTGTCTCCCCATTCGTAAGCGACCTCGTGAAGCACCGCGAGATCCAGCGCATCGTCGCTGTCGTTGATCAGGTAGAAGCTCCACTCGTTGCCGTCCGACAGCGCCTCGCGGCAGGCGGCGATGCGGCAGCGAACGATCGGTCCGTCGTCGACATCCATCGGTCGTCAGGTTTCCCTTTGCCGGAGCGCGTGAGGCAGCTGCTCACGCCGGCATTCTCTCATCCAACCGCCGCTCCCGCCCGTATACGTCGCGGCCCCTCCATGACGAGGGTTCTTCCACGTGGGCAAGGAGAAGACCATGCGAGCAGTGAAAAGAATCATCCGGGCGGTGGCGGTGAGTGCGCTGGTGCTGTGCGCCGCGAACGTGTACGCGGCAGACAAAAGCCTCTACGACCGGCTCGGCGGCAAGCCGGCGGTCGTCGACGATTTCGTCGCGAACGTCGCGGCGGACACCCGCATCAACGGCTTTTTCGCGAACACCGACATCCCGCGTCTGAAGCGCCTGCTCGTCGAGCAGATCTGCGCCGGCTCGGGCGGGCCGTGCACCTACACCGGCCGCGACATGAAGACCACGCACATGGGCATGGGCGTGCAGGACCCGCACTTCGCCGCGCTCGTCGAGGACCTCGTGAAGTCGCTCGACAAGCTCAAGGTGCCGGCGCGCGAGAAAAACGAGCTGCTCGGCGTGCTGGGGCCGATGAAGACCGATATCGTGATGCGCTGACCGAAATCCGGGTCAGAGTCAGTTTAACTGCCAGAAATGTGACTCTGACCCGGATTATTTCTTTGTCGCGGCTTTTGCCTGCTCGCGCGCGCACACGCGGCTCGTGGTCTCGCGGATGATCTCGCCGAGCCTGAGCACGCCCGGACCCGCGGCGTCGCGGTCGGCGTAGACGAGATAGAGCTCGGCGTAGCGGTCGCGGCCGTCGCGCAGGGGCAGGGGCACGAGCGCGCCCGCAGCGAGCTCCTCGCGGATCTTCTCTTCCGGCAGCCACGCGTAGCCGTAGCCCATGCGCGCCGCCTGGATCGAGGTCGCCATGTGGCTCACGGTCCAGCGCTGCGCGGCCTCGACCGAAAGCCGCGTGACGCGCACCGTCCCCGATTCCCTGACGACGAGCTGGCGATGCTTGCGCAGGTCGTCGTGCGTCACCGCGCGGCCGAGCTTGATCAGCGCATGCTCGGGATTCACCACCGGTAACAGGCGCATCCGCAGCAGCGATTCGCCGAAGAATCCCGGCGGCACGAGCGGCGTCAGCGCGAGATCGGCGACGCCCTGGATCAGCGCCTCCGAGGTGCCGCTGATCACCGATTCGATGAGCTCGATGTGCGTGTGCGGACTCTCCTCGCCGAAGCGCTGGAGGCACTCGAACATCACGACGTTGGGAAAGATGTGCTCCATCGCGACGCGGATCTCTGCTTCCCATCCGGCCGACAGCCGCCGTGCGGCGGTCTCGAGCCCGCCGGCTTCCTCCAGCAGCACGCGCGCGCGGCGGTAGAGCAGCTGTCCCGTCGGCGTCAGCACCGCCTTGCGGCCGACGATGTCGAACGCCTTGACGTCGAGCAGCGACTCGATCTTCTGCACGCCGTAGGTGACCGTCGACTGCGTCTTGTTCATGCGCTCGGCGGCCTTGGCGTAGCTGCCTGCCTCGACGACCGCGACGAGCGCTTCCCACTGCTCCAGGGTGATGCGCGGGCTTTGGGCCATGATCGATGCTTTCGATAGATAACGCTCAAATTTTGATGTTTTTTATCGAAAGCGTAAATGCTTTAATCACTTCACACACCAACGTGAGGTGAGCCATGAAAACCAGGACCCTGCTGCAACTGAATTCGAGCCTCAATTCCACCGCCGGCCATTCCAGCCGCCTCGCCGATGCCTTCGTCGCCAACTGGCGCGCCGCCAATCCCGGCGCCGACGTGATGGTGCGAGATCTCGCCGCCGATCCGGTGCCGCACCTGACGGCCGAGCGTTTCGGGGCGTTCCTGTCGAAGCCGGAAGAGCGCACGGCCGAGCAGAGGGCGGTCCTCGAGTATTCGGACGGCCTGATCGACGAGCTCAAAGCGGCCGACGTGATCGTGCTCGGCCTGCCGCTCTACAACTTCGGCGTGCCGTCGACGCTCAAGGCGTACTTCGACCACATCGCGCGCGCCGGCGTGACGTTCCGCTACACCGAGAGCGGCGCTTTGGGCTTGCTGACGGGCAAGAAGGCATACGTGCTGGCGGCGCGGGGTGGAATTTACGCGGGTACGCCCCAAGATACTCAGACTGCCTACGTGCGCGGCTTCCTCGCATTCCTCGGCATCACCGACGTCGAGTTCGTGTACGCCGAAGGCCTCGCGATCGGCGAAGCGACGCGCGAATCGGCGCTGACCAAAGCGCGCGAGCAAATCGAAGCGCTGACGGCGACGGAATGGAAGCAGGCGGCTTAAAGGCATGATTGACCGCAAAGGACGCAAAGGACGCAAAGGTTGATTAGCACCGAGTCGTCATGTGTTCGCGATGCTTAGCCCTTCCTTGGCGTCCTTTGCGTCCTTTGCGTCCTTGGCGGTTAAATAGCTTTTGAAGGAGTAGAGATGACCACCAGAACCGTTAAGAGCGTGATCCAGTCGGTTGCCACCAGCGATGGGGCGGGCGTGAAGCTGCGCCGCAGCCTCGGCTCGCAGCGCGGGCTGTATCACGACCCGTTCCTGATGCTCGACGAGTTCTCGTCCGAGAACCCCGGCGATTACATCGCGGGCTTCCCGGCGCATCCGCACCGCGGCTTCGAGACGGTCACGTATCTGCTCGACGGCCACATGCTGCACGAGGACCATCTCGGCAATCGCGGCGATCTCAAGAGCGGCGGCGTGCAGTGGATGACCGCGGGCCGCGGCATCATCCATTCCGAGATGCCGCAGCAGGAGGAAGGGCGCATGCGCGGCTTCCAGCTCTGGATCAACCTGCCGGCGGCCGAGAAGATGAAGACGGCGGGGTATCGCGACATCGACGCTTCGGAGATCTTGAGCGTGGCGCTGAGGAACGGCGGCGCGGTGAAAGTGATCGCCGGCACGATCGCGATCGACGGCAGGGACGCCGCGGGACCGATCCAGGGTGTGACGACCGACCCGCTGTACCTCGACGTCGCGCTGCCGGCGAACGGGACGGTGTCGCTGCCGGTGAAGCAGGGCTACAACGCGTACGTGTATCCGTACGAAGGCTCGGTCGTCATCGGCGATCGCACGCTGCCCCGCGGCCACGGCGGCATGCTCTCGGATGGCGACGCTCTCGAGCTCGAAGCGGGCGCCGAAGGCGCGCGCGCGCTCGTGCTCGCCGCGAAGCCGCTGCACGAGCCGGTCGTGCAGTACGGTCCGTTCGTGATGAACACGCGCGAGGAGATCGAGCAGGCGCTGCGGGACTATCAGTCGGGGGCGCTGGCGAGCGCGTTCGAAAAGGCGTGAAGAACCAGGGTCTGACCCCGATAGAGCCGGGGTCAGACCCAGCCGCTCATTGCGAAAGTGCGACCGGCGATAGAGGCCGCTTGGCGACCTTGTTCTTCCCTGCTTTGAACCGGGGCTTGCTCAAAATGGGTGCTGGCCTTCGCCAGGACGACGGGTAGCCTAGAGCTGCGGACCCACCAATAACGCCGCTTTCTCTTTCAGCTTCTCGGTCCACGGCCGCTCCCGCCATTCTTCGAGCGTCACCCGCTTCGACTTCGCCACGTCCTTCTCGAAATCCGCGATCTGCCTCGCCGCCACCTCGCGGTCGTAGACGTTGAGGTTCGCCTCGTCGTTCAGCCTGAACGACCGCGGATCGAAGTTCGTCGAGCCGACCGAAGACCACACCCCGTCGACGACCAGCACCTTGCAATGGAACATCGTCGGCTGGTAGCGCCAGATCTCCGCGCCCAGCTCCAGAAGCTCTCCCCATTTCGCCCGTGACGCATCCTGCACGAGCTGCGCATCAGTGATCGGGCCGGGCAGGATCATCCGCACTTTGACGCCGCGCCTGATGGCGGCCTTCAGGGTCTCCATCGCCGGCTCGTCGGGCGCGAAATACGCCATCGAGAGGTGGATCGTCTTCGTCGCGGCGGCGATCGAGAGCAGATACATGAGGTGCATGCTCTCGGCGCCGCCTTCGATCGAGCTCTGGAACACCTGCGCCCGCTGGGTGCCGGCCGGCGGGAGCTCGGGGAAATAATCGGGCGTGTGCAGCACCTTGCCGGTGATCTTGGTCCAGTTGTCCATGAACGCCGCCTGCATCTGAGCGACGGCAGGGCCTTCGATGCGGTAGTGCGTGTCGCGCCAGTGATCGGCGTCCTGCGCGTCGCCCGACCACTTGTCGGCGATGCCGACGCCGCCGGTGAAACCGATGCGACCGTCGACCACGAGCAGCTTCCGGTGCGTGCGGTTGTTGAGGCGGTTGATCGTGTACCACTTCGGTTTGTGATAGCGCTCGACTTCCACGCCTGCGCGCCGCATCGCTTCGAGCTGCGCGTCGTCCATCTTGTTGCTGCCGATCCAGTCGAGGATGACGTGGACTTTCACGCCGCTCTTCGCGCGCTCCGACAGCGCGTCGGCGAACGCTTTCCCTACGTCGCCCGACCAGTAGATGTAAGTCTCGAAGGTGATGGTCTTTTTCGCCGAGCGGATCGCTTCCAGCATCGGCGGGAATATCCCTTCGCCGTTGAGCAGCGTCTCCACCTTGTTGCCGCCGACCAGCGCAGGACCGAGCAGGACCCCGATCGTGCGCGTGAACTGCGGATCGTCGACCGAGTACTCGTGACGGACCTGCTCCTTGATCTTCTTCTCGGTCGCCACGAAGTTCATCGCGATGAGCGTCACCGACAGCGTGGCGATCACTGCCATCGCGATGTTGAGCGGCCACCGCTTGCGATTGCTCTTTGGTTTCTTCATGGGGCTGGGATTGTAGCGGGCGCGCACGGGCATACGGGTTGCTGCCGACGGGCTCGTTCTCAAGGAAGGGACCCCGATGGCCGCACGCAAGAAAACGCCCGCCGATTCCAACGCCGCCGCCGATGCCGCGAAAACTTCTTCGCGCGCGACAGTTAGCGGCCCGGCACGCAAAGGCGGTGCCGACGCGATCACCGATGCCGCGACGGCGAAGATCGCCGGCACCGAACAGGTTTCGGCATCCATTCCGCACAACGCTGCAAAACCTTCCGAATTCGGCGACGCCGCGGCGATGCAGCCTGCGACCGGCCAGAGTGTGGAACCGCCGCACCCGCTGGTGAGCGGCAGCACGCTCACCGAGACGAACGCCTCGGAGAAAGTCGGGAAGGGCAATCCACAGGCGAGCTTCAATCCGACCAGCGGTCCGCTCGACCGCGTGCGCGTGGACTCGGGCGGGCGCGTGCTCACGACCAATCAGGGCGTTCCGGTCGCGGACAACCAGAACTCGCTGAAAGCGGGCCTGCGCGGACCGACGCTCCTCGAAGATTTCATCCTGCGCGAGAAGATCACGCACTTCGACCACGAGCGCATTCCCGAGCGCGTCGTGCATGCGCGCGGCTCCGGCGCGCATGGGTACTTCGAATGCTACGAGCCGCTGACGGACCTCACCCGCGCGTCGATCTTCGCCGAAGCGGGCAAGCGCACGCCGGTGTTCGTGCGCTTCTCGACCGTCGCGGGCGAGCGCGGGTCCACCGACCTTGCTCGCGACGTGCGCGGGTTCGCGGTCAAGTTCTATACCGACGAAGGCAACTGGGACCTCGTCGGCAACAACATCCCGGTGTTCTTCATCCAGGACGCGATGAAGTTTCCCGACCTCGTGCACGCGGTGAAGCCCGAGCCGCACCACGCGATGCCGCAGGCGGCCTCGGCGCACGACACGTTCTGGGATTTCGCCTCGCTCATGCCCGAGATCACCCACATGCTGATGTGGGTGATGTCCGACCGCGCGATCCCGCGCTCCTACCGCATGATGCAGGGCTTCGGGGTACACACGTTCCGCTTCGTCAACGAAGCCGGCGAGTCGCGCTTCGTGAAGTTCCACTGGAACCCGCTCGCCGGGACGCATTCGGTGATCTGGGACGAAGCCGTGAAGATCTCGGGCGCCGATCCCGATTTCCACCGCCGCGATCTGTGGGAAGCGATCGAGGCGGGCGAGTATCCCGAGTGGGAGCTCGGCGTTCAGATCTTCACCGAGGAGGATGCCGAGCGCTTCAGCTTCGACGTCCTCGATTCGACCAAGATCGTCCCCGAGGAGCTCGTTCCGCTGCGGCCGATCGGGCGCATGGTGCTGAACCGCAACCCCGATAATTTCTTCGCGGAGACCGAGCAGGTCGCGTTCTGCACCGCGCACATCGTGCCCGGGATCGACTTCAGCAACGATCCGCTGCTGGCGGGCCGCATCCATTCGTACGTGGACACGCAGATCTCGCGGCTCGGCGGCCCGAACTTCCACGAGATCCCGATCAACGCGCCGGTGGCGCAGGCGCACAATAACCAGCGCGACGGCATGCACCGCCAGGAGATCAATCGCGGCCGCGTCGCCTACGAGCCGAACTCGCTCGGCGGCGGTTGTCCGTATCAGGCGGGCATGACGGGTTTCCGCTCGTTCCCCGAGCCCATGGAGGAGAACAAGGTGCGCGGCAAGCCGGAGCGCTTCGCCGAGCACTACAACCAGGCCAAGCTGTTTTACAACAGCCAGACCGACGTCGAGAAGCAGCACATCGTCCGCGCATTCCGCTTCGAGCTGACCAAGGTACAGGTGAGCGCGGTGCGCGAGCGCATGGTGGCGGGCTTACGCAACGTCGACGAGGCGTTCGCACAGGCCGTGGCCGAAGGTCTGGGGATGGCGGCGCTGCCCGATCCTTTGCCGAAAGTGCTCAAGCGCGATCCGAAGGCGGAAGTGACGACGTCCGGCGCGCTGTCGCTGCTTTCACGCCCGGGGCAGACCGGCATCCGCACGCGGCGCATCGCGATCCTGGTCGCCGACGGCGTCGACGGCGCAGTCGCGCGCGCGACGCACGCGAGCCTCGTCGCACAGGGTGCGGTGCCGCGCTATGTCGGAATCACGCTCGGCCAGGCCGCCAGCGAGTCCGGCGATCCCATCGAGATCGAGGTGAGCATGGAAGCCGCGCCTTCGGTGCTGTGGGACGCGATGATCGTCCCCGGCGGCGACGCCGCGACCGAGATGCTCGTGGAGAGCGGGCATGCGATCGAGTTCATCAAGGACCAGTATCGGCACTGCAAGCCGATGCTGTTCTTCGGCGCGAGCGCGACGACGTTACTGGAAGAGGCGCGGGTGCCTTTGATGCTCCCGAACGGCGGCAAGGACCCGGGGGTGATCCACTCGGACGGCGCGAATACCGACGCGGCGTTGAAGCAGTTCGTCGATGTGCTGACGCGGCATCGGGTGTTCGAGCGGGAGACCGATCCGCCGGTTGTTTAAGGGAGTCGTCATTCCCGCGAAGGCGGGAATCCATTTTTTGCAGTTGAGGGTCAACATGGGTCCCCGCCTACGCGGGGACGACGACCTTTTTCACCCGTTCACCCGTTCACGCCTTCTTCCGTTTCTTCTCTTCCTGCGCCGCTTCCACCGCCGTCTTCACGTCCTTCTTCTCCTCGGGCGGCGGCAGCACCGCTTCGAGCCCGAGCGCCTTCAGCCATAGCTCGCGGCACCAGCCTTTGGTGTGGTACAGGTGTTCGTCCTCTTCGTCTTCGACCGCCTCGTACGCCTGCATCAGCGCATCGCGCGGGTCGCCGTCGAGCGCTTTGGCGCATTCGCCGATGAGCTCCCAGTCGAAGTGGTCCTTGGTCTCCGCCAGCACGACGCACTCGCACGCGACGAGCTCGGCGGCGGGGGGATCGTTCGCCGCGAGCGCCATCTTCATCGCGACGACCAGCGACTTGCCGTTGTGCTGCACGATCTTGCGGCCCGGCGTCATCTCGTCCGGATCGAGTCCGAGCGCTTCGCAGGCGCCGGTCAGCAGCTCGACGTGTTTTTCGGTCTGCTGCAGGTATTTTTTCCATTCCTTGCGCAGATCGCCGTTCACCGCGCACTCGAGCGCGGTCTGGTAGACGATCACGCCGCCGCGCTCGTGCTCGAGCGATTGCAGCAGCAGTTCCCTGAATTGCGCTGGGGCCATCTATACTCCGGTTCGCTTTCAATGCCGGAACACACCCGGCGACACATGCGAACAGCAACCGGCATGCCCCCGCGATGTCCTCACTGAAGCGCCCCGCATTCACGCGCTTCTGGATCGGCGAAACCGCCACGGTGCTGGCTTACCAGATGCTCGTCGTCGCGGTGGGCTGGCAGACCTACGACCTCACCCAGAGCGCGCTCGCGCTCGGCCTGATAGGCCTCTTCCATTTCTCCACGCAGTTCACGCTGCTCCTGCCCGCGGGGCATTTCGCCGACCGTCACGATCGAAGGCGCATCGCGCTCGGCGCTCAGCTCGTGCAGCTCGCGGTGGCCGCGGTCTACACCGGTGCGAACCTGTCGGGCACGATGAGCACCGCGTTCATCTACGGTGGTTCGCTGTTCATCGGCGCGGCGCAGGCGTTCCAGAACCCGAGCATCCGTTCGATGCTGCCGACGCTCGTCGAGCGGCGTGAGCTTCCGCAGTGCATCGCGTGGTCCGGCGCGACCCGCAAGATGGCGGTGATCGCGGGGCCGGCGCTCGGCGGTCTCATCTACCTCGCCGGGCCGGCGTACGTGTACGGCACCGCCGCGGTGTTCTTCGTGATCGCCGGGATGCTGCTCGTCAGCGTGAAGATGCCGCACGCCGTGCGGCCGCACGAGCCCGCGACGCTCAAGACGCTGTTCGGCGGCATCTCCTACATCCGCAGCAACCCGGTCGTGCTCGGCGCAATCTCGCTCGATCTCTTCGCGACGCTGCTGGGGGGCGCCACCGCGCTGCTGCCGATCTACGCGCGCGACATCCTCGCCACCGGGCCGTCGGGTCTGGGCGTGCTGCGCGCGGCGCCGGCGATCGGCGCGATCGTCGTCTCGGCGGTGCTCGTGCGCGCGCCGCTGTCGCGGCACGTGGGGCGCGTCATGTTCACGTGCGTCGCGGTCTTCGGGGTGGGGACGGTCGTCTTCGGCCTATCGAGCTCGTTCGCGCTGTCGGTGACCGCGCTCGGCGTGCTCGGCGCGGCGGACATGATCAGCGTGGTCATCCGCACGTCGCTGATACAGCTCGAGACGCCCGATCACATGCGCGGGCGCGTGAGCTCGGTCAACTCGATGTTCACGAGCACGTCGAACCAGCTCGGGCAATTCGAGTCGGGCGTGGTCGCGGCGCTCGTCGGCACCGTGCCGTCGGTGGTGATCGGCGGCGTAGGGACGCTGATCGTCGCGGCGGTGTGGATGAAGCTCTTCCCGGCGCTGTATCAGCGCGATCAGATGACCTCGGTGCAGTGAAAAGCGAAAAGCTTTACCGCAAAGGACGCAAAGGACGCAGAGGAAAAGCAAAAAGCGCTATTTGAAGTCACGTAGGGTGCGCTCGCACGCGCCCTACGGTCCCGTCATTCCCGCGAAAGCGGGAATCCAACTTAGCGGTCCAAGTCAAAACGGATTCCCGATCACATCCGCTATCGCGGGTCGGGAATGACGAATCCTCAGGTGATCGAGTTGTGGCGGGGATAGTAGGAGAAGCTGAACGGCGTGCCGTTCGCTCCGCCCGGATCCGCGACGAGGATCACTTCGACTGCGAAGCGCGTCTCGCGTTTGGCCTCTCCGCCGAGCACGTCCTGATATTCGGCCTTGCCGTACAGGACCGCCTTGCGCGATCCGCCCTGCACCAGCACGACGTCGGTCTGCGGCACGTACAGCGTTCCCGAGGTCACCGTCGAATGCGAGCCGAGCTCCCCGCCCGCGAAATCGGCCATCACCGGCGGCGCGAAGTCGAAGTCTTTCGGGATCTCGTGATCGAACTGCCGCAGCGCCGCCCAGTAGCGAAAGCCGCGCGTCGGCGTCGCCCCCGAGTTCTGCCACACCACCTGGAACACCCACCCGTGCAGGAAGTTCTTCTCGTCCTTGACCGGGCCCTGCAGGAACTCCTTGACCGTCACGTACGGCCGTAGCTGCCGCGCGGCGGTGTCCTGCAGCACCGTGGCGGAGCGCTCGGCGGCTTCGGCGCTGCGCTTGGCGGCCTCGGCGGCGCGCTCGCTCGCTTCGATCGCGCGGCGGTTGGCGTCGAGCAGATCCTGCGACGGAGCCCCGGCCGCCGCTGCGCCGCGCGAGACCCGCCACGCGAAGATCGCCACGAACAGCGTGAAGATCGCGACCAGGATGTCGGTCACGTTCATGTCGCGCAGCAGATGGCTGACCGCCTCCGGCGCCGCGTTCGCGGGAGCGGCGGTGGCGGTGGCCGCGGGCGCAACCGCCGCAGCGGCCACCGGGGGCGGCACCGCCGGCTTCTCGGTCGGCGGCGGCGTGGCGGGCGTCGACGCGGTCGTCGAAGATGTCGTGCCCGGCGGCGTCTCGGCGGGCGCGGCCGTCGCCGTCGGCGTTGCCGCGCTCGTCGCGCCTTTCGCAGCGGCGGCCTTGTCGTCCTTCCTGTCGTCCTTCTTCTCGTCCTTTTTCGCCTCTTTCTTCTCGTCCTTCGCCTCGATAGGCGGGAAGGCGTTCAGCGGCTGGGGCTCGGCCGGGTGCGCCGGCGCGTGCTTGGTCGCGCCGAGGGCGACGGCAGGGGCGAGGACTACGCACATGCCGAGCACCAAGGCGTTTTTCACCGCAAAGGACGCCAAGGACGCAAAGGAAAGCTTCATATTGTTTTTCATCGTCTCGCGCCGTGTGCCGCGCTCAGTTTGCTTCCGGCACGCCGTTGCGCAAAAGATCGCGCGCGATGAACCAGCGGTGCACTTCAGACGGGCCTTCGTAGATGCGCCACGAGCGGCACGCGCGGTACATGTACTCGAGCGGCAGGTCCTTGGTCATGCCCATGCCGCCGAAAAGCTGCATCGCGCGGTCGGTGATGCGCGAGACCATCTCGCTGCCCTGCAGCTTGACCATCGCGGCGTCGCGGCGCCAGTCGCTCACGCCCGCGTCCATCTTCCACGCGAGGCGCCACGTGATCCAGCGCACCATCTCCATCTCCTGGAAGCTGTCGGCGAGCCACCACTGGATCTGCTGGCGGTCGGCGAGCGCCGCGCCGAAGGTCTTGCGCTCCTTGGCCTGCGGGATCATGAGCTCCATGCAGCGGCGCGAGTAGCCCAGCGCGCGGCACGCGATCTCCATGCGTCGCACGCCGAGGCGGCCCTGCATCGGCGCGAAGCCGTTGCCGATCTCGCCGAGCACCTGGTCGTCCGGGACTTCGACGTTGTCGAAGAACACGCCATAGGGCGCGTGCTCGCCGATGGTGTTGAAGACCGATGGAATCGAGAGGCCCTTGGCGCCCTTGTCGACGAGGAACGCGGTGATGCCGCCGCGCGAGCCTTTCTCCGGATCGGTCACCGCCATCGCGATGATGAAGTCGGCACGGCGCGCGCCGCTGATGAAGATCTTCTGGCCGTTGATGACCCACTTGCCGTTCTTGTACTCCGCGCGCGTCTTCATGTTCGCGGGGTCCGATCCCGCGCCGGGCTCGGTGATCGCGATCGCGCTTTTCTTGTCGCCGTTGGCGTACGGAATGAGGTACTTCTGGATCTGGTCGCCCTTGCAGGTCTGCTTGAGCATCCACAGGTTGGGGCTGTCCGGGGGCAGGATGAACGGCACGATGCTCGTCTTGAGCTCTTCGACGACGACTGCCTTGGCGAGCATGCCGAGGTTCTGTCCGCCGTATTCCTCAGGCACGTCGATGCCGTAAAGGCCGATCTCCTTCGCCTTCTTCGTGAGGTGCTCTTCGGCGTCGGGCGGGATGAGCGGATTGTCGGTGAGACCGCGCTCGGCCTCGCGCTTGATGACCGTCGCCTCGAGCGGGATCAACTCTTCACGGACGAAGCGCGCGACGGTGTCGCGCAGCATGCGTAGTTCTTCGGGAAGCTCAAAGTCCATTGCAGTGTCCTCAAATGCGTCGAAGGTATTGTAGTACGGCGTAGTTCGTCATTCCCGACCGCGCGGCAGCGCGAAGTGATCGGGAATCCATCTTGATTTGCAGCCTTGAAAATGGATTCCCGCCTTCCGCGGGAATGACGACGGGGTTACTCCTCCGGCCTCGCGATCCGCGTCAACCTGCGCAGCGACAGCAGCAAAAACGCGCCCAGGATGATCTCCAGCCCCACCGGTCCGTTCTCCCCGCCGAACGGCGGCGCGAAGCCGAGCTGCACCATCGCCCAGTTCATGCCCCACATCAGCGCCCACGAGGCGCCGCACAGGAGAAAAAAACCGCCGACCAGCACCAGGAACATGCCGATCGAGCCGCCGACGACGATGAAGACGTTTCTTGTTTCCTGCTTGAGCACGCGAATCCTCCCGATGTTGCCGATGGCCGCATTCTCCCATGCCGGCCGCGCCTGATCGGCCGACAGGGGCTTGTCAAGCCGGCAGCTTCGCATGACCGCACCGATCCTGCGCCGCGTCGACGAGCAGGAGATCGACGACGCGACTTCGCTGCGCAGCGCGGAAGCCGCCGGCGCTCCCCGCGAGCCGGCCGTGTGCACCGCCGCCGACGCGAAAGGCGGCGCGGTGCTCGCATGCGCGCCCGCCGCGAACCGCTGAAAAGGCATCGCGTGTAACATCGAAGGCTTCGACCGAAGCAGGGGGGACGATGAAAAAACAGCCGATACTTCGGTCGCCGGGTCTTTTTTCAGCCCGCGTCAACCCGCTCACCGCCGCAGTCGCCGCCGCGCTCTTCGCCGCCTACGGCGCGCCGCGCCCTGCCTACGCCGGCCCCACCGGCGAGCAGCTCGTCGGCGGCCAGGCCACCGTCAGCCGTCCCGACGCCCAGACGACCGTCGTCAACCAGGCGAGCCAGCGCGCCGCGCTCAACTGGAACGGCTTCTCGATCAACGTCGGCGAGGCGGTGATCTTCAGGCAGCCCGACGTGTCCTCGGTCGCGCTCAACCGCGTCGTCGGTCCGAATCCATCCACGATCGCCGGCAGCCTGCAGGCCAACGGCCAGGTCTTCCTGATCAACCCGAGCGGCATCCTGTTCGCGAAAGGCGCGAGTGTGGACGTCGCCGGCCTCGTTGCCTCCACGCTGAACATCAGCAACCACGATTTCATGAACGGCCGCAACGTGTTCAGCGGCGTCGGCGGCAACGTCACGGTGGAGAAGGGCGCGAGCATCAAGGCGGGCGAGCGCGGCTACATCGCATTGCTCGCGAACCAGGTGAGCAACAGCGGCACACTCACCGCGAGCAACGGCACGGTCGCTTTGGGCGTGGGCAGCGACATGGTGCTCGACTTCCACGGCGACGGGCTGCTGAGCCTGAAGGTGAACGCCGCGGCCGCGAACGCGAAGATCGCGCACGACGGGATCATCGTGGCGGACGGCGGGCGCGTGATCATGAGCGCGGCTGCGCGCAACGCGCTGCTCGACACCGTGCTCAACGTCGACGGCATCGTGCAGGCGAGAGGAGCGGTCGAGAGAAACGGCTCGATCTATCTCGAAGGCGGCGACAGCGGCGTGACGCGCGTCGCGGGCACGCTCGACGCGAGCAACACGCAAGGCAAAGGCGGCGAAGTCCGCGTGCTCGGCCAATACGTCGGTCTCGTCGACCAGGCGAAGATCGACGCCTCGGGCGCGACCGGCGGCGGAACCGTGCTCGTCGGCGGCGACTACCAGGGGAAGAATGCGGACGTCCGAAACGCATTCCGCACCTCGGTCGGTCGAGACGTGACGATCAACGCCGACGCGACCGTCAGCGGCGACGGCGGCAAGGTCGTCGTCTGGTCCGACGACTCCACGCGCTTCGAAGGCGCGATCACCGCCAAGGGCGGTCCACGGAGCGGCGACGGCGGCTTCGTCGAAGTCTCCGGGAAGCGAGACCTCGTTTTCGCGGGCAGTGCCGACACGAGCGCGCCCAAAGGCAAAACGGGCACGCTGCTCCTCGATCCGGAGACTCTGGTCATCGACGGCGGCGGCCCGAACAACGGCGGCGCCGGCACCGACGACGATCTCGCCGACAACCAGATCCTGTTCGCCGAGAACCCCGGCGGCACGACGACGATCACCGAAGCGACGCTCGAGTCGCTCAACGCGAACATCCTGCTCGAAGCGACCAAGCTGATCCGCACCGGCTCGACGCCGTTCGGCGGTAACGAGCTGACGATCGCGTCGAACCGCAACCTCACGCTGCGCACGCGCAACCTCGCCAGCAGCGGCGATGCCGGCGGCACGCACGGCATCGATCTCACGAACGGCGGGACGAACGCGCCCCTGATCCGCCTCCAGGGCAGCGGGACGCTGTCGATCACCAGCGGCTTCGGCGACGGCACCGACAACGGCGACGTACCGGCGCCCGTCACGCTCGGCGCGATCACGACGAACGGCGCTACGGTCACGGTGCGCTCGAACTCGACGTTGACCGTCACCGACTTCATCAGGACCCGACCGGATTTCAGCGTCGGCACATCGACCGGAGGCAACGTGTTCCTCACGGCCGGCGACGCGATCACGCTCGACGGCACGATCGAAGCGTCGGGACGGACGGCTACCGGCGGCGGCGCCGACACCGGCGGCAACGGCGGTGAAGTCCTCGTCCGGCACACGAACGCGGTCGCAGACCGATCCATTACGCTGAGTGCCCTCAAGCGCATCGACGCGACGGGCGGCGCGGCCGTCGACGCGGCCGACACCGCAGGCAACGGCGGCGTCGTCACCGTGGTGAACGAGAGCGGCAACATCGTGCTCAACGGCGACATCCTGACGCCCGACGGCGCGATCCAGACGGCCGGCGCCACGGCCGGCAGCGGCGGCGCGATCCAGTTGAGGACCGCGAGCGCCGGCAACACGATCATGCAGGCGGCGACGAACTCGAGGCTGCAGACGACTCAGGGCGCCGCAACGCTGGCCACCGGACAGTTGCTCGTCGATTCGATCGGCAGCGTTCTTCTTCAGGGCAACGGCACGAACTACGTGAAGCAGCTCGCGGCGCGCGTGATCGGTCCGGGCGCGAGCTTCAGCTATCGCGACGAGTTCGGGCTCACGATCGGCAGCGTTCCGGCGGCGGGAAGCCAGGCCGGGACGGCGGGGCTCGTCGGCCTGTCGGGCATCACGACGAACGGCGGCGCCGTCAGCGTCGGCTCGAACACGACACTGACGATCAGCAATGCCATCAACACCAGTGCGGCCGCGCTCAGCGGGCTCAACGGCGGCGCGGTGACGCTCACCGCCGGCACCACGATCACGAGCGGCCCCGGCGGCTCGATCACCACGAGCGGCGCGAGCGGCGCTGCCGGGATCGACGGCGCCGGACCCGGAGACCCGGGAGGTAACGGCAGCGCCGCCGGTAGCGGCGGCGCCGTGGTCATCCAGTCGACCGGCAATGGCGCGATCACTCTCGCCGCGGCAGTGGTCACGCAAGGCGGCGCCGGCGGTAACGGCGGCGCGGGCGGCGACGGGTCCACTCAGGGCGGCGCGGGCGGTGCGGGAGGCGCGGGCGGCGCAGTAACGATCAGCAGCGGCAGCGGCGCGATCGCGATCTCCGACGTCACGAGCTCCGGCGGTGCGGCCGGGGCCACCGGATCGCCGTTCGGCTCGGGCTTCGAGGGCGAGGCCGGAGGCGCGGCGGGCGCGATCACCGCAACGTCCTCTTCGGGGATCACGCTGCGCGGCAATCTCGACGCGCGCGGCGGCAACGCCAGCGGCGACGGGCCCGACAGCGGCGGGGCAGGCGGCGCGATCCTGATGCAGGGACCGGTCACACTCGATAAGGAGACAGTCTCTCTGAATACCGGAGGCGGCGCGGCGTCGGCCGGCGAGGGCAGCGCGAGAGGCGCCGACGCGAACGCCGTTTTCACCGGCACCGTCCAGTCGGCGACCGCGGTCTCGCTCAACAAGCTCTCGATCGATCCGGGCAGCGGCAACGTCGTCTTCCAGGGCGCCGTCGGCGGCGGCGGCAAACCGCTCGGGGACATCACGATCACGACCGGGCTGAACGTCGCCGGCAGCCTCGACGGCGGCACGGCGGCCGGGGCGATCACCGCGACGTCCTTCACCCAGACCGGCGGCGGCGGCCGGACCCATCTCGGGGGCCTCACGGTGTCGGGCAACGGCACGCCCGTGAATGTCGATACGAACGAGATCACGATCACGTCGGCGACCAGCGCGCCTGCGGGCAACGTGGCGCTCAACGCCGGCAACATCGGCGTCGGTCCGATCACGAGCGGCGGCTCGATCGCGCTCACGACAGCGGTCGCTTCCGGTACCGCCACGCTCGGCGGCAATCTCACCACCACCGCCGGAGGCGGCATCTCGATCGATCACGCGGTGCTTCTCGGCGCGGACGTCACGGCCGCGGCGGGAGCGGGCGCAATCACCTTCGGCCGCACGATCGACAGCGTGACCGGCGGGCCCGCGCGCGCGCTTACGGTCAACTCGTCCGGCGCGACGACTTTCAACGGCGCCATCGGTGCGACGACGCCGCTCGCATCGCTGACCACCGACGCCGGCGGCACGACCGCGCTCAACGGCGGGCCGGCGCCCTCCACCGGCGCCGTCTCGTCCGTGACGACGACGGGCGCGCAGAGCTACGGCGATGCGCTCACGCTCGGCGCGAACACGACGATGACGAGCACCGGCGGCGGTGCGATCACGTTCGGCTCGACGATCCAGTCGGGGTTCGACAGCGATCTCGGCCAGAACGCGCTGGCGACGCTCGCGGTGAACACTTCGGGCACGACGACGTTCAACGCGGACATCAACGTGTCCGGCTCGGAGCTCGGGGGTTTGAGCACGGGCGGTGGCGGCACGACCGTATTCGCCGGTGCGCCCGGCACGCGCACCATTACCGTCAAAGGACCGCAGACTTACAACGACAACGTCGTGCTCAACAACGACACGCTTTTCCAGGATTGCAGCTGCACCGGCGCTCCGATCACGTTCGGCGGCAGCATCAACGCGAACACCGGCGCAACCGACCGGCAGCTCGGCGTGAGCGCGCGCGGCAACGTGACTTTCTCCGGCAACGTCGGCGACGTCACGCCGCTCGCTGCATTGAGCGCGACCACCAACGGCGTGGCGGGCGCCGCGATCGTTTTCAACGGCACGTCGGCGCAGACGATCGACGCGTCCCTGGCGGGCGGCGGCGGCATCTCGCTCCTCGCCCCCGTGACGCTGGCGTCGGGCTCGAACGTGACGATCAATGTGGGCACGGAGTTTCTCCAGTTCACCAGCACGATCAACGGCGCGGGTGCGCTCACGACGATGGCAGGGCAGACGCTGTTCCCCGGTGCGATCGGAAACACGACCGCGCTTACGTCGCTGACCACCTCCGGCTCGATCGATCTCGGCGGCAGCACGGTGGCCACCACCGGCGGACAGACTTACAACGGCACGGTGTCGCTGTCGAACGGTGCGACGCTCACGAGCATGAGCGGCGGCGCCGTGACCTTCAACAACACGGTCACGACCGACGGCACCGCGCGCGCGCTGACGATCGGCACGACCGGCACCACGACGTTCAACGACACCGTCGGCGACGGCAATCGCCTTTCCAGCCTCACGATCACCGGCGGCGGGCCGATCGCGATCAACGACGTCGCGAACAGCGGCGTCAGCGTCGGCACGGTCAACGGCCAGAGTTACGGTGGCCCGGTGACGCTCTCGGGTAACGTGTTCCTCGTCAGCGATTCTGGCGGCGCGATCACGCTGTCGAGCACCGTCGATTCGACGGCGTCGGCCGCTGCGAGCCCGCTCACGATCAGCACCTCGGGACAGGTGACGCTCGGCGGCGCCGTCGGCGGCACGCAGCCGCTTTCTCGATTGATCAGCAACGGCGGCGGCCCGGTTGCGATGAACGGCTCCGGCGTCACGACGCTCGTGGACCAGAGCTACGATGCGACCGTCACGCTCGGCGGCACTGCGGGCTCGCCCGTCGCCTTCACCGGCGCCGTTCTCGGCTTCAGCGGCGGGCCGAGCGCGCTCGTCGCGGGCGATCACCCGCTCACGCTGACCACCGACGGCCTCGCGTTCGGGGGCACCGTCAGCGGCACGAGCACGCTGCTCATCCAGCCCGGCGGCGACAACGTCGCGATGGGCATCGCCGGCGGCTCCGGCACGTTCACGCTCCCGACAGGAACGCTGAACCAGCTTCAGAACGGATTCCAGTCGATCACGCTGGGCCGCGCCATGGCGACCGCGGCGACGACGGTCGGCGCCGTGACGTTCCAGGACCCGGTGACGATCCGCGGTCTCTCGGTGCTCGTGACCGGCGACGTGACCGGCGCCGACAACGCGTCGGTGACGCTGAACACCACGCCCTCGCTGGGCGGCGGCATCGATCTCGGCGCGAACATCCGCACGAGCGGCCAGGCGATCGCGCTCAACGGGCCGGTCACGCTCACGACCAACAGCGTGCTCGTCGACTCGACGTGCGCGACGGGCGTTGGATGCACGACGACCGCTGCCGGGGCCGATGTCACGTTCGCATCGACGATCCGTGCGGACAACAGCGCTACGGCGGGCCAGAACCGCACACTGAGCGTCAACGCGGGAAGCGGGGGCGCCGCGACGTTCGGCGGCAACATCGGCGTGGGCGCCAACCGCGCGCTCGCCGACCTCGACGTGACCGCGCGCACGATCCGCCTCAACAGCGCCGCGATCAACGTCAACGATAGCAACGCGCCAGCCCAGACCGTCAGCTTCAACGGCGATGTCGTGCTCGGCGCGGACGTGACGATCAACGCCAATCGCAGCGGTACCGGCAACAGCGTCACCTTCGGCGGCGCGATCGACGGCGACAACACGGCGACCGGGCGCGCGCTCGCGGTCAACGCGGGCAACGCGACGGTGACGTTCGACGGCGTCATCGGCAGCGCGGGATCGCTGTCGGACTTCGACGTCACCGCGGGCAGCATCGCGATCAATACTACGACCATCAACGTCATCGCGCCCGGCGCGGCGACCGCGCCGAGCGTCACGCTGAACGGCGTCACGTCGCTCGCGGCCGGCGGCCTCACCTTGAGCACCCAGGGCCACGGCGGCGGAGCCGGGAGCGTCACGCTCGCACAGATCGAAGGCCCGGGCGGGCTGGTGGTGAACGCGCCGGCGGACACCATCACGTTCGGCGGGTCGGTCGGCGTTACCACGCCTCTCCCGTTCCTCAGCGCGACCGGCGCCCGCATCAACCTGAACGCGGCGACGTTCAACCTCGACGGCGGCACGGTGGCACAGGGCAACCTGTTCAGCGGCCCGGTCTTCCTCGGCGTGCCTGCGGTCACGATCGACGCCGATCGCGCGTCCGATCCCGACAGCGCCGTCACCTTTGCCGGCGCGATCGATGCGGACAACGGCGCCAACAATCGCGTTCTCAACGTGAACGCCGGGAGCTCCGGCGGCGGCATCGTCACGTTCGCGAATTCGGTCGGCACGACCGGCGCGCTGTCGGGCCTCAGCGTCACCGCCGGCACCCGCATCGATCTCAACGCGTCGACGTACAACATCAACGGCGGGAGCGCCGGCGGCAACACCGCCGCTTTCAACGGCCCGGTGCAGCTCAACAACGTGAGCACCGTCCGCATCAACACCGATCGCGCCGGGTCGACTTCGGACAACAACGTGAGCTTCGGCTCCACGATCGATTCGGGCGGAGCGGCGCGCGCGCTCGACGTCAACGCGGGTAGCGGCAGCGTGAGCTTCAACGGCAATGTCGGCGCGGCCCTGCCGCTCACCAATCTCACGGTGACCGGCGGCTCGATCAACCTCAACGCGCCGACGTTCAACATGAACGGCGGCACGACCGCGCAAACGGTCTCGTTCACTGGCCCCGTAACCCTGGGCGCGGACGTGACGGTGAATACTGACCGCGCCGGTACTGCCGACAGCACCGTGACATTCGGCTCGTCGATCGATTCGAATGGGGCGCCGCGGGCGCTCAACGTGAATGCCGGCGGCGCCAACGTGAGCTTCGGCGGCGACGTCGGCAACGTAGCGGCGCTGGCGGACCTCGACGTCACTGGCGGCGCGATCAATCTGAACGCCGGCACGTTCAACCTGAACGGCGGCGCGACAGCGCAGACGATTACGTTCAGCGGGGCTGTCACGCTCGGCGCGAGTTCGGTCACGATCAACACCGACCGCACGGGCGCGAGCGACAGCAGCGTTTTTTTCAGCTCGACGATCGACGCGAGCAACAGCATCGGCAACCGCACACTGAGCGTCATCGCTGGTAGCGGCACGGCGACATTCAGCGGCGACATCGGCGCAGGTGCCACGGGCGCGCTGGCGGACTTCGATGTGACTGCGGGCGCGATCGGGCTGAACGGAGCCGTGCTGAACGTCAACGGCGGCATCGCCGGCGGAAACACCGCGACGCTTTCCGGCCCCGTTACGCTCGGCGCGAACCTCACGATCAATAGCGATCGTGCCAGCGGCGCCGACAACAGCACGTCTTTCGGCTCGCTGTCGGGTCCCACGAGGTCGGTGGTGGTGACGGGCGGAGGCGGCTCGTTCACCGTGACCGGTGCGACGAACGTCGCGTCGCTCGACGCGGTCGCGGGCAGCGCGATCAACCTCGGTCCGGTTACGTCCGGCGGCTTCGTCACGCTCACGTCCGACAACATGGCGCTGACCGGCATCACCGCGGCCGGCCAGACGGTGACGCTGCGCCCGTTGAACGCGGGCCGGACGATCCTGCTGGGCGGAGATTCGGCGTCGAGTCTCGCGCTGAACGCGGCCGAGATGAACGGCATCACCGCGCAGCGCCTGATCGTCGGCACCGCGGCCGCCGGCAGTGCGTCGGGCGCGATCACGATCGCGAGCGACATCGCGCCGAACGTATCGGTGCTGCATCTGAACACCGGCGGCGGCATCACCGGTATCGCGGGCGGCATCGTGCTGCCTTCCGGCACGCTTGCGATCGACGCGGGCGGCACGGTGACCATCACCGACCCGCAGAACAACGTCGCGACGCTTGGCGCCAACAGCGGCCTCGGCGACTTCACGTTCACCAATTCCGGCTCGCTGCAGGTCGGCACCGTCGACGGCGTTGCCGGCGTGACCGCGGCGAACGTGACGCTGACTTCCGCCTCAGGACAGATCACGACCGGCACGACGATGGTTAGCGGCAACGACGTCACGCTCGACAGCGCGACCGGCGTCGGGGCCGGAACGAGTGCGCGCGTCAACACCGCCGCGGCCACGCTGGCGGCGAGAAGCCGCACGAGCGGCGGGGTGTTCGTGAACGAGACCGATGCGGTCACGCTGAATACGATAGGCGCCGTCACGAACAGCGCCGCAGGGTCGCAAGGCTACGACGTCGTCGCGGGCGGAGCGATCACGATCACCGGCCCGGTCAGCACGGGCAGCATGAGCACGGGCGGCGTTCCCGGCGCCGCCGCGACGAGCGGCGGTATCACGCTGCTCGCGAACGGCTCGATCACGGGCGCGGGCACGCTTACGACCGGCAATGCGACCGCGGGGGGTAGCGGACCGGCCAGCGGGACCGCTCGCTCGGGCTCGATCGACGTCACCGCAAGCGGCGGCACGCTGCTCGCGGGACAGATGACGACCGGCAGCGCGACGTCCGGCGCGTCCGGCCAGGCTCGTACGGGCGACATCGCGCTCAGCGCGAACCGCATCGGCGTTTCCGGCAACTCACAGTTCATCGCGTTCGGCACGGCCTCGGGCGGCGGCACGAACACGCAGGGTGTCCTCGACGTCGCCACGACCGGCGTTCGCACGGCGTCCGACTCCGAGGCCGGCCAGATCCTCGTCAGCAGCGCGACCGGACTCCCGATGCGGAACATCACCACCGCGCCGAACAACCAGCAGTCCCTGAGGTTCGAGGCGCAAGGCGGGAACCTCACCTTCCTCGCCGGCGGCGCCGATACCGGCGTCGAAGGCAGCGGCAACGCGCTCGACGGCGATTCCCTCACGGCCAACACGGCCGCAGCCGGTAACAGCATTACGTTCGCGCGCGACATGGCGGCCGGCAACATCTCGGCGACCTCCGCCGGTGCGGTGAACCTGAATGCAAACCTCGCGACGAGCGCCGTCAATGCGGCGGCCCCCGCGGCCTTCATCGCCACAGGAGATATCGGCATCACGGCCGCGTCGGGCGTTACCGGCGCCGGCACGCTCTCCACCGGCGCGGTCACCGCGACCGGCGCCGGCGGTGCGGTCTTCGCGACGTCCGGCTCGTTGACCGTCGACGGCGGCACCGCCGGCGACGTGCGCACGGGCCTCTTACGCAGCGGCAACGCGACGATGACCGGCGGCGGCGCCGACGACACGGTCACTACGGGCAACGTCATCGTGAGGGGCCGCGGCATCGGCACCGCGGCGTCGCCGCAGGCGGTCGCGGTCGGCACAGCGACCGGCGTCCCCGCCGCTAACGGCGGCGTGCTGTTCCTGACGTCGCGCGGAACGGGCGCCGCGGGAGACGCGTTCGTCACCAGCGCCGCGACGCTCGGGGTTATTGCAATGACTCGCACCGCGGATCGGCAAATTCTCGACATCCGCACGACGAACGGTGCGCCGCTGCTCTGGTTCGCCGGCGTGGGCGTCGGCGGCAACGGTCTCGCTTTCAACGGCGACGACGTGCGCCTGACGACGACCGGCGGCGGAGCGATCTCGTTCCAAGGCGGGCTCAGCGCCGGAAGCGCCAACGTGAGCTCGAGCGGCGGGGTCGATCTCGGCTCGTCCACGAGCGGCATCTTCACCAGCGCCGTGAACACGACGGCGACGCCCGGTGTGGACGCAATCACCGGCGACATCACCGTGACCGCGGGCGCGGCGGGCGTGACCGGCGCCGGCCGCATCTTCAGCGGTATCGCGCAGGCGGACGGCGGCACCCCCGGTGCAACGACGGCGCGCACCGGTTCGGTGACCGTCACCACCACCGGCGCGATCCAGGCCGGCACGATCGGTCCCAACCTCGCGACGGTCTCGAACGGCAGCGGCAACGACACCGCGACCAGCGGGACGCTCACGCTCAACGGACAGCGCATCGGCAGCGCAGCGGCGCGCCAGGACATCGTCACCGAATACGCGAGCGGCGGCGCGACCAACGTCCAGGGCTTCGCTACGCTCACGACGACGGGCACGACCGCCGCCGACGGCATCTTCCTCAACAGCACCGAAGGCACCGATGCCGGACGCGGCGTGGTCGCGCTCAACGCGATCAACATCGCGGCGGCGGGCGCGCCGCTCGACGTCATCACCACCGGCACCATCGTCAACGACGTCCCGATCAGCCCAGCGCGGCCGCGGCCGATCCAGCTCAACGGCAACGTGACGACGAACGGCGGCACGGTCTCCCTCGCGCCGCCCGTGCAGCTCGCGAACGACGTCGTCGTTGCCACGAACGGCGCGAGCGTGACGTTCGGCGCTGCGATCGTATCGCCGCTCACGCCGCACAGCCTCACCGTCACCACCAGCGGACTGACGACGTTCAACGGCGTGGTCGGAGACTCCGTCCAGCCGCTGTCGGCGTTGTCCGTGAGCGGACCCACGCAGCTCAACACCGGCAGCGTCTTCACTACGGGCGCCCAGAGCTACGGCGGCAACGTCACGCTCGGCGCGGACACGACGCTCACCGGCACCACACCCACGTTCGGCGGCATCGTCGTCGGCGGCGGTTTCGACCTCACGCTGAGCTTCTCCGCCACGCACACGGTGAACGGCACGACCTTCACCGCCGTGCGCAACTTCACGAGCGGCGGCGGCGGGGTGACGAACCTCACCGGCAATCTCACCACCACCGGCACCCAGCGCTACGACGACGCTGTCGTGCTGGCCGGCGCGACGACGCTCACCGGCACCACGCCGACGTTCGCCGGCACCGTGACCGGCGGCAACAACGATCTCACGCTGAATTTCTCGGGGACCACGAGCATCGACGGCGCGGCGTTTACCGGCATCCGCGCGCTCACGACGGGCAACGGCGGCGCGACGAGCCTCATCGGCGCGCTCACGACGACGGGCGCGCAAAGCTACAACGAGAACGTCACGCTCGCAGGCGATACGACGCTCAACTCGGGCGCGGGCACGCTCACCTTCGCCGGCACGCTGGAGTCGCCGGCGACGCCGCGCGCGCTCACGATCACCTCGGGCAACGTCGCGCGCTTCGACGGCGTGGTCGGCGGGAACGGCAATCCGCTCGGCTCGCTCACCACGAGCGCATCGGGCACGCAGATCAATGGCGGCGCGGTGACGACGACGGGATCGCAGACTTACAACAACCCGGTCGTGATCGGCGCGAACACCCGCCTCGACTCGACCGCCGGCGGTATGACGTTCGGCGGCGCGCTCGACGCCGACGCGGCGACGAACAACCGCACGCTGCTCGTCAACGCGCCGACGGGCACCGTCACGTTCTCGGGCAATGTCGGCGCGAACGCGGCGTTCGCCGATTTCGACGTGATCTCCGGCCCGAACACGACGGTGTTCAACGGCTCGTCGCCGCAGACCGTGAACGTCACGGCCGGGCCGGGCGGACAGACCGTCAGCTTCACCGGCAACGTGCAGCTCAACCAGAACCTGACGATCAACACCGGCGGGGCGGCGAACAACAGCGTGCAGTTCAATAACGGCGTCGATCCGGGCGGCGGCGCGACCAACCGTTCGCTGGGCGTCGACGCAGGATCGGGCAACGTCACGTTCCAGAACGTCGGCAACGCGACGCCGCTCGCGCTGCTGGACGTCAACGGCAGCACGATCGCCTTCAACGCGAGGACCCGCGGCCAGCAGATCGTCGTGAGCGCGATCCAGGTGCTCGTCGATCCGGCGACGGGGCTCGTCCAGGCGCTGCTGCCGTTCACCGGCTTCAGCGGTCCGGCGGCCCTGACCTTCAACGGCACGTCGGCGAACGGCGGGATCTTCGGAACCGAGGCGGTGCCGCTGCGCGTCGACGTACCGGGCCAGTTCGTCGTGACGCCGAACTCGAGCCGCGCCTTCCCGACGGTATGGCTCACGGGCGATCCCGCGCGCGCGCCGCACTACGAGTTCGCCAACGACTTCACCCATCGCGAGGTCGTGTTCAACTTCCGGCCGGTGCTGATCACCGATCCACAGCAGATCAGCGAGCTGCTGCGCCGGCAGCGCGAAGACCTTTTCGACGAAGCGACCGAGGAGGCCATCGCCACGGCCGCCGGCATCGCGCGCGCGCCCGAGCTGTGCACGGCGGTGCAGGGCGACCCGGAATCTGCGCTGGCGTGCGCGCAGGCGAAGCCGAAGTGACCTGCCGGAGATGCGGCGCGCGCCCGCGTGGGTTATCCTTCGCGGCGGTGGGCAGGGAGCCTGCAGAAGAAGAAATTCAGGGAGCATATTGAGACACGACCGCGCAGCAGCCTCTGCAAGGGTTCGGATCAAGTCACTGGCGGCCGCCGTCGCGCTGACCTTCGCTTCGGCCGCCGCCCACGCACAGCAGCCTCCCACCCCGGTCCCGGGCGCCGGCGACGCGCTGCGCGACCTCGGAGAGAAAGCGCGCGAGATCCCGCCACCGCGGGGCGCCCCCGCCATCGACGTCCAGACGCCGCGCCGCGCGGTGAAGCCCGCGCCCGGGCTGAAGCTCGAGGTCAAAGGCTTCAGGTTCAGCGGCCTCACCCGCGTCTCCCCCGATTCGCTCCAGCCGCTGGTGCAGAAGTACGTCGGCGCCGACCGCTCGTTCGACGATCTCGAAGCGGCGGCGCGCGCGGTCACCGATTACCTCCGCGACCGCGGCTATTTCGTCGCGCAGGCCTACATCCCCGAGCAGAAGCTCGAGGGCGGCGTCGTCGAGATCGCGGTGCTCGAAGGCCGTCTCGCCAACGTGAGGATCGACGTCCCGCCGAACTCGCCGGTGTCGCGCGCCGCGGTCGAGCGCACGCTGTCGGTGCTGACCTCGGGCATGGTCATGCACTCCGACGCGATCGAGCGCGCGCTCTTCAACGCGAACGACCTGCGCGGCATCACCGTGCGCTCGGTCGTCGAGCCCGGTCCGACGCCCGGCACCGCCGACCTCGTGGTGCAGGTCGTGCCGGGCAAGCGCATCGACGGCACCTTCGAATTCGACAACCACGGCTCGCGCTTCACCGGAGAGAACCGCTTCGGCGTGAGCGTCAACTGGAACAGCCCGCTTGGGATCGGCGACCTGCTCTCGATGCGCGGCCAGCTCGGCGTGCCCGGCGGCGGCGAGGACACCGATTTCGCGCGGCTGTCGTATCTCGCGCCGGTCGGGCCGTACGGCACCAAGGTCGGCGCGGCGTACCTCAAGCTGCGCTATCACCTCGGCACCGATGCCTTCAAGGGACTCAACCAGAGCGGCGACTCGGACGTGACGTCGGTGTTCGCGCTGCACCCGATCTTCCGCACGCGCGCCTACAACCTCTTCGCGCAGGCGAGCTTCGACGTGCGCGATTTCCACGACGACCGCCGCGCGCTGCTGACGGTGAGCGATCGCCGGATCAAGGCCGGCGTGTTCACGCTGAACGGCGACATCCGCGACGGGCTGCTCGGCGGCGCCTTCAGCACCGCGTCGTTCACGGTCACGCAAGGCGATCTCGACATCAAGACCGCGGCGGACTTCACCGCCGACCAGGCCACCCGCAACGCGCACGGCAGCTACACCAAGCTCAACGGCACGCTGTCGCGCACGCAGGCGGTGTACGGCCCCGTCAGCCTCTACGCGTCGTACGGGTTCCAGCTCGCGTCGAAGAACCTCGACGGCAGCGAGAAGTTCAGCCTCGGCGGTCCGTTCGCGGTGCGCGCGTACGCACAGGGCGAATCGACCTCCGACGAAGCCCAGCTCGCGACCGCGGAGCTGCGCTACAACCTGCCGCCGATCCAGTTCGTGCCGGGCGGGGTGCAGGTGTTCGGTTTCTACGACTGGGCCAAAGGCCGCCTCAACGAGAGCCCGCTCGCCGTGGAGGCCGCGACCAATCACCGCACGCTGGCGGGCGGCGGCGTGGGCGTGTCGTGGGGGCAGCAGGACAACTTCTTCGTGCGCAGCACGCTTGCGTGGCGCACCGTCGGCACGCCGGTGTCGGACACCGCCAAGCGCATACCGCGGCTTTACTTCCAGCTCGTCAAGTACTTCTAGAGACCCAGCGCGCGCCTCTGCGCAGGCAGACAGATGCGCGTGAGGTCGTAGCGGTCGACGACCGTCTCGCGCGCACGCCTGCGCATTGCCGACGTGTCTGTCTGCAGCACGCTCGCGATCTCCTCCGCGAGCATCGAAGAATCGAAGAAGTCCACCAGCCGCCCGTTGTCGCCGTGCGCGATCACTTCCTCGACCGGCGCCGTCGTGGAGCCGACGACCGCGCAGCCGCACGCCATCGCTTCGAGCACCGACCACGACAGGATGAAAGGGTAGGTGAGGTACACGTGCGCGCTCGAGACGCGGTAGACGCTGCGCAAGGCCGGATACGGCAACCAGCCGGGGAAGTGCACGCGGCTCGTGTCGATGCGCCCGCCAGGCTCGCCGAGCAGCCGTTCCCTGTACGAACCGTGGGCCGGCGGATTGCCGTAGCTCACCGCGTCGTTGCCGACGATCACCACGTGCGCGTTCGGCCGCAGCGCCTGCAGCTTCGGCAGCGCGCGCATGAAGGTGTGAAAGCCGCGATACGGCTCGAGCCCGCGCGCCACGTACGTGACGATCTCGTCGCGCGCGGTCAGGCGTGCGCCGCCGGGTAGCTCCAGAACGTCTTCGCGATCGGGCGCGAACCAGTCGGTGTCGACGCCGTCGTGGATCACCTGGATGCGCTCGCGAAAGCCCGCGGGATGCACGCTGCGCTGCCACTCGGTGGGGCTGATGCCGCCGTCGGCCGCTTCCATGGAAAGCAGCGCCGCTGCGTTCTTCGCGCGCGCGCGCAGCGCGTCGTCGGCCGCGGCCGTGAATTCGGGATCGAAGCCGACGTCCGCGCCGCTCGCGCGATAGTAGAACTCGCCATAGAGCTCGATTCGCGCGTCGGGAAAGACGTCGCGCAGGAACAGCGCCTCGCCCCAGCCGGGGTGCGCATAGATCACGTCGGGAACGAAGCCCTCCGCCCGCAGCGCGCGGCAGCGGTGCGCGACGGCGTGGCCGCGTGCGATCGCTGCGTCGAAAGGCTGCGCGAACGGATGCGCGGCGGTCACGCCGGACCGCTCGAAGTGGTAGGTGACGAGCCGCACGCCCGGCAGCGGCGGGCGCCGGCCCGCCGCCGCGGCGTCGCCGAGCGCGACCACCTCGGTGCGCCCTTCGCGGCCGAGCGCCGCGGCCAGATAGCGGAACTGCGCCGGGAAGTTCTGGTGGACGAAAAGCAGCCTCATCGGCCACGTGTGGTCGATAGGGCGCTGATTGTCAAGAGGAATAATTGCCCTTATCGGAAATGTGGCGGGTTGTTGGGGGCATAGGCCATCGGTAATATCGTGATGCAGATCACGAACTTCCGATCGAGCCCGTCAAGACGGTGCGCGAGCAGGACTCAGCCCCTGATCCCCAATCAGGTCCTTCCCCGCTCCCGAAAGCCGCCCAGGCTCTCAGCAGTGCAGGCCGACGCCGGCTCACTGGCGCCGCGTAAATACGATTCAAAGAAAAGTCGCAGGGGTCAGGATGCAGCAGTCGCCGCGTTGGTCTTCGAACGTCGTACGCCCGCGTTCAAATCTCGTCACTCGCCTCAATCCCGTCACCGCCGCCGTCGCCGCAGCGCTGATCGCCGCCTACGGACCCGGCGTGCGACTCGCCCATGCGGGACCGACCGGCGAGCAGGTGGTCGGCGGGGCCGCGACGGTGCAGCGGCCCGACGCCAACACCACGGTCATCAACCAGTCGACGCAGCGCGCGGCGCTCAACTGGAACGGCTTCTCGATCGACGTCGGCCAGGCGGTGATCTTCAACCAGCCGAACGCGGCGTCGGTGGCGCTCAACCGCGTGGTCGGCCCGAATCCGTCGACGATCGCCGGCAGCCTCCAGGCCAACGGCCAGGTGTTCCTGATCAACCCGAGCGGCATCCTGTTCTCCAAAGGCGCGAGCGTCGACGTCGCAGGGCTCGTCGCGTCGACCGCGAACATCAGCAACGCCGATTTCATGGCGGGCCGCAACGTCTTCAGCGGCGCCGCCGGCAACATCACGATCGAGAAGGGCGCATCCATCAAGGCGGGCGAGCGTGGCTATGTCGCGCTGCTGGCGAACCAGGTGTTCAACAGCGGCACGCTCACCGCGAGCAACGGCACCGTGGCCCTCGCCGCAGGTCAGGACATGGTGCTCGACTTCCATGGCGACGGCTTGCTCAGCCTCAAGGTGAACGCAGCGGGCGCAGGGGCGAAGATCGCGCACGACGGCATCGTCGTCGCCGATGGCGGTCGCGTGATCATGAGCGCCGCTGCGCGGAATGCATTGCTCGACACCGTGCTCAACATCGACGGCATCGTGCAGGCGCGCAACGCCGTCGAGCGCAATGGTGCGATCTATCTCGAAGGCGGCGATTCCGGCGTCACGCGCGTCGCAGGGACGGTCGATGCCGGCATTGCGTCGATCGTCACGAACGATCTCGCGCTGACCGGGACGGTCAAAGGCGCCGACCGCGTCATCCTCGCGCCGTCGGACGCGACCGAGATCGCGCTCGGCGCGAGCGCTGCCGGCAAGCTTTCGATCACGCAGCCGATGCTCGACCACGTGATCACCGGAGGCGTGCTCGCGATCGGCTCGGACTCGTCCGGCTCGATCACGCTGACGGGGCCGGTGCACGGCTCGTCGTCCACGTGGCAGACGTTGTCGCTCGTCACGGGTGACCGCATCGCCGACGCCAACGCCGATCCGAGCGCGAGCATCGCCGCGACTTCGCTCGCGCTGCGCGCGGTCAACGGCATCGGCGCGCCCGACGCTCCGGTGCGCAGCCAGGTCAGCAATATCGCTTTCATGAACACCGGCGCCGGCGGCGTGTCGCTCGACAACCACGGGGCGCTGGCGGTCACGAGCGTCGCCGGCATCACGAGCTCCGATGCCGGCAACGGCGGGTTCAATCTGCGCACGCACAGCCCGCTGACGTTCGCCGTGGATACGACCTTCGCCGGGGACATGACACTCGACGCGACCGAGTCGGCCGCGGCTGGGGACGACATCACGGTCAACGCGGGGGTAACGGTCAAATCGACGGGCGGCAACCTGACGCTGCGCGCGGGCGACAACGTCAAGCTGCTCAGCGGATCGAAGGTACTGACCGAGGCGGCCGGAAAAACGGTGACCCTGCTCTCCAGCTTCAACGACACCGACGGCGCCGGCGCGATCACCCTCGATACCGCGACGATCGCGACCAACGGCGGCGACATCCAGCTCACCGGCGGCACCCGGACGCCCGATGCCGACCCCAACGTCAACCTTACCCTGGGGTCGGTGTTGATGACCGACTCCACGCTCACGTCGGGCGCCGGCAAGATCACCATTACCGGCGCGTCGCCCAACGTGGTGCCCGGGGTGCGCACGTCCGGCGGCACGATCCAGTCCACGAGCGGCGCGATCAGCATCACCGGCCAGGCCGGAAGCGGCGCCGGCATTCTGGCGAACGGGGTCAGCGTTACGGGAACCGCCATCTCGTCGACCGACGGCGAGATCAGCATCGTCGGCCAGGGCGGATCATCGTCCGACGGCGCCAATCGCGGCGTCCAGATTTTCGGCGGCGCGACGATCACCACGGCTGCGGGCGGCATCAAGATTTTCGGGACCGGCGGCTCGAATCAGCTTTCGAATGTCGGCGTGCTGGTCAGCGACGACAATACGACGATCTCCACCACCGGCACCGGCGCGATCCAGATCACGGGCACCGGCGGCGCCGGTAGCGCCGGCTCTTCGCAGGGAGGCAACGCCGGGATAGTGGTGCAGTCGGGAGCGTCGATCCTTTCCACCAGCACCGGTGCGGGCGCAGGCGGCATCACATTGACAGGCACCGGCGGCACCGGCGGCGTCGACCCGAGAGACTACGGCGTGTGGTTCTTGGGCGCGACCTTGTCGAACCAGAACCGCGTCGAAGCGGAGGCAGGCAGCATCGCGGTGACGGGCACGAGCGCCAACTCGCTCGGCGTGAGGATCGAACAGTTCGGCGCCCTCGGCAAGGCCGGGATGACCGGCGACATCCTGGTGCGCAGCCTCGGGGGCAGCGGTATGTCGATCGCGGGCAACGCCCCGGTGTTTCCCGTGATACCGGAGGTATCCCCGATCCTCACCACCGGCAACCTGACCCTCAACGCCTCGGGCGGCGGCTCGGTCAGCGTGAGCGGGTTCATCAATGCGAGCGGCCTGCGCCTGCTGTCCGACACGCCGGGCGCCGCTTTCTCGCTGTCGAACGGCTCCAACAACGTGTCGACGCTCGCAATCAACGCGGCCGGTGGCTCGGTGACCTATCGCGACGCCGACGCCCTTGCGTTCGGCACCGTGAACAGCGTGCGTCAGGTGGCTGAAACCGCGACGACGACAGCGGGTGTCGAGGCCGCCGGCAGCCTCACGATCACGACAGGCGGCGACATCACGCAAACCTCGCGCGTCGTCGTCTCGGGCGCATCGAGCTTCAATGCCGGCGCGAACTCGATCACGCTGACGGACTCCGCCAACGATTTCAACGGCGCGGTCACGCTCGCCAACAGCGGCGCGAAAGACATCAGCATCGTCGACTCGAACGCGCTGATGCTCAACGGCGCAAGCTTCGGAAGAAACTTCACAGCGAACGCCGGCGGCGGCGACATCACCATCGCGAGCGGCCAGACGTTCACCAAGAGCAATTCGAGCGCGGCGACGATGCGACTCAATGCGTCGGGCGACATCAACGTCAACAGCGGTGTGACCATTCAGCCGGGCGCCGGTGCGCTGTCGATCGTGCTCAACGCCGACAGCGACGCGAACGACGCGGGGCGCGTTGCGCTCAACGGCATTTCCGGGAGCGCGGTGTCGTTCACGTCGAACGGCGGCAGCATCACGCTCGGCGGGCGTGCGGCGGCGGGGAATACCGTCACCGACGTCGCGACCGGCAACGCAACCAACGGCGAAGGCGTGCGCCTGAGCTTCGCGACACTCGATGCGGGCGCGGGCAGCGTCGGCATTTTCGGCAAGGGCGGCTCGCACTTGTCGGGCTCGGACGGCAACAACCACGGCGTGCTGCTGACCGATTCGACGGTGTCCGCGAACGGCGGCATCACGATTGCCGGGACGGGCGGCACGGCCGGTCGGGACAACTACGGCGTAGACATCACGAGCAACGCGCTCGTGACGACAGCCGCCGCCGGCGGGATCACGGTCACCGGCACCGGCGGCGCCGTCGGCGGCTCGGCGAACCAGATCGGGATACGGCTCGCAGGCGGCGCGGACATCACTTCCACGGGCACCGGCGGCATTACGCTCAATGGGACCGGCGGTGCAGGCAGCACCGGCAATCCCGGCGTCAATATCGGCGGCTCCGGCACGACGATCACTACAGCCAGCGGCAACATCGGAATCACCGGTACGGGCAAGGGCGCCGGGCAGGCCGACCATGGCGTGTCGATCTTCTCGAGCGCGCTGGTGAGCACCAGCGGCACCGGGCAGATCGCGATCAACGGGACCGCCGACGGCGGCACCATGAACAACATCGGCGTGTTCCTCAGCGATGCGCAGGTCACTTCGACGAGCGCGGATCCCGGCGCGGGAACGATCACGCTGACCGGCAACGTCACGTCGGGGAGCGCGACGAGCGGCAACCAAGGCGTGACCGGGCAAAGCAGCGCAACGGTGTCATCCGTCAGGGGTGATATCGGCATCACCGGAACGGGCGGCGGCAGCGGCACGAACAACAGCGGCGTCCTGCTCGGCGGCATTACCGTGCAGTCGTCGGGCGCTGCGGCGCTCTCGATCACGGGCACGGGCGCGGGCAGCGGCGCACTCGGCATCGACGTCGCGACAGGCGGCGGGTCGAGCGAGATCCGGAACACGGCGGGTGCTGCGCCGATCACGCTGACCGCCGACGACATGAGCCTCGCGTCGGTCACCGGGATCACGAACGTCGGCAACACCGTGACGCTGCGGACGCTCAGCGCCGGCCGCGCGATCACGCTCGGCGCCGATACCGCGGGAACGCTCGGTCTGACGAACGCCGAGCTCAACAAAGTCACCGCCAATATGCTCGTCGTCGGCCGCAGCGAGGCCGGAGCGCTGGCGGTGTCTTCGGCGATCGCACCGGTGAACGCACCGAACCTGCAATTGATCACCGGCGCCTCGGCGGCGATCAACGCAGGCGTCAGCGTGATCGACTCGCTGACGATGAACGCGGGGACCGATATCACCGTCGCATCGGGCCAGACGATCGCGCGCACCGGCACCGGCACGGGAAGCGTGCGTTTCAACGCCGCCGACGACATCACGCTCATCGGCGCGACGATCCAGCAGTCCGGCGGCACAGCCGGCACCGACAAGCTCAACGTCGTGTTCAACGCCAACAGCGACGATGCGGCCGGCGGCGGCATCGCCGCGATCAGCGCGCCCAGCGTGCTGACGCGCGGCGGGGACATCACGTTCGGTGGTCGCGACACCACGCTGACCGGCGCGGTGACCGGCGCGGCGGGCGGCGTATCCGCGATCGGCGTGAACCTGAGCGGCGCGACGCTGGATGCGAGCGGCGGCAGCGTTTCGATCGTCGGGCAGGGCGGCACGACCGGCAGCTCGAATCACGGCGTCTCGCTCAACGCGACCGCCATCAGCGGCAACGGCGTGTCGTTGCGCGGCACCGGCGGCAGCGGCGGCAGCAGCAACAACGGCGTCGTCTTCAGCGGCGGCACGCTCACGAGCTCGGGCAACATCGACATCACCGGCACCGCCGGCGCCGGCTCGAGCAGCGCGGTTTCGATCGGCGGCGCCACGATCGGCAACGTGGCGATGGCGGGCGACATCCTGGTCCGCAGCCTGGGCGGCGCGCTTGCGCTCGACGGTACGATCGTCAACGACCGCGGCGCCGGCCACGATGTCACGATCAACGCGTCCGGCGGCAGCGTCACGCAGAGCGCGGGAAGCAGGATCACCGCAGGCGGGCTGCGCCTGCTCGGCCAGGCGACGAGCTTCGATCTCGCCGGCACGGCGAACGACGTCACGGTGCTCGCGGGCGCGGTGACCGCGCCCGTCACGCTGGTCAACTCGCAGCCGCTCACGATCGGTACGCTCACGACGAACGACGGCACGTCGAGCTCGACCACTACCGGTATCTCGACCAACGGCGGCGCGCTGGACGTCGACAACACCGGCGCCCTCACGATCAACGCAGCGGTCAATACCATGCCCACGACGCTCGGCATCGCAGGCGGCACGGTGAAGCTCGTGAGCACCGGCGCGATCGCGTCCGATGCGAACGGCACGATCACGACCGCCGGCAGCGACAGCGGCGGCGCCGCGGCAGGCACGGGTGGTGACGTGCTCGTGCGCTCGACCGGCGCGGGCGACATCACGCTGGTCGCGGCGATCAACGCGAAAGGCGGCGACGCGCCGGTCGCGGGCAGCGCGGGCGGCGGCGGCATCGTCACCGTGCTCAACGACTCGGGCGCGATCTCGGTCGGCTCGGTCGACGCGTCCGCGGGCGGCGGCTTTGGCGGCGGCGCGGCGGGCGCGATCCAGTTGAAGTCCACGGGCGGTGCGATCTCGCAAACGTCCGGCAGCGCGCTCGCAGGCGGCACGCTCAAGGTCCTCGGCGATTCCGCGGTCACCCTCGATGAGTCGGGCAACACCGTCGGTATCGTGGCGGGCTCGGGGTCGAGCTTCGCGTTCACGAACGCGGACTCGGGCGGCCTCACCGTCGGCAACCTCGGCGCAACGACGAGCCTCGGAGTCACCATCGCCGTGGCCAACGGCATCAGCACGACCGCCGGCGACGTCACGCTGCGCGCATCGGCGGGCGCACTGACGGTCGGCAGCGGCAACGTCGATGCGGGCGGCGCGAGCGCATTGCTCTACGCGAACAGCATGAGCTTCACCGGGACCGTCACCGGCAATGCCGGCGTGACGCTGGCACCGGCGATCGACAACAGCGCGATCGTGCTCGGCGCAACCGGCGGCGGCAAACCCGCTCCGCTCTCGCTCGAGAGCACGCTGCTCGGTCAGGTCAGGACGACGGGCGCGCTCACGATCGGCTCGGCCACATCGGGACCGATCACGCTCGGCGGAGCGATCGCGGGCTCGCCGGCGACGTGGAACACGCTCTCGCTGGTGACCGGCGATACGATCGGCAACGCCGCCGGCGCATCGCCGCTGATCACTGCAAGCGCGCTTGCGCTGCGTGCCGCGAACGGCATCGGCTCTTCGGCGACGCCGCTGCGGACCGCGGTGAGCCGCATCGCGTTCCTCAACTCGGGCGCCGGCGGCGTTGCGATCGACAATACCGGCGCGCTCACGCTCGGGAGCGTGGCCGACATCACGAGCGGCTCCAGCGCCGGCAGCGGCGCGCTCACGCTCACCGCGCACAGCCCGATCACGATCGCGAGCGATCTCATCCAGAGCGGCGACATCACGATCACCGCCGGCGACGTTGCCGGCAGCGGCGACGACCTCACGGTGAACGCAGGCGTGACGGTGCGCTCCACCGGCTCCGCAGCGGGCGAAGGCAATGTCACGCTGCAGGCCGGCGACAACATGGTCCTCAACGCGGGATCGAAAGTCGAATCGCGCGCGAGCGAGTTCTCGTCACCGACGGGCGGCAAGCGCGTCACGCTGACCGCGGGCAGCGGCAACGAGCAGGGCACGATCACCGGATCGGGTGTGATCGCCGGCGAGACCGTCGTGCTCGACGCGCTGACGGGCATCGGAAGCTCGGGCACGCGCGCCGCGACGTCGGCTGCGACCCTCGCCGCGCGCACGCGCACTTCCGGCGACGTGTTCGTCGGCAATTCGGGCTCGGTCACGCTCGGCACGGTCGACGGCTCGATCGTCAACGGGGCCGCGGGCGGCGGTGCGTACGACGTGACGTCCACCGGCATGCTCACGGTCGGCGGCGCGGTGAACAGCACGGGGTTCACCGGACCGACGACGCTCGCGACCAACGTCTTCGGCAACATCGTCGTCAACGCCGCCCTCGGCAATGCGGGCTCGACGACCACGCTCACGACGGCTGCATTCGGCGCGATCACCGGCTCCGGCACGGCGACGGGCGCCCAGGTGGTGCTCGACGCCGACCTGGCTGTCGGCACCGACGTCAACCGCCTGAGCACCGCGGCGGGAACGCTCGCGGCGCGCACGCGCGCGCTGTTCGCCTCCTCCGAAGGCAGCGGCAGCGGGGTCTTCATCAGCGAAGCCGACGGCGTCACGCTCGCAACCGTCGGCGGCGTCGCGAACGGCACGGCGAGCGCGGCCGCGTACGACGTCATCTCCGCAGGCACGATGGCGATCGACGGTGCGGTGACGACCAACGGCGGCGCGGTCACACTGCAGAGCACGGCCGGGGCGATCACGTCGACCGCGGCGGGTACGATCACGACGAGCGCGAGCGGAGTCCGGGGTCCGGTCCTGATCACCGCCGCGACGAGCATCGACCTCCTCGGCAAGGTCGCCACGAAGTCGATCCGCTCGTTCGCGCCCGCGACCCGCGGCGGCGACGTCACGTTCAGCGGACCGGGTGGCATAGCGGTCTCGGACATCGACACCAGTGGCAGCGGATCGGACAGCATCGCCGGCGGCGCCGCCGCGGGTGACATCGCGTTCGGCTCGCCCGCGTCGATCACGCTGCGCGGGAACATCACCGCAAGAGGCGGCGACGGGAACATAGGCTTCGGCACCGCCGGCAACGGCGCGAACCTCACGTTCGGCGCGCCGGTGATCCTCGCCGGCGATGTGGTCATCGACACGCGGGCGGGCAGCAACGCCGCGACGCCGGGCATGGCCGGCACGGTGACGTTCTCGAGCACCATCGATTCGCCGGCTACGGCGAGAGCGCTCACCGTGACCACACCCGCGCAGATCGCGTTCGACGGCGCGGTCGGCGGCACGGCTGCGCTCGCATCGCTCACTACCAACGGTGGCGGGGCGATCGCGGTCAACGGCGGCGGTGTCAGCACGAGCGGCACGCAGACCTACGACAACACCGTCACCCTCGGCGGTGCGGCCGGGTCGTCCGCGCTCTTCAGCGGCAGCGCGCTGTTCTTCAACGGCTCGCCCGCGCTCGTCGCAGGCGCGCATCCGCTCACGCTCACGACGAACGCGCTCACGCTCGCCGGCAACGTGACCGGGAGCAGCACGCTCCTCATTCAGCCGACCGGCGATACCGTCACGATGGGCATTGCCGGAGGCGCAGGCACGCTCGCGCTGCCGACGGCGACGCTGAACAAGCTTCAGGACGGGTTTGCCTCGACCACGTTCGGTCGCGCGACGAGCACCGCGGCCACGACCGTGAATGCCGTGTCATTCGGCGACCCGGTGACGATCCGCGGCGGCTCGGTAACGGTGAACGGCGACATCACCGGCAGCGACAATGCGTCGATCACGATCTCGCCGACGAACAGCGGCCCGATCGCGCTCAACGCGAACATCGTCACGGCGAGCAACGCCGTTGCGCTGAACGGCGCGGTCACGCTGGGCGCCAACGTGAGCGTCGATACCACCTCGTCGGGCGTGGGCGCGAACGTCACGTTCGCGTCGACGGTGAACGCCGACGACAGCAGCACCCAGGACCGGACGCTCACCGTCAACGCCGGCAGCGGCATCGTGACGTTCGGCGGCGGCGTCGGCGCGGGCTCCAATGCGGCGCTCGCGGATCTCGATGTGAACGCCGGGTCGATCAGACTCAACGGCCCGATCGTCGTGAACGACGCGAACGCGGGCGCGCAGACGGTGACGCTGAACGGTCCCCTCACGCTCGGCGCCGACGTCTCGATCAACACCGATCGCGCGGGCGCGAACGACAACGCGCTCGTCTTCGGTTCGACGATCGACGCGAGCAACGGCGCCGCGCTGACACTCGACGCGGGCTCGGCGCCGGTCACGTTCAACGGGAACATCGGTGCGGGCATCAACGGCGCGCTCGCCGCGCTCGACGTGACGACGAGCGGCGCGATCAATCTCAACGCCGCGACGGTGAACCTCAGCGGCGGGGCCGGCGGGGCGACGTCGACGTGGGGCGGCAACGTGCTGCTGGGCGCCGACGCGACGTTCACCACGGCACGTCCGAGCGGCGCGAGCAACAACCTCACCTTCGGCGGAACGGTGAACAGCGCCACGACGGCGCGCAGCCTTACCGTCGCGGGCGGCAACGGCGCGGTGACGTTCGGCGGCGATGTCGGCTCGACAACCGCGCTGACAGCGCTGAATGTCACCGCCGGCTCGATCGCGCTCAACGGCGGGCAGCTCAAGCTGGACGGCGGCAGCGGCGGACTCACGTCGACCCTCAGCGGCCCCGTGACGCTCGGCGCCGACGTGCAGATCGACACCGATCGCGCGAGCGGCACCGACCACAGCCTCACGTTCGCCTCGACCGTGAATTCGGCCGGCGCGGCGCGCAAGCTCGAAGTGCTCGCCGGCGGCGGCGCCGTCACCTTCGGCGGCAGCGTCGGCGGGACCGCTGCGCTTTCCGATCTCGATGTCACCGCAGGCGCGATCAACCTCAACGCGCCGACGTTCAACCTCAACGGCGGCGCGAGTGCGCAGACGATCACGTTCACCGGGCCGGTGACGCTCGGTGCGAACGTGGTTGTCAATACGGACCGCTCAGGAGCCGCTGACAGCAGCGTCACGTTCTTGTCGCCCATTTCGCGCGATGCGACTTCGCGGTCGCTGGGCGTTACCGCAGGGACCGGGACGGCGAGATTCTCGGGCGACGTCGGCACCGCGGCTGCCCCGCTGTCGGACTTCGACGTCGCGGCGGGCACGATACTGTTCCGCGTGGCGGGCGGGGTGCAGAACACCTATTTCACCGGCCCCGCGACGACGGTCGCGACGCTCGACGGCACGGTGGAGATCGATGCGTTCGGCGTCTTCTTCAACGGCACCGGCGGCGCCGGTCTGACGTTCAACGGCAATGTGAGGGCGCCGGCCCCGTTCGGTTTCGGCAATGGCCGACACCTGCGTGTCGCGCTCGGCTCGGGCACCGTCACGTTCGCGAGCGACATCGGCGATCTCTCCGGCGGTGCGTTGTCGGCGCTCAACGTCTCGGCCGGCACGATTAACTTCAATGGCACCACCGTGGCGGTGAACCGTGACCTCGGCGACGCGCTGCTCGCGGGCAGCGTGCGTTTCGACGGGCCTGTGGTGCTCGGCGCGGCGGCGGGCCGGGCGGTGCTGATGACGACTGACAATCCCTTGGGTCGTGACGCCTCGTTGACGTTCACGTCGTCCATATCGGGCGCCTCGCATCCGGTGACGATAAGGGCGGGCGATGGTTCGCTGACGGTGGCCGGCGCGACCACCGCCGCTTCGCTCGAGGCAACCGCCCGCGATGGCATCAACCTCGGGCCGCTCACGACGACGGCGGGCGCCACACTGACCGCCGACAGCATGGCGTTGGGGACGATCAGCGCCGCCGGTCAGACGGTCAGGCTGCGCAACTTCAGCGCGAATCGGCCGATCCTGCTCGGCGGCGACTCGGCGACGAGCCTGTCGCTCAGTGCGGCGGAGCTTGGCGGCGTCACCGCTGAGCAGCTCGTCATCGGCCGACTCGACGGCACGAACTCGGGCGCGATCACGATCGGCAGCGATGTGAACCTCGGCGTGTCGACGCTCCAGCTCTCCACCGCCGGCGGCGTGACCGGCACTGCCGGCGGTATCGTCATGCCTTCGGGCACGCTCAGGATCGACACGGTCGGCGCCGTCAACATCACCGACGCGCAGAACGACGTCGGCACCCTGAGCGCATCGGCTCCCGGCGCGTCGTTGACGTTCACCGACGCCAGCGCGCTGACGCTCGGGTCCATCGACGTGCCGACAGCGGTGTCCAACGCGATCACCGTGACCGCGGCAGGCGATCTCGCGATCCCGAACCCGGTCAGCTCCGCCAGCGGCGGGTTGCTCGGCAACGTGACGCTGACCTCGACCGGCGGACGCATCTCCGGCAGCAGTCTCATCACCGGAAACAGCGTCGTGCTCGACAGCGCGACGGGCGTCGGCACCGGCACCGGCGGGCGTGTGAACACGAGCGCGGCGACGCTCGCGGCGCGCAGCCGCGTGAGCGGCGGGGTGTTCGTCAATGAAATGGACGCGGCTACGCTGAACACGATCGGCGGCGTCACGAACAGCGCGGCGGGATCCCAGGGCTACGATCTCGTCGCCGGCGGCGCTATCACCGTCGGCGGTCCGGTCGGCACCGCCGACGTGAACACGAGCGGCGTACCCGGCACGGACGCGACGAGCGGCGGCATCACGCTTTTGGCCAACGGCGCGATCGCCGGCGCGGGCTCGATCCGCACGGGCAACGCGGTCGCGAGCGGCGGCGCCGCCACGAGCGGCTCGATCACGCTGAACGCGCAGCGCATCGGCACGGGCACGGCGTCACGGCTGAACGTGACGACCGGCACGGCCTTCGGCGGCAGTACCAACGTGAACGGGCGGCTCACCGCCACGGCGGCGGACGGCATCTTCCTCACGAGTCCATCCACGCTGACCCTCGGCGCGCTCACCACGACCGCGTCCGGTGCGCCGATCGACCTCATGACCACAGGCATCGATCCGCTGGTGCTGGCGGGGAACCTCACGACGAGCAACGGCGCCGTGTCGATCGGCTCGGCCGCGCAACTCGCTGCCGACGTAGCCGTCATCGCGAACGGCGGCAGCGTGACCTTCGCGGGCACGGTTCAGTCGCCGCTGACGCCGCGCAGCCTGACCGTGACCACGAATGGCGTGACGACATTCAACGGTGCGGTGGGCGGCAGCGGCAATCCGCTGTCTTCGCTGACGGTCGACGGCGGCCCGACCGCACTCAACGGCGGCTCGGTCACCACGACCGGAAACCAGATTTACGGCGCGCTCACGCTCGGGGCGGACACGACGCTCACGGGCGATACGCCGAGCTTCGGCGGCAACGTGGCAGGGGCGAACAACGATCTCGCGCTCGACTTCTCGGGCCTCACCGCGATCGACGGCGCGCGCTTCGGAGCCATCCGCAATCTGGCGGCCGGCAACGGCGGCGTCACGGCGCTCACCGGCGTGCTCGCGACCAGCGGCACTCAGACTTACGACGACAACGTCACGCTCTCGGGCAATACGACGCTCGCAGGCACGACGCCGACGTTCAACGGCCATGTCGACGGCGCGAGCAACGATCTCACGCTGAGCTTCAGCGGCACGACCGCGCTCGACGGTGCGCGCTTCAGCTCGATCCGAAATATCGTGAGCTCAGGTCCGACGACGCTGACCGGGGCGCTCACGACGAGCGGCGCACAAGCCTACGGCAGCAACGTCACGCTGGCCGGCGGTACGACGCTTGCCGGCACGACGCCGACGTTCGGCGGCAACGTCGACGGTGCGAACAACGACCTCACGCTGAGCTTCAGCGGCACGACGACCATCGACGGCGCGAAGTTCGGCCGTATTCGCGACCTGAGCAGCACAGGCGCGACGACGCTGACGGGCGCGCTGACGACAACGGGCGCACAGGCCTATGGCGGCAACGTTACGCTGGCGGGCAACACGACGCTCGCAGGCACGACGCCGACCTTCGGCGGCAATGTCGACGGTGCGAGCAACGATCTCACGCTGAGCTTCAGCGGCACGACCGCGGTCGACGGCGCGCGCTTCACCGCGATCCGCAATTTCGCGAGCTCAGGCGCGACGACGCTGACAGGGACGCTGACGACGACCGGCACGCAGACTTACGCCGGCAACGTCACGCTAGCGGGCGATACGACTCTCGCCGGCACCACGACGACGTTCGGCGGCAACGTCACCGGCGCCGGCAACGATCTCACGCTGAGCTTCGGCGGCATCACGGCGATCGACGGCGCTCGCTTCACCGCGATTCGCAATCTCTCGAGCGCAGGCGCGACGACGCTGACGGGTGCGCTGACGACGACCGGCACGCAGATTTACACCGGCAACGTCACGCTCGCGGGCGACACCACGCTCGCAGGCACGACGCCGACGTTCGGCGGCGCCGTCGATGGTGCGAATAACGATCTCACGCTGAATTTCAGCGGCACGACGGCGATCGACGGTGCGAGGTTCGCCAACATCCGCAATCTCACGTCCGCAGGCGGCGGCATGACGACGCTGACCGGTGCGCTTACGACGACCGGAACGCAGATTTACAACGATGACGTATTACTCGCAGGCAACGCGACGCTCGTCGGCACGACGCCGACGTTCGGCGGCAATGTCGACGGTGCGAACCACGATCTGACCCTGAGCTTCAACGGCGCGACCGCGATCGACGGCGGGCGCTTCACCGCGATCCGCGATCTCGCAAGCTCGGGTCCGACGACGCTGACGGGGGCGCTGACGACGAGCGGCATACAGACTTATTCAGGCAGTGTCGTGCTCGCCGGCAACACCACGCTGGCCGGCACGACGCCGACGTTCGGCGGCAATGTCGACGGTGCGAACAACGATCTGACCCTGAGCTTCAGCGGCACGACCGCGATCGACGGCGCGAGGTTCACCGGCATCCGCAGCCTGACGACCGGCAACGGCGGCGTCACGACGCTTACGGGCACGCTCACGACGAGCGGCGCGCAGACCTATAACGACAACGTCGCGCTCGCCGGGACGACCGTGCTGAACTCGGGGGCGGGCAGCATCACCTTCGCCGGCACGCTCGAATCGCCCGCGACTCCGCGCGCGCTGACGATCACTTCGGGCAACGTGCTGCGCTTCGCCGGCGCGGTCGGCGGCAACGGAGACGCGCTTGCATCGCTCACCACGACCGCGTCGAGCACGCAGATCGACGGCGGCGCGGTGACCACGACCGGCTCTCAGACCTACAACAATCCGGTCGTCATCGGCGCGAACGCGAGCCTCGATTCGACCGCCGGCAATATCTCGTTCGGCGGCGCGCTCGACGCGGATGCCGCAGCGAGCAACCGCACGGTGGTCGTCAACGCGCCGACGGGCACCGTCACGTTCTCCGGCAGCGTCGGCGCCAATGCGGCCTTCGCCGATTTCGACGTGATCTCGGGCCCGAACACCATCGTGTTCAACGGCTCGGCGCCGCAGACCGTGAACGTCACCAACGGCGGCGACGGCACGGTGCGCTTCAGCGGCAACGTGCGCCTCGACCAGAGCGTCGCGATCAACACCACGGGCAACAACGTGGCGTTCGCCAACGGCGTCGAGACGGCCGGCGCGACGAACCGCACCCTCGCAGTCGACGCCTCGACCGGCAACGTCGATCTGCAGGCTGTCGGCAACGCCACGCCGCTCGCGATGCTCATGGCGAACGGCAACGTGGTGAGCTTCAATCGGAACGCGGTCGCGCAGCAGATCGCGATCGGCGCGAGCCAGATCCTCACCAACGGCAGCGCGACGATCATGTCGCCGCTGGCGTTCGCCGGGTACGACGGTCCGGCGGCGCTGACGCTGACGGGTCCGGCGAGCGGCGGTCTGTATGGCAGCGAGACCACCGGCATGCTGCGCGTCGACGTGCCGGGTCTCTTCGTGGTGACGCCGAACGGCAGTCGCGCGCTGCCGACGGTGTGGCTCCAGGGCAATCCGGCGGCCAAGCCGTTCTATCAGTGGTACGACGACACGGGCCGCCGCGAGGTCGTCTACAACGCGCGGCCCACGTCGACGCCCGACTTCCTCAGCGACCCGCAGCAGACGCGCCAGATCCTCCAGCAGGTGAGCGAGCACGACATCGGGGACACCGCGAGCCTCAGGAGCGCCGACGCCGCGGGTGCGGCGCGTGAGCCCGATCTCTGCGCCGCCGCGGACGGCAAGAGCGAGTCGCCTCTGATGTGCGGCGACGCGCAGGCTCGCTGATCGTGCGCGACGCTCAGGCCGGCTTCGGCGCTTCGGACTCCGGCCTCGGCAGGGCCGACTGCGCGACCACGTCGCTGGGGATGGGATAGCCCGCGTCGCCGAACGTCTGCACGATCGCTTTGTTCGTGTCGAAGTACACCTGCCAGTAGTTGTCGTTGTGGGTGTACGGCCGCACCGCGAGCACCGGGCCGCGGTTGGTGAAGTCGACGATCTCGACCACCGGCTCGGGCGTCTTGGCGACGTTCGGAATCCGGGTCACCGCCTCCTTCAGTCGCGCGATCGCGTCGTTCACGTCGACGCTGTGCGCGAGCTGCGCGGTGCGCTCGACGCGCCGTGTCGGGCTCGTCGAGTAGTTGTGGATGGTGTCGCCGAACACCTTGTTGTTGCCGATGAACACCGCGACGTGATCGGGCGTGCTGATCGTGGTGGCGAAGAGGCCGATCTCGGTGACCGTGCCTTCGATGCCCGCGACCTTGATGTAATGGCCGACCCGGAACGGCCGCAGGACGACGAGGAAAGCGCCCGCCGCGAAGTTCGCGAGCAGCCCCGCCCAGGCCGCGCCGACCGCTACGCCCACGCCCGCGACCAGCGCCGCGAACGACGTCGTCTCGAAGCCGAAGTAGCCGAGCAGGCCGACGATGAGGCCGATCGTCAGCGCGGCATTGACGATATTGCCCGTATAGCGCACGAGCGTCGCGTCGATGTGCTGGCGCGTAAGGCCCGCCGACATGACGCGCACGCCGAGCCTGATCAGCCAGCGGCCGACGATCCACGCGACGATCGCGCCGACGATCTTCAGCCCGAAGGCGGTGAGCAGCGCGCTCGCGGTGGCGAGCATCCGGTCGATGTCGAATTCCATGCATACTCCCCTGATGACGAAGACATCCGGGAGTGTAGGCAAAAAACCGCCGGGACTCAGCCCGCGCGGTGCTTCCAGAGCCCGCGCTCGTCGTGGAACTCGCCGTCGACGCAGTGCTTGAACTCGTGGCCGAGCGTGCGCACGTGCTCGACGTGGTCGGACACGACGACGTGGCAGGTGTCGCCGCGGTAGACATAGAAACCGTGGACCGAGAAGACCGACGCGGCCTTGCGGCGCCCCGCCGCGTGCAGCGCGCTCTGCGCGGCTTGCGCCGCGAAGAGATCGTCGATGCGCTCGGCCGGGACTTTCTGCCATGCGACCTTGACCTCGCCGGTCACCGAAGCTCTGGTCGGAACGACCGGCAGCGTGCCGTCGAAGCACGCCCTCACCTGCTGGCCGAGCGTGTGCATCGCGGTCTCGTTGTCGCGTGAGAAGGTGTGGCAGATGCCGTTCTGGTCGCGGAACGCCGGAAGCTCGATGCCGCGCGTCCACGTGAACCGCTGCGCCTGTGCGTCCTCACGGACGGCCGGCGCCGTCGTCGCGCAACCTTGCGCGGCGAGCAGGACGGGGAGCAAAAGTGCGGCGTATTTCACGGAAACCTCTCTCGACGGCCCGTTTTCAGGGCAGGCTGAGAGGGGTTACGGCCGCGCGCGGCAGTTCTTGACGCGCTTCGGGGTACGGTAAATGCTCGAAGCGGCAGTTTTCGCGAAGTCCGCGGCGGCGAGCTGCGGCGACTCAACCGGTGGCTGAACGACGCTCACTCATCCGCTACGCGTGGCTTTCGATCGCCGCCTCGGCGCTGATCATCCTGCTCAAGGCGTACGCGTACTGGATCACCGACTCGGTGGGCCTGCTGTCGGACGCGCTCGAATCGGTGGTGAATCTCGTGAGCGCGTGCGCGATGCTGATCGCGCTGACGATCGCCGCGCGTCCCGCCGACGAGGACCATCAGTACGGCCACGACAAGGCCGAGTATTTCTCGAGCGGCCTGGAAGGCGGGCTGATCCTGTTCGCCGCGGTGGGCATCGCATGGGCGGCGCTCGAGCGTCTCATGAACCCGCGGGATCTCGAGCAGATGGGGCTGGGGCTCGCGGTGTCGTTCGTGGCATCGATGGTCAACTTCGCCGTCGCCCGCATCCTGCTGTCGGCAGGACGTCAGCACGACTCGATCACGCTCGAAGCGGACGCGCGCCACCTCATGACCGACGTCTGGACCTCGATCGGCGTGCTGGTCGGCGTCGGCGCGGTCGCGGTGACCGGCTGGAGCTGGCTCGATCCCGCGGTGGCGCTCGCGGTGGCGGCCAACATCGTGTGGACCGGCCTCGACCTGCTGCGCCGGTCGGTGCTGGGCCTCATGGACACCGCGCTCGCGGCTGACGAGCAGGCGGCGATACGCGCGATCCTCGACGCCTACTGCAGCGACGGCATCCGCTACCACGCGCTGCGCACGCGGCGCTCGGGCGCGCGGCGCTTCGTGTCGATGCACGTGCTGGTGCCCGGCGCGTGGACCGTGCGCAGCGGCCACGACCTTGCGGAAAGCATCGAGGCCCGCATTCGCGAGCGCCTGGCGAACACCACGATCACCATTCACCTGGAGCCGCTGGAGGATCCGCGGGCGTGGCGCGACGCCGAGATCGCGCCGCTCACGACCCCGGACGGAACGCCCGCACCCCGCTCGCACGGTTAGGTGAATAGTGCCGAACGACCCCCGGTCTTCAGCAACATTTGCATGCCGTGCGCCGCCATGCCCGGCGCCGACACTGCAACGGGCGCGCCAGCTCAGCCGTAACCCCTTGGAATGAATCGCAATTGGCCGAGTCTGGCGGGCGATCGCACAAGAACCGGACCCACGGGCACAGCCATTGCAGTTCGAATGGCTGATCCGCGCCCGCCGCGCGGCTGTTTTACAAGGACAGCACCCCATGAACGACCAAGATCTGCAGTCGCGATTCATCGGCATCAATATCGAAGGCCTGCTGCGGCCGTGCGAGATCTATCCCCTGCAGGTCGCGTTCGGCCACGGGTACGTCTGGGAGTGGTCCGCGGTAGACCGCGGGACGCGCTCGCAGCACACGTTCGATCTCTTCTTCGACTGCCTCGAAGACGCGCGCAAGCACGGTTACGAGCCGCACTTCCTCGGCGGCGAAAGCGCCGACCTCTCGGTCGTGCCGGTCGGCGCGCCGGCCTAACAGTCCCCGCCGGCTCCGACACGCTGTTCCCGCGCGCCGTAGAGCGCGCACCGCCGATGCGATAATCCACGCCTTCCCGAAGGAGAGGCGATGGGCGAGTTCGTCGGCAGCACCAGCGCGACGTGGAGCGAGGAATACTGGGCGCACAAGGGAGACGTGAAGCTCTACGTCTACCGCAAGCGCGCATCCGCCCCCGACAGGACCGCGCCGGCGCTGCCGGTACTCTTCCTCGTGCACGGCTCGTCGGCGTCGGGCCGGTCGAGCTTCGATCTGAACGTCCCCGGCCGGCAGTATTCGCTGATGGCGCACTTCGCCGGGCTCGGCTACGACGTATGGACCGTCGACCACGAAGGCTACGGACGCTCGGACAAGACCGGCGGCAATTCGGACATCGCCTCGGGCGCGGACGATCTTGCCGCGGCGATGGGGATCGTCCAGCGCGAGACCGGCGTCAGCCGCGTCTTCATGTACGGCGGCTCCTCCGGCGCGCTGCGGGCGTGCCTCTATGCGCAGCGTAATCCGGGCCGCGTCGCGCGGCTGATGGCCTCGGCGATCGTCTATACCGGCGCGGGCTCGCCGACCCTCGCCAAGCGCCGCGAGAACCTCGACGAATACCGCGCGAACCCGCGGCGCAAGGTCGACCGCGCGTTCATCCACGGCATGTTCACCCGCGACAAGCCCGGCACGTCCGAGATGGCCGCGGCCGACGCGCTCGCGGACGCCGAGCTCGCGCTGGGAGACTCGGTGCCGACCGGCACCTATCTCGACATGTGCGCGAACCTGCCGGTGGTCGATCCTTCGAAGATCACGTGCCCCGTGTGCATCATCCGCGGCGAGTACGACGGCATCGCGACCGAAGCCGACCTGCTCGATTTCTTCTCGAAGCTGCCGAGCAAGGACAAGCAGTTCGTGTTCGTCTCCGGCCTCGCGCACGCGGCCACGCTCGGCATCAACCGCCACAAGTTCTGGCACGCGATGCAGTCGTTCATGACGATGCCGGAGAACAGATCACTTCAAGAGAAATAAAAGCAATGAACCGCGAAGGACGCAAAGGACGCAAAGGAATTCGATATCTCTCCAGTCCAAGACATACCGGCCATAGAAAAAGGTTTTGCTTTTCCTTGGCGTCCTTTGCGTCCTTGGCGGTCAATAGCTTTGTTCTGATCCAAACCACCGGAGATGCGATCGCCGCGCAGCCTCCATATCCCACTAGGCCCATCCGCATGCTCGTCGGCTATCCGCCGGGCGGACCCGCCGACGTCACCGCGCGCCTCTTCGCGCCGCCGCTGTCCGAAGCGCTCGGGCAGCAGGTCGTCATCGACAATCGCAGCGGCGCGGGCGGCACGGTCGCCGCGACGACGCTCGCGCGCGCGGAGCCCGACGGCTACACCATCGCCATCATGGCCAACGGCGAGCTCGCGATCTCGCCCAACCTCCGGAAGGTGCCCTACGACCCGCTGCGCGATTTCGCGCCGGTGAGCCGCATCGGCGTGAACCAGCTCGCGCTCGTCATCCATCCTTCGGTGCAGGCGAAGACGACCGCCGAGCTCGTCGCGCTCGCGAAAGCGAAGCCGGCCAGCGTCAATTTCGCGTCGGCGGGCAACGGCTCGACCGCGCATCTCGCGGGGGAGCTCTTCAAGGCGCTCGCGGCCATCGACATCGTCCACGTGCCGTACAAGGGCGCGGGACCCGCGCTGACCGATCTCATCGGCGGCCAGGTGCAGATGCTCATCACCGGCTATCCCGGCGCGCTGCCGCACATCAAGTCGGGCAAGCTCCGTGCGCTGGGCGTGACCGGATCGAAACGGCTCATCGCGGCGCCCGATCTGCCGACGATAGGCGAGACGGTCAAAGGCTACGAAGTGACCTCGTCCTACGGCGTGCTGCTGCCGGCGCGCGCCTCACGCGCGCTGATCGACCGCCTGCACCGGGAGACCGCGGCAATCGTGAAGAAACCCGAGGTGTCGGAGAAACTGATCGCGCTCGGCTTCGAGCCCGAGGGCACGACCCCGGCGGAATACGCGGCGCAGATCAAGCTGGAGCTCGCGAAGTGGGCCAAGGTGGTGAAGATCGCGAAGGTGCAGGTGGAATGAGGTTCGGAAGCCTCAACGGCAACGCGCAACATGCGTCATTCCCGCGCAGGCGGGAATCCATGCGACGCGAAGCGTCGTCCTGGCGAAGGCCAGGATCCATTTTGAATGTTCGTTCAAAGTCAAAATGGGTCCCGGATCGTGCAGGCCTGACGGCACACGTCCGGGACGACGCGATGATGCCTCGTCGCTTTTCCTTTGCGTCCTTGGCGTCCTTGGCGGTCAATTGCTTTGCTCTGATGTGCGCCGCCGGTGCTGTGAGCGCCGCGCAACCGGCGTATCCCGCCAAACCCATCCGCATGATCGTCGCCGTGCCCCCCGGCGGGCCGGCGGATACGCTCGCGCGGCTGGTCGCGCCGAAGCTCACCGAGTCGTTCGGGCAGACGGTCGTCATCGACAACCGTCCCGGCGCCAACGGCATCATCGCTTACGAGACGACGGCGCGCGCGGCGCCGGACGGTTACACCTTCACCGCGGTCGCCGCGGGCGTGGTCATCAATGCGAGCCTGTACAAGAGCGTTCCCTACGACCCGATCAGGGATTTCGCGCCGATCACGCTCGGCATCACGGTGCCGAATATCCTGGTGGTGCATCCGAGCGTGCCGGCGAGTTCGGTGAAGGAGCTGATCGCGCTGGCGAAGACCAGGCCGATCGCGTTCGCTTCCGCCGGCAACGGCACGTCGGGCCATCTCGCGCTCGAGCTCTTGCGCCAGAACGCCGCGATCGACGTGACGCACGTGCCTTACAAGGGCGGCGGTCCCGCGCTCGCGGAAGTGCTCGCGGGACAGGTGCAGGCGCTGTTCAGCATCGCGCTGTCCGCCATCCCGCAGGTGAAGGCGGGCAAGGTGAGGGGGCTCGCGATCACCAGCGCGAAACGCTCGCAGGTCGCCCCCGAGCTGCCGACGGTCGCCGAAGCGGGCCTGCCGGGCTTCGAAGTGGTCGGCTGGTTCGGCTGGCTCGCGCCCGCCGCGACGCCCAAGCCCATCGTGGCTCGCCTGCACGACGAGATCGTGCGTGCGCTCAGGCTGCCGGACGTGCGCGAGCGGCTCCTGTCGCAGGGCTCGGACCCGATCGGTAACACGCCCGCGGAGTTCGCGGCGTTCATGAAATCCGAGCACGCGAAATGGGGCAAGGTGATCCGGGCCGCCAATATCCGCGTCGAGTAAACTCGAAGCTGCTGAAAAACCCTTTTTAACCGCAAAGGACGCCAAGGACGCAAAGGTTTTCAACGGTCGTCATTCCCGCGCAGGCGGGAATCCAATTGATTGTGTCTTCAACGTCAAAATGGGTCCCGGATCGTGTCGGCCTTACGGCACACGTCCGGGACGACGCGATCGCAACGAATCGCTTTTTCCTTTGCGTCCTTTGCGTCCTTGGCGGTTCAAATTACACAGCGAGGTGTACGCGAGACGCGCGGCGTACCCCAAGGAAGGAGAGGATCCGTGGCACAAGCCAAAGGCATCAAGGAAGTCGCTTACGTCGACGTGAAGCAGGGCGGCGCCGCGCTGTCGCTCGGCGACAAGCGCTCGATCGGGCCGGTTTCCTGGACCGACTGCGCGGGCGGCGGGCAGGTCGTCGTCGAGCGCAACGTCGCCTATATCGGCAACATGCGCAATCCCAACGGGACGCTGATCGTCGACGTCAAAGACCCGAGGAAGCCGAAGATCATCTCGAACCTCGAGATGCCGAAGGGCACGCACTCGCACAAGGTGCGCGTGTCCGGCGACATCATGATCACCAACCGCGAAGTGCTCGGCCAGCACGCGCTCCAGGGCGAGGTGCCGCCCGACGGCTACAACGGCGGGCTCGCGATCTGGGACGTATCGAAACCCGAGGCGCCCAAGCTCATCACCAACTGGGACGCGACCGATCCCGCGGGCGCACGTTACGCGCGCGGCGTGCACCGCTTCGATTTCGACGGCCGCTACGCCTACATCTCGCCGACGATGGAAGGCTACGTCGGCAACATCATGATGATCCTCGACCTCGAGAACCCGGCGAAGCCCGAAGAGGTCGGCCGCTGGTGGATGCCGGGCCAGTGGGTCGCGGGCGGCGAGACGCCGACGTGGAAAGGGGACGCTCACAAGTGTCACCACCCGCTGCGTTACGGCAACCGTCTCTATACGAGCTACTGGCAGGGCGGCTGGGTCATCCTCGACATCGAGGACATGAGCAAGCCCAAGCGCATCTCGGGCATGGACTGGAGCCCGCCGTTCCCGTGGCCGACGCACACCTGCCTGCGCATCCCGTTCAAGATCAAGGGGCGCGACTTCATGGTGGTCACCGACGAGGACGTGTTCCGGCAGGAGGACTACTTCAAGTATCCCGCGTCGTTCATGTGGCTCGTGGACATCAGCGACGAAGCGCACCCGATGCCGATCTCGACGTTCCAGATCGAGGACATGCCCGACGGTCCGCAGCCGCGCATGACCGGCTGCCATCAGCCGTGCGAGAAGGTGACCGGCACCGAGATCCCGGTCGCGTGGTTCGCATACGGCCTGCGCATCGTCGACATCGCCGATCCGCACTCGCTGAAGGAAGTCGCGTACTTCATGCCCGACGTGCCGCCGGGCTCGGATCGCGTGCAGTCGAACGACGTCACCGTCGACGATCGCGGGCTCATCTACCTGCTCGACCGCGTGCGCGGGTTGCACATCCTCGAGCGTACCGAAAAGTAACTCAAGAGCTTTTTTAACCGCAAAGGACGCAAAGGACGCCAGGGTTTGCAGCGGTCGTCATTCCCGCGAACGCGGGAATCCATTTTGAACGGGGCTTGAACGTCAACATGGGTCCCGGATCGTGTCGGCCTGACGGCACACGTCCGGGACGACGCGATGATGCCGCGTCGCTTTTCCTTTGCGTCCTTGGCGTCCTTGGCGGTTCATTGTTTTTATAGGGGTTCAAAATGGCTTCAGGCGTATTCGACGACGCACTCATCAAGCATCTTTTCAGCACCGACGAGATGCGCGCGATCTTCAGCGATCGCAACAAGGTGCAGAAGTGGTACGACTTCGAGGCCGCGCTCGCGCTCGAGCAGGCGGCGCTCGGCATCATCCCGGATGACGCAGCGAAGCAGATCGCCGCCAACGCGAAGGTCGACAAGGTCGACATCGAGAAGATCGCGGCCGAGATCCGGCGCATCAAGCATCCGCTGGTGCCCGCGGTCAGGGCGGTCGAGCAGCTCTGCGCCAAGGGGCTGGGCGAGTACATCCACTTCGGCCCCACCACGCAGGACGTGCTCGACACCGGCACGGTGCTCCAGATCAAGGACGCGCACCAGATCTACCTGCGTGACATGAAGGCGATCGGCAACGCGCTCGCCAGGCTCGCGCGCGAGCACAAGTCGACGCCGATGGTCGGCCGCTCGCACGGCGTGCAGGCGCTGCCGATCACCTTCGGCCACAAGGCGGCGATCTGGCTGTCGGAGATGGGACGCAACTTTGATCGCATGCGCGAGCTCGAAAAGCGCCTGTTCGTGGGCGGCATGGTCGGCGCGGTCGGCACTCAGGCGTCGTTCGGACCGAAAGCGCCGGAGCTCGAGCAGCGCCTCATGAAGCGCCTGGGCCTGGGCGTCGCCGACATCAACTGGCAGCCCGCGCGCGACCGCTTCGCGGAATACGTCTCGGTGCTCGGCATCATCTCCGGCACGCTGGGCAAGATCGCCAACGAGATCGTCACCCTCGAGCACACCGAGATCGGCGAGCTCTACGAGCCTTTCAGCGAAGGCAAGGTCGGCTCGTCGACGATGCCGCACAAGCGCAACCCGTCGACGTGCGAGGCGGTCGTCGGCAACAGCCGCGCGATCCGCTACAACGTCGCCTTCATGCTCGAGTGCATGATCATCGAGCACGAGCGCGACGGCTCGGCATGGCGCGGCGAGTGGAAGACGGTGGGCGAGACCTGCCTCATGGCGGGTGCGATGCTCGCGATGATGAAATACGTGCTGGAAGGCCTGCACGTCGACGTGGAATCGATGCGGAAGAACCTCGACAAGCTCGGCGGCTTCCTGCTCTCGGAGCGCGTGATGTTCGATCTCTCCGACAAGGTCGGCAAGCAGACCGCGCACGAGCTGGTGTACGAAGCGTCGATGCACGGCATCGAGAACGGCGTCACCTTCGAGCAGTCGCTGATGGCGAACGAGAAGATCCGCGGCGCGATGTCGGCGGACGAGCTCAAAGCGTCGCTCGATCCGACCACCTACACCGGGCATGCGGAGGCGATCGTCGATCGCGTGCTCGAGCAGCAGAAAGGCTGGCTATGAAAGTCACCGTACTCGACGATTACCAGAACCTCGTCCGCTCGCTGGACGCGTTCAGGAAGCTGAAGGACCACGACGTCACGGTGTGGAACGATCACACCAAGGACATCGACGTGCTGGCGGAGCGGCTGAAGGACACCGAAGCGCTGGTGCTCATCCGCGAGCGCACGCCCATCCGCGCGCCGCTGATCGAGCGCCTGCCGAAGCTGCGCCTGGTCAGCCAGCGCAGCGTCTTCCCGCACATCGACGTCGACGCGCTGACGAAGCGCGGCATCGTGCTCTCGTCGGACCAGCATCCGGGCAAGCCGTCGTATGCGACGGCCGAGCTGACCTGGGGGCTCGTCCTCGCGGCGATGCGCAAGATCCCGCAGGAAGTCGCGAACCTGAAGGCCGGCAAGTGGCAGTCGACCGTCGGCATCGGCTTGCGCGGGCGCAACCTGGGCATCTTCGGCTATGGCCGCATCGGCGGGGCCGTCGCGGGCTACGGGCGCGCGTTCGGCATGAACGTGAGCGTCTGGGGCACCGAAGGCTCGCGCACGCGCGGACAGGCGGACGGCTATGCCGCGGCGGCTTCGAAGGAAGCGTTCTTCGAGCAGAACGACGTGATCTCGCTGCACCTGCGCCTCGTCGACGCGACGCGCGGCATCGTCGCCGCGCAGGATCTCGCGCGCATGAAGCCGACCGCGCTCATCGTCAACACGAGCCGCGCCGGGCTGATCGCGCCGGGCGCGCTCGAAGCCGCGCTGAAGCAGGGACGGCCCGGCATGGCGGCGGTCGACGTGTTCGAGGAAGAGCCCGTGCTCGGCGGCAAGCACCCGCTGCTGCGCATGGACAACGTCGTGGCCACACCGCACCTGGGCTACGTCGAGCGCGACGCCTACGAGGGGCAGTTTTCGAGCTCGTTCGAGCAGGTGCTCGCGTTCGCGGCGGGCAAACCGATCAACGTGATGAATCCGGAAGCGTTGGATGTGAAGCGGTGATGTAAGGCGTGACGGATGAACCGGTGACGGATGAAGCGGTGCCGGGTGAATCGGTGACGAAGAGCGTAGGGTGCGTGCAAACGCACCGCGAAAAACAAAGAGGAGCAAGCATGTCGAGCAGTCGTATCAAACTTGGTTTTGCCGTTGCGCTGACGCTGTCCAGCGCCGTTGCGAGCGCCGCCGATTCGGGCGGCGCCTATCCCAATCGCCCCGTGCGCTGGGTCGTCCCTTTCACGCCCGGCGCGTCGAACGACATCATCGCGCGCCTCGTCGGCGGCAAGCTCGGCGAAGCGTTCGGCCAGCAGTTCGTCATCGACAACCGGCCCGGCGCGGGCGGCTCGATCGGCGCGGACACGGTCGCGAAAGCCAACCCGGACGGGTATACGCTGCTGCTCGCGAACCCGGGCCCTAGCGTGAACACGCCGCTCATGCACAAGCGCAGCTCGTACAAGGTCGAGGACTTCACCAACATCGTCTTCATCGGCTACGCGCCGCTGCTCATCCTCGCGAATCCGAAGTTTCCCCCGAACAACCCCAAAGAGCTGATCGCGTACGCGAAGGCGAATCCCGGCAAGATCAGCTGGGGCTCGTCCGGCAACGGCAGCAGCCTGCACATCGGGCTCGCGCTGCTCCAGGGCGCGACGGGCATCGACGTCGTGCACGTGCCGTACAAAGGCTCCGGCCCCGCGCTGGTGGACGCCGTCAGCGGGCAGATCCAGATGATGCACACCACGACGGTGAGCGCCGAATCGCAGATCAAGTCGGGCCGCGTGAAAGTCGTCGGCATCGCGTCCGCGAAGCGCAGCCCGCTGCTGCCCGACGTGCCGACGCTCGCGGAGTCGGGCATCAAGGACGCCGAAGCGATCGTGTGGTTCGGCATGGCCGGTCCGCCCAAGCTGCCGCGCGCGATCGTCGACAAGCTCAACGCGCAGGTCAACAAAACGCTGCAGCTGCCCGACGTGAAGCAGCGCCTCGACCAGCTCGGCCTCGAAATCCAGGGCGGCAAGCCCGAGGAGTTCGACGCGTTCGTGAAGAAGGAAGCGGGAAAGGTCTCCGGCCTGCTGAAGAAAGGCTTGCTCAAGCAGGAATGAGCTACGCGTGTCCTCTCCGGTACAGGTGTTGCAGCGAAACATGCAACACGCATCCGGAGAGGGACCATGGCTCAGAAAGACTTCAATCCCTTCGGCAAGAACGAACCGCTGACAGGACACGGCGAGGTCTCCGAAGGGGTACCGCCGCGGCAGACCGGCGACACACCCGGTTACGGCGTGCACGGCATGGGTTATGCGCACGGCAGCGGCGGGCAGTTCGGCGTGTACGGCGTGCCGCACGGCGTCGCGCAGGATTACGTCGAAGCCTCGCGGGCGGGCTCGCCCGGCGAGTTCGACCAACCGCACGGCCGGCTGGGCTTCGGCTGGGAAGGCGGCTTCGGCTCCGCAGGCGAATACAGCGCGCGCACCGACCGCATCCGTCCGGCGCGGCAGCCCTCAAGCTACGCGCCCGAGCATGAAAAAATGCAATCGCAGCGCAACGTGCGGCACGGCCCCAAGAACTACACGCGCTCCGACGACCGCATCCAGGAAGAGATCTTCGACGCGATCGAGCGCGAGCCGCGTATCGACGCATCCGAGGTGACGATCGAAGTGCGGGGCGGCAAGGTCACGCTGCTCGGCGCGGTCGCGCACCGCCAGATGAAGCACTGGATCGAGGACATCGCGGCGGATTGCTACGGTGTCGCCGACGTCGACAACAAGCTGACGGTCGCGCTCGCCGAAGCTTCCCCGGCCGACCGCAAGATGAGTCCCGGCGGCGTCGGTCACTGACCGCCGCCACGGCGCTTCGGGTATCCTCCGTCGCACGGGAAGGACGGCCGCCGTCGTCCTTTTTCCACGACAACGGAGGAAAACAATGACATTCCGTCTCGCCGCCGCGGGCGCCGCCGCGCTCGCGCTCGCCGTACCCGCCGCCGTACACGCTCAAGGCGGTTACCCCACCAAGCCGATCCGCCTCATCGTCGCCTTTCCCGCGGGCGGATCGACCGACATCATCGGGCGCATCGTTGCGCAACGCCTGTCGCAAAGCCTCGGCCAGCAGGTCATCGTCGACAACCGCGGCGGCGCCGGCGGCATCGTCGGCACCGAGATCGCGGCGCGCGCGAACCCGGACGGCTACACGCTCACCATGGGCACGACGAGTACCCACGTGATCGCGCCCGCGGCCTACGGCATCGCGAAGATCAAGTACGACCCGATCAAGGATTTCGACCCGATCACGCTCGTGGCGTCGACGCCGTACCTGCTGGTGGTCAATCCGGCGGTGAAGGCGAATACGCTCAAAGAGTTCGTCGCGCTGGTGAAGTCGCAGCCGGGCAAGCTCAACTACGCGTCTGCAGGCGCGGGCTCGACCACGCACCTCGCGATGGAGATGCTGAAGCACACCGCGGGCATGGACATCGTCCACGTGCCTTACAACGGCAACGGTCCGGCAGGCACCGCGACGCTCGGCGGCCAGGTGCAGGCGCTCTTCGGCAGCATGCCGGCGGTGCTGCCGCACGCGAAATCGGGCAAGCTGCGGCCGCTCGCGGTCGGTACCCTCAAGCGCTCGCCGGCACTGCCGGATACGCCGACCGTCGCCGAATCCGGTTATCCCGGTTTCGAAGTGTCGCTGTGGCTCGGCTTCTTCGCGCCCCGCCATACGCCGGCGCCCATCCTCAATCGCCTGCACAGCGAGCTCGTCAAGATCGTGCTCTCGCCCGACATGAAGGAGCAGCTCGAGCGCAACGGCGCGGAGCCCGCGCACAACGCGTCGAACATCGAGCTCCAGCGGCTGGTGCGCGCGGAGATCGACAAGTATGCGAAGGTGCTGAAAGCGGCAAATATCAAGCTCGAATAGCCGCTCGCGCGACTATTCTCGCCGCCTGCGGCGGCTCCGGTGAACGCCTCGGAGGGAAACCAAGGTTTCCCTCCGAGACCTCCCTTCCTTGGGTGGCTGGCCTCGGTGCCGGTGGCATGCTGATTGCGTCTGGCGCGGCCATGCAGGGCGCATCCAACGCTTACACGAGAAAAGTGGTCGTCGCCGTCGCAGCCGCGACGTTCGCGTTCCTGCTCGTGGCGGCGCTGTACATGGCCTCGCACGTGCTGCTGCTCATCTTCGGCGGCGTGCTGCTCGCGACGCTGCTGCGCGGCCTCGGCGATCTCGTCTCGCAATACACGCGCATTCCACCCGGCTGGTCGGTCCTGCTCGTCGGCGGCGTGCTCGTGCTCGTCTTCGGCTGGGGCGGCTGGTATCTGTCGGCGGAGATCGCCGGCCAGTTCGACGAGCTCGGCCGCAACATGGCGGCGATGTGGCAGCAGGTGCGCGGCCTCCTGGGAAAGTATTCGTGGGGCCGGGACCTCCTGACCAGCCTCGGCGAGTACCAGCTCGACAGCGGCAACGTCGGCGCGATCGGCAAGGTGATCGGCGCGACGCTCGGCGGCGTGTCGGGCCTCGTGCTCTCGGTCATCATCGGCGTCTACGTCGCCGCCGATCCCGGCCTGTACTTCAACGGCGTGCTGCGCCTCGTGCCGCTCGGCTACCGCCCGCGCGCCGAGGAGATCCTGCGCGAGCTGTCGGGCGCGCTGCGCCGCTGGCTCATGGGGACGCTGCTCCTGATGACGTTCGTCGGGACGCTGATCACCATCGGGCTCTATCTCCTCGGCATCCCGCTGGCGCTCGCGCTCGGGCTCATCATGTTCGTGCTCGAGTTCATTCCGTACCTCGGGCCGATACTCGCGGCGCTGCCGGCGGTGCTCATCGCCTCGACCCTCGGGCCGCAGGAGGTGCTGTGGGTAGTGCTGCTGTACTGGGGCGTGCAGTCGCTCGAAGGCTACGTGCTCTCGCCGCTCGTGTTCCAGAGGAGCGTGGACATCCCGCCGCTGGTGACGATGAGCGCGCAGGTCGTGCTCGGGACCATGCTCGGCGTGCTCGGCATCGTGTTCGCGACGCCGCTCGCGGCGTGCGCGCTGGTGCTCGTCAATCGCGTGTATATAGAGGACGTGCTGGGAGATCGGAGGAAGCAGCGTGAGGCGTGAGGCGGGAGACGGGATTCGCATTGCGGCGGTCGGTGACATCCACGCATCGGTAGGGACCAGGGGACAACTGCGCCCGCACTACGCCGCGCTGAAGGATCGCGCCGACGCGCTGCTCATCGCGGGCGACCTCACCAACGTCGGCCGTATCGAGGAAGCGCAGGCGCTCGCCGCGGAGCTGCGCGGCGCCCCGGTGCCGGTCGTCGCGGTGCTCGGCAACCACGACCATCATCGCGGTCAGGCGCACGCGATACGCGAAACGCTCGAAAGCGCCGGCGTGATCATGCTCGAAGGCGAATCGGTGACGCTGCAAGTGCGCGGGCGCACCCTCGGCATCTCCGGCGTGAAAGGCTTCTGCGGCGGGTTCAAGGGCGACCACGGCCACAAGTTCGGCGAGCCCGAGATGAAAGCTTTCATCCAGGCGACCGACGACGCGGCGTCCGCGCTCGAAGCGCAGCTCACGAGCCTTCGAACCGATCGCCGCGTGGCCCTGATCCATTACGCGCCGGTGCGCGGCACGGTCGAAGGCGAGCGTCCCGAGATCTTTCCCTATCTCGGGGCGTATCAACTCGCCGATGCGATCGATCGCGCGGGCGCCGACCTCGTGCTGCACGGTCACGCCCATTACGGCAGCGTCGAAGGCGTCACCGAAGGCGGAGTGCCGGTGCGCAACGTCGCGATGCCGCTCATCCGCATGCCTTATGCGATCTATACGCTCTAGCCTCGCACTCCTCGTCGCCCTCGGCGCGTGCAGCAGCGAAGCGCCGAAGCAGGTCGTCGCCGGCGGCGACGAAGCCCGCGGCCGCGTTTACATCGAGCGTTACGGCTGCGCGAGCTGTCACTCCGGACTGCCGGGCGCTCAGGGTACGGTCGGCCCGCCGCTCGAGCGCATCGCTCATCGCGCCTACCTCGGCGGCGTGCTCCCGAACACGCCGGAGAACATGGCGGCGTGGGTGTCGCGGCCGCAGCGCTACGCGCCGGGCACGGCAATGCCCGATCTCGGCATCTCCGAAGCCGAAGCGCGCGACATCGCCGCCTATCTCTACACGCTGCGATGACGCGCCTGCGAACGGTCATCACGACCGCCGTCGTGCTCGGCGCCCTCGGCGCGATCGGCGGCGCCGCTTTCGTGCTCTCCGGCGTATACGACATCTCCGCGGTCGACCCGCACACCAAGCCGGTGTACTGGCTGATCGAGGCGACGATGCGCCGGTCGGTGGCGGCGCGGGCGAAAGACACCGCCGTCCCCGATCTCGCGTCCGAGCCGACGATCGCGCGCGGCTTCGCCGCTTACGTGCGCAACTGCGAGCAGTGCCACGGCGGTCCGGGCGTGTCGCCGGGGCCTGCCGCGCTCGGCATGATGCCGGTGCCGGCGTATCTCGTGACGGTCGGCCGCGAGTGGCCCGCGGCCGAAGTGCAGTGGGTGGTGAAGAACGGCATCAAGGCGACCGGGATGCCGGCGTGGAAGCACCGCATGAGCGACGACGAGATCTGGGAGGTCGTTGCGTTCGTGAAGCACCGGCTGCCCTATCTCTCCGCTGCGCAGTACGGCGAAGCGGCCGCGAAGATCGCGCAGACCGGGAACGCGGTCGCGCCTGCGGTCGAGCGGCGCCCCGGCAACGCCGACGCGGGACGGCGAGCGCTCGATCAGTACGCGTGCACGACGTGTCACGTCATACCGCTCGTCACCGGCGCGACGAAGCACGTCGGGCCGCCGCTCGCCGGCATCGCCAGGCGCAGCTATATCGGCGGCGCGCTCGCGAATACCCCGGAGAACATGGTGCGCTGGCTCAGGTCTCCGCCGAGCGTGAAGCCCGGAACCGCAATGCCCGACCTCGGCGTGAGCGAACAGGACGCGCGCGATCTGGCGGCGTATCTCGCGACCCTGAAGTGAATGCGACGGGTCAATCCGCGTTCGAGCCTGCGGGCACGCATGCGCTGGCGATCGACGAGCTCTCGCGGGTGCTCTACATCGGCACCGCCGCGACGTTCGCGGTGGCCGTGGCGATCGTCGCGATCGCCGTGCTCGGCCGCGCATCGCGCGTGTCGTCGCGCGCGTGGATCGTCGGCGGCGGCCTCGCGCTGCCGACGCTCGTGCTCGGCGTCCTGCTCGTATACGCGCTGCGCGTGGGCGAGGCGCTGTCGATGGACGTCGATTGCAGCGTCACGGTGCGCATCGTCGCCAAGCGCTGGTGGTGGGAAGTGCGCTACGTACAGCCTACCGGAGACGTCGTATCGGCCAACGAGCTGCACCTGCCCGCGAACCGGCGCGTGAAGCTCCTGCTCGAGACGAGCGATGTCATCCACAGCTTCTGGGTGCCGAGCCTCGCCGGCAAGGTCGACATGATCCCGGGCCGGGTCAATCATCTCGTCGTCGAAGCGTCGCGGCCGGGCGTGTATCGCGGGCAGTGCGCCGAGTACTGCGGCGCGCAGCACGCGCTGATGGCGCTGAGCGTGATCGTGCACGACAACGCCGACTTCGAGCGCTGGCTGGAAAAAGAGAGCAGACCGGCCATCGCCGACGAGGAGGGCGCGCGGCAGTTCGCGATGTCCGGCTGCGCGCAATGCCACACCGTGCGCGGCACGCAGGCGGCGGGCCGCGACGGCCCCGACCTCACGCATGTCGCGAGCCGCGCGACGCTGGCCGCCGGCACGCTGCCGATGAGCCGCGGCGCGCTCGCCGGCTGGATCGCGGACAGCCAGGGCATCAAGCCCGGCAACCTCATGCCGCCGACCCGCACTACGCCGCAGGCGCTGCACGCGCTCACCGAGTACGTCGAGAGCCTCAAGTGAGCGGGCGGCCGCTGCCCAACCCGCTGCCGCGCCCCGACGGCGAGCTCGAAGCGCTGGAGCGCGCATGGCTGACGCCGCGCGGGTGGCGCATCTTCGGCGCGGTCAACAACACCGTCATCGGGCTCTTCTACGTCGGGACCGCGCTGCTCTTCCTGGTCCTCGCGGGCGTGCTCGCGCTGCTCATGCGCGCTCAGCTCGCGGTGCCCGGCAACGACTTGCTGTCCAACGCCGAGTACAACCGCATCTTCACCATGCACGGCACGGTGATGATGTTTCTCTTCGCGGTGCCGGTCGTCGAAGCGGTCGCGGTGCTGCTCCTGCCCAACATGCTCGGTGCGCGCGACCTGCCGTTCCCGCGGCTGTCGGCGTACGCCTACTGGGCGTACGCGATCGGCGGGCTCGTGTTCTTCGGCACGATCTTTTTTGGCGTCGCACCGGACGGCGGCTGGTTCATGTATCCGCCGCTCACCGGCGGCACCTATTCGCCGGGCAGCGGCGCGGACTGGTGGCTGCTCGGCATCGGTTTCATCGAGATCTCGGCGATCGCGGGCGCGGTGGAGCTCGTCGTCGGGATACTGCGCACGCGCGCGCCCGGGATGTCGCTCATGAAGATGCCGCTCTTCGCGTGGGCGATGCTGGTCGTCGGCGCGATGATCGTGTTCGGCTTCCCGCCGATCATCCTCGGCACGCTGCTGCTCGAGCTGGAGCGCGCATTGGGCTGGCCGTTCTTCATCGTCGAGCGCGGCGGCGACCCGGTGCTGTGGCAGCACCTCTTCTGGCTCTTCGGTCATCCGGAGGTGTACATCATCTTCCTGCCCGCCGCGGGGATGATCTCGATGATCGTGCCCACGCTCGCGCGCACGCGACTCGCGGGTTATCGCTGGATCGTCGCCGCGACGATCATAGTCGGCGTGCTGAGCTTCACGCTGTGGGCGCACCACATGTACGCGATCGGCCTCACGCACAAATACGCGGCGTTCTTCTCCGCCGCGAGCATGGCGGTGAGCATCCCGACCGCGATCCAGCTGTTCTCGTGGGTGACCACGCTGTGGCGCGGCGAGGTGCGGTTCGCCGCGCCGACGTGGTTCCTGCTCGCGTTCTTCGCGACCTTTGTGCTCGGCGGTCTCACCGGCGTGATGCTCGCGGTCGTGCCTTTCGACTGGCAGGCGCACGACACCTACTTCGTCGTCGCGCATTTCCATTACGTGCTGATCGGCGGCATGGTGTTCCCGCTGATCGCGGCGATCTATTACTGGGCGCCGTTCGTCTCGGGCAAGCCGTTGTCGGAGCGCATGGGCAAGTGGTCGTGCGCGCTCATGTTCGCGGGATTCCACGCCACGTTCTTCCCGATGCACATCACCGGCATGCTCGGCATGCCGCGGCGGGTCTACACGTACCAGGCGGGGCTCGGCTGGGACGGGCTGAATCTGCTTTCCACCCTCGGCGCGTTCGTGCTCGCCGCGGGCTTCGCCGTCTTTCTGCTGGACGTGCTCATGCACCTGCGCCTCGCCAAGAAAGTCGACGCGAACGTGTGGGGCGCCTCCACGCTCGAATGGCTGCCGGCCGACGACTACGGCTTCCGCAGCATCCCGCGCATCGACGATCGGGATCCGCTGTGGGCGAGACCGACGCTCGCGGCGGAGGTCGACGCGGGACAGCATTACCTGCCCGGAACCGCGACGGGCAGGCGCGAGACTCTGGTGACGAGCCCGCGCGATGCGCGGCCGCAGTATGTGCTCGTGCTCACCGGCGACAGTTGGCTGCCGTTCGTCGCCGGTCTGGGCACCGCGGCGTTCTTTCTGCTGCTGACCGCGAAGCTGCACGTGGCCGCCGCGATCGGCGGCGTCGTCGCGCTGGCCGCGATACTCCGGTGGCTGTGGGAGACCGACCCGGGCGCGATCCGCGGCCCGGTCGATATCGGCGACGGACTGCCCCTGCCGATCTACGTGAGCGGACGGCATTCGCACTCGGCATGGGGGATGGGCGTGCTGCTGCTCGTCGATGCGACGATCTTCGCCTCGCTCGTCTTCTCGTGGTTCTACCTGTGGACCCAGTCGCAGGGCCCGTGGCCGCCCGCACCGTACGCGTTACCGGCGGGGCATACGTCGGTGACGGTGGCGGCGTTGTGGAGCGCGAGCGGCGCGGCGCTCGTGTGGGCGGGGCGTCTCCTGCACCGGCGCCTTTTCACCGAAGCGCTGCTCGCCGGCGCGGTGTGCGCCGCGGCGGCGACGGCGCTGCACTGGAGCGCATACGCGGACATCGATCCGGCGGCGCACGGCTACGGCGCGCTCGTCTACGCGGGACTCGCGCTGCAGGCGCTGCACGTGCTCGTCGCGATCGCGATGGCCGCTTACACGCTTGCGCGGCGCTACAGCGGCAAGCTCGACCCCGTGCGCCGGGTCACGTTCGACAACACCTGCATCTTCTGGCTCTATACGAGCGCGCAGGGCGCAGCGCTCGTGCTCGTCCTGGAGGCCGCGCCTCGGCTCGTCACTTAGTCGCGGTGTCCGCGTCCGACGCGACGGTCGGCCACGTCCGCTCGAAGTTCGCGCGATTGCCGCCGGCATCCAGGAAAGCGCGGTACGCCTTCATCCGCAGCGTGCACTCGAGCGACCGCTGCGCCTTGGCGCGGGCGGCGCGCACGGTCTCGCGCGCCCGTGCCGCGCGCGCGGTGAGCTCTTCCTCGATCGCGAGCTCTTCGGCGATGCGCGCACGCCGCGTCTCGATCTCCGCGAGCTTGAGCAGCAATCGAAGGGTGGACCTGAGCAGGTCGGGGTCGAGCGGCTTGACGAGGAAGCGCAATGCGCCGGCGGCCACCGCGCGGCTCTCGTGCGCAGCGGTGCCGGTGGACGACACGTAGATGATCGGCGTGCGCGGATCGATCCGGTGGAGCCATGCGCACAAGGCGAGGCCGCTCGCGTCGGGGCCGCTCGCGAGCAGGTAGACGTCGTAGCTCACGCGGCGCGCGAGCACGCGCGCTTCCTCGTCGGTCGCGACGATGTCGATCTGGTGCGGCGCCAGCAGCTCCTGCATGAGCAGGCGCGCCTCCGCGTCGCCGTCGACGTACAACAACCGCCGCTGTGCGGTGTCCATGATTCCCCCGGGCGTACTGGCTTTCCCAGCAAGTCTAGCGAATGCGGGGGCGGCGCAGAAGCGCCGGCGACGCGCGGCACGTCTCAGGCGACGAGCGCGATCACGCCTTCGTCCGGGCGCAGCGCACAACTCCCGGTCAGCGCCTCCCCGACGCGGTCCATGTGCGTCGACATCAACACCTTCCCCGGGCGGTCGGGCAGCGCCACCGCCTCCGCTTCGTGGCCGAAGTTGAGCGCGACGACGAGCCGCTCGGCGCCGTCGTAGCGCTCGAACGCCATTACGCTGCCTTCGCACGTGATCTGCGCGTAACCGCCGACCGACAGCGCGCGGTGACTGCGCCGCAGCCCGATCAGGGCCTTGTACAACGCGAGCACCGAGCGCGGGTCTTCCGCGAGCACCTTGACGTTGTGGCGGTGGAAGTCCGGGGGGATCGGCAGCCAGGGCTCGCTCGTGGAAAAGCCGGCGTGCAGCGAGCCGTCCCACTGCATCGGCGTGCGCTGCGGGTCGCGGCCGAGGCCGAGCCCCGGCTGGTTCTTCTCGTACGGGTCCTGCACGCGCTCGGGCGGGATGATGTGGTCGCACATCCCGATCTCGTCGCCGTAATAGAGCGTCGGCGTGCCGCGCAGCGTGAGCAGCATCATCGCGGCGATGCGCGACTGAGCGTCGCCCACGCGCGTCGCGATGCGGTGCTGGTCGTGGTTGCCGAGCACCCAGTTCGGCCATTCCTCTTCAGGTACGCGCTCCTCGTACTCGCGGATCATGCGGTCGATCTCGCACGCGTTCCACGGCGCGTGGATGAGCTGGAAGTTGAACGGCAGGTGGACTCCGGGGCGCTCGAGGCCGTAGTACTCGACGAGGCGCTCCACCGGCAGGTAGATCTCGCCGATGATGAGGCGCTCATCAAAGGTCTCGAAGAGCTCGCGCATCTCGGAGATCACCTCGTGCACCTCGGGCCGGTCGGTCGTGTAGAGCTCGAGCAGCTTGCGGTGCTCCGAATCGCCGGGCTCGAAGCCGGGGTTGGGCGGGTTGTCGCGGAACTGGTCGTCCTTGATGAGATGCCACAGGACGTCCATGCGAAAGCCGTCGACGCCGCGGTCGAGCCAGAAGCGCAGCACGCGGTACATCGCGTTGCGCACCTCGCGGTTGCGCCAGTTGAGGTCGGGCTGCTCCTTGAGGAACGCGTGGTAGTAGTACTGGCCGGTGGCGGCATCGAGCTGCCAGGCACTGCCGCCGAACTGCGCCAGCCAGTTGGTCGGCGCGCCGCCGCCCGGCGCCGGATCGCGCCAGATGTACCAGTCGCGCTTCGGGTTGTCGCGCGAGCTTCGGCTCTCGATGAACCATGGATGCCGGTCCGACGTATGGTTGGGGACGAAATCGAGGATGAGCTTCATGCCGCGCGCGTGCACTTCCGCCAGCAGCCGGTCGAAATCCTCGAGCGAGCCGAAGGTCTGCGCGATGTCGCAGTAATCGGAGATGTCGTAGCCGAAGTCCTTCATCGGCGACGGATAGATCGGCGATATCCAGACCGCGTCGACGCCGAGCCAGTGGAGGTAATCGAGCCGCTGGCGGATCCCGTCGAGGTCGCCTTTGCCGTCGCCGTTGCTGTCCTGGAACGAGAGGGGATAGATCTGGTAGACGATGCCGCGCTGCCACCACAGAGGATTCGCGGGCGATTGGGGTCGATTGCTCTGAGCCACGGAAGTTCCTCGGAAACCTGCAACTGGAACCATGAATCGCAGCAAACGCGGTGCCGCGCTGCGGCGAGGCGCGCAATTTGCAGCGGCGGGTAAATCGAATAGAAAGGTCGAATCATGGCGAAATCGAATCGACGTGCGACGCCCGAGCCGATGCAGGCGCCGCGCGATTACAGCTCGCAGGCGCAGGCGGCCGGCGTCGCTGGTGCCCGCGATGCCTCCTGGGAAGGCACGCGCCGGTGGGGCGACGACGATCCGTTCGCGCCGCATCGCTATCGCTACGACGCGCAGGCGCCCGCCGCCGTACTGCACGACGGCGAGCAGCTCATCGGCGGGCAGCCCCGGCTGCATACAGGACTGCGCGGCCCGAAGAACTACCGCCGCAGCGACGAGCGCATCCGCGAGGACGTCTGCGAGGCGCTGATCGGCGCGACGCACCTCGACTCGAGCGAGGTGACGGTGGAAGTCGCCGGCGGCGTCGTCACGCTCGAAGGCATCGTCCCCGAGCGCCGCATGAAGCACGCCATCGAGGACATCACGGCGCAAGCGCGCGGCGTGCGCGAGGTGGAGAACCGCATACGCGTGGTGCGAGGAGGCGCGGACCCGCTCCTCGCGCGGCGCTAGCCGGCGCATGGCGAGCCTGCTGCAACCGGGTTCGAACTGCAGCGCGGCGGCGCGCGCGGCGCGCGCGGCTTTCCTGTTCGGCGCCGACGAGTACTACCGCGCGTTCAGGCACGCGGCCGAGCGCGCGACGCGCTCCATCGTCATCGTCGGTTGGGATTTCGACGATCGCACCGCGCTCGGCCGCAAGACGCGCGGCCGCGGCCTGCTCAAGCTCGGCGAGTTCCTCGACCGGCTGGTGCGCAAGCGGCCGAAGCTCGAGGTGTACGTGCTCGCGTGGGATTACGGCGCGCTGTACGGCAGCAGCGGCGACGGCATGCGGCCGCTCTACGGTCCGAGCGGCCATCACCACGCGCGCGTGCACCTGCACTACGACAGCACCAATGCCGCAGGCTGCTCGCACCACCAGAAGCTCATCGTGATCGACGACGCGATCGCGTTCTGCGGAGGCATCGACTTCACGTCGCGTCGCGCCGTGGATTCTCGGGACGCAGTGGCGGTCGTCGACGCGGGCGCCGCGCATGCGCTCGGCGAGATCGCGCGCGAGCGCTGGAGCGCCGCGACCCGCCAGGCCATACGCACCTCGCGAGGCGCGGTCGATCCGTGGCCGCAGTGGCTGAAGCCCGACGTGACCGACGTCGAGGTCGGGATCTCGCGCACGCTGCCGGCGATCGACGCGCGGCCGGCGGTGCACGAGATCGAGAGGCTGTTCCTGGACGCGATCGCGAAGGCGGAACGGTCGATCCGCATCGACACCGCGCACTTCACGTCCGAGCGCGTCGCGGCCGCGCTCGCGTCCCGTCTCGCGGAGGACGATCCGCCCGAGATCGTGCTCGTCACGCGCGACGCATCGCACGGCTGGCTCGACCGCGCGGCGCTCGAGACGCGGCGCGCCCGGGCGCTCGGGCAAGTCGAGTCCGCTGACACGCGCGGCCGTTTCCGCGCGTACACGCGCGAACCGACGCTCGGCGATGCGCATACGACCGTGATGGTCGTCGACGATTCGTGGCTGCACGTCGGCTCGGCGGGTCTGAGCAACCGTTCACTGCGCTACGACAGCGAGTGCGATGTCACCTTCGAAGCGGGCGACGACCCGCGGCGCGCCGAAGCATTACGTGCGTTGTGCGATCGCGTGTTCGGGGACGTCGCGCGGCTGCGCCCGTTGACGCGCGGCGCGGCCGCACCGGTCGCGGCGCCGCTCGAGGACGCCGAGCCGGCGCTCGCGCTCGACGACGTGATCGAAACGTTCGCGCCGGACACCACGATCGCCGAGCACGCGACCGGCCCGGCGTGGGGCAAGCTCGCGCTGATCGCGGTCGGCATCGCGGTGCTCACCGCGGTGTGGCGCTACACGCCGCTGTCCGAAGTCTTCACGCCCGAGCGCGCGATCGCGTGGGCCGAGGACGTGGGGGCGGTGTGGTGGGCGCCCCTTGCGGTGATGGCGGCTTATACGCCGGCGTGCTTCGTCATGTTCCCGCGGCCGCTCATCACCCTGTTCGCGGTGATCGCGTTCGGCCCGGCGCTCGGGCTCGCTTACAGCCTGCTCGGCATCCTCGGCGCCGCGCTGTCGACGTACTTCGCGGGCCTCCTGCTGCCGCGCGACACCGTGCGCAAGCTCGCGGGCGACAAGCTCAACGAGATGACCGAGGTGCTCAGGCGCCGGGGATTGATCGCGATCTTCGCGGTGCGCATCGTGCCGGTGGCGCCGTTCGCGGTCGAAGGCATGGTCGCGGGCGCGGTCGGCATCAAGCTGTGGCACTACGCGCTCGGCACCATCCTCGGCATGCTGCCGGGGACGCTGACGACGACGGTGTTCGGGGAGCAGATCAAGACCGCGCTCGAAGACCCGTCGCGCATCAACTACTGGCTGGTCGCCGGGGTGGGCCTGTTCTTCGTCGGCGTGATCTGGATCGTGCGCCGCTGGTTCCTCAAGGAGCACAGGCTCGCCGAGGCGGCGCAGCGGGCCGCTGCGCAGGCAGCTGCTTAACGCTCGGCTTCGCGAGCGTTAACGCCGGTAAACGCAAAGAGGGAAACCAGGGTTTCCCTCCTTGAACTTCCCTTCCTTCAACTTCGGGAGCGGCGCTAGCTCTTCGAGCGCTTCTTCGTCGATTTGCGCTTATGGGAGCGGCCGCTGGACTTCTTGCGACTGGCCGGCTTCTTGCGGCTGCTCGACTTGCGTGCGCTCGACTTGCGGCTGCTGCTGGACTTCTTGCGGCTCGACGACTTCTTCTTCGAAGTCGACTTCTTGCGGGACGCCTTCTTCGGCGCTTTCCCGCCTGCCTTGCGCGCTTCGGACAGGCCGATGGCGATCGCCTGTTCCTTGCTCTTCACCTTCTTGCCCGAACCGCTCTTCAGCGTACCGCGCTTGCGTTTGTGCATCGCTCGCTTCACCTTGCTCTGGGCTTTCTTGCCGTATTTCGCCATTGCGATCCTCTCTAGGTAGGTTGATCGGCGATTCCTGACTGCAGAGAGTGGTTGTGCAAGAAGTATGCCGTGAGCATCACTTGCGCGGTGTGCGTCCTTTCACGCTCGGTCTTCCGGTGTCGCTCTTGCCCTTGCGCAGCAGCTCGCGCGCGCGCTCGGCGATCCCCTCGTATTCCTTGGTGATCTCGCGCAGCTCGTTCTCGTCGAGCTCTTCGAGGTCGAGCAGCGCGTTGTGCGCGCCGCTCGTCGTGCGGATGAGCTCGTCGAGCTTGACCTGCACTGCGGTGCCGTCGCGGTTCTGGGTGTTCTGGATGAGGAACACCATGAGGAAGGTGACGATCGTGGTGCCGGTGTTGATGACGAGCTGCCACGTGTCGCTGAAGCCGAAGAGCGGGCCGCTGATAGCCCACACCACGATGGTGCCGAGCGCGAGCCCGAACGCGAGCGGACTGCCGGTCCAGCGCGAGATCCACTTCGAAAAGCTGCCGAACCAGCTCGTCTGCTTGGTTACCTTCATGCGATCTCCTGTCTATCGATCGCTGCTGTTGTTGCTGAAATACAACAGCATTGAAAGTATTATGCCTCGCGTGAAGAGCTTATATCGACAACTTAAAGCGTTTTCTTTACCCTCGGCTCAGATTGTCGCGACGAGGCGGCGAGGGGAGGCGGATGAAGCGCGGTTTGGCGATGGCAGCAGGCACGTGCGCATTGATGGTTGCAGGCAGCGCGAGCGCCGATATCTCGATCGGCGCGGGTTTCGAGAGCTTTCGCTGGAAGGAATCGACGACTCCGTCCGTCAAGGAAGACGGTCTGCGCTGGGCGCTGGACCTCACGTGGAGCCAGAGCAGGGCGCCCGGGCCTTCCGTCGCTTACAACGTCAAAGCGTACGTCGGCAACGTCGACTACACCGGCGCCATCCTCGGTACCAACGCTCCGATCAGCGGCGAGACGCATTACCGCGGCGTTCAGAACGAATTCCAGACGCACTATCGCCTGACCAACGGTTTCGGATTCATGGCCGCGTTCGGCTGGGACCACTGGCGGCGCGAGCTCACCGCGGCGCAGGAGGAGCAATATGACATCCTCTACGCGCGCGCGGGCGTCGCTTACGAGCCTCTGCGCACCGGTGTCATCGGCAGCGCGGGCGTGAAGTACCCGGTGCACACGCGCGAGAACGCCAAGCTCATGGACATCGGGTTCACCAGCAACCCGCACCTGCGGCCGGGCCGGGATTTCAGCTTCTACGGCACGCTCGGTTATCGCGTGAATACCGATTGGGACATCTTCGCGTACTACGACAGCTATCGCTTCAAGCAGTCGAAGTTCGTCGCGGTGCAGGACGGCGCGGGCAACGGCTTCGTGGTGTTCCAGCCGAAGAGCCGCCAGGACCAGTTCGGATTGAAGATACAGCGTACTTTCTGACGATCACGATTGGGCGTGGGGAACAGGGAGATATAAGCAGCTAAGCATCACCGCGTTCGAATGGTGCGGTACCAATAGCCTATATAAAGCCGCACCAATAGTTCGTAGCCGGGTCGCCCCCGGCTATTTTTTTTTGCGCTTCGCGCAGAAAAAAAATAGCCGGCCCGTGCTCGCTCCGCTCGCCGGGCCGGCCGGTGAACGAACGGGAGGAAACCGGAGGTTTCCTCCCGTAGGCCCTCCATCCTTGAGGTGGTTCACCGACAGCCAACGTGCATGAAAGAAAGGGTCAGCCCCCGGCGTTTTGGGGTCTGACGCTGGTTTGATCCTGGTTTGAGTCTCAGCGCATCAGATTGCGGTGATCGACCATCAGGCACCGGTTCTGCACGACCTTGATCCCCGCTTCGGCGAAGCGGCGCGCGGCTTCGTCGTTCTGGATGCCGAGCTGCATCCACACCGACTTCGGTTTCTTCGCGAGGATGTCGTCGACGTGGGGCAGGACGTCCTGCGAGCGCCTGAAGACGTTGACCATGTCGACCTCGCCCGGGATATCCGCGACCTTGCGGTAAACGGTGCGGCCGAGGATCTGCTGCACGTCGGGGTAGTACACCGGCACGGGGATCACTTCGAGCCCGGCGTCCTGCAGGTACTTGGCGACGTAGAACGCCGGCTGTCCCGCCTGCGCTTCGGTCTTGATGCCGAGCACGGCGATGGTTCGCGTGTCCTTCAGCAGCTCGCGCATGCCGTTCTCGTCTCGGATGATGTTCTCTTTCCAGTCCATGGCTATTCCGGCGCCTTGTCGATGAGGTCCGCGACGGCCGACCGGATCGGTTCCGGCACGCCCTCGCTCGCTTCGTTGAAGATTTCGGAGACGCGCACGCGGTTCAACTGCCCGTCGGCGACCAGGATGGGCGCCTGCTTGTACGCGGTGGAGTGCGCCTCGCCGTCGTCGACGGCGGAGTGATCGTAACCGCGATCCGTACGCCACGTCAGCGCGCGCTCGCCGTGCATCTTGTCGTAGCAGAGCTGGAAGCCGACCAGATTTTCCGCGTCGTCGAGCCAGACGATGAGATCGAGGTCCGGCGACGAGAACCAGCGCCGCCTCGGTTCTCCGGGCACCTGTCGCGTGTGGTCGAGCTCTCTCAGCGTTTGCATACGAAGCTCACTGCAATGTTCCCGCCCGCCGCGCCGCGAAAATGACCGCGCCGCCCAGCGCCGCGGGCAGCTCGACGAGACAGCGGTCCGCATCGAGATCGCGGGCAGCGGCGCCGGCTTCGCGCAGGTAGTCGCGCGTTTGCGCGAGATCGCGCACGTGCAGCGTGTACGCCGCCATCCACGGCAGCGCGGGCGCGCGCAAGCCGAGCTCGCGCTCCAGCGTTTCCGCGGTGCCGAACGCGAGCGTGCCGCGGCTCGTCGCGAGCATGCGCCACGGTCCGTCGCCGGCCGGCGTGAGGCCGGTGTAACGGCCGTACCTCGCCGCGGCTTCGTCCGGATCCGCGACACACAGCACGACCGAAGCGAGCTCGACGGCGCCGTTCGCGTGCGCCAGCCAGCGCGCCTGCCAGACGAATTCGGACGTCTCCTGCCGGCAGTACTGGATGCGGCCTTCCGGCATCGATTGCGGCGGAACGCGTACGACGGTGAAGCGCGCGGTTTCTTCACCGTGCTCGGTGCCGATCGGGCGCTGCAGCGCCACGGGGTAGAGCGGCGAGAAACCTTCACGTTCGAGCCGCGCGTAGTCGGCTTCGGCCGCCGAGGTGCCGAACGCGATCAGGTGCACCCCGACGTAGCGGCGCATCGCCGCGCGGAGCTGGTCGGCGACGATCGATTCGCCGAAAGCGGTGAGGAACTCGAGATAGCCGCGCTCGAGCATCACGCAGCGGTTCCCCGTTCCGGCCGGAACGAGCGGGCCGTCGGCGTCGAGCCGGTGAGACTGCTCGGAGAACGGCGTGAGCGTGAAACCGAGCCGCTCCAGCGCTTCGCCCGCTGAATGCCTGTCGGGCACGAAATGCGCGATATGGTCGAGCGTGAGCGCGCCGAGCCGCGGCACCTGCGCTGCGGCAATCGCCGCCGCGACGCCCGTCACCGTCTTATCCGTCACCGCACCACCCGTCACCGGTTCATCCGTCACTTCTTTCAGTATCCGAGCTTCCGATCCACCTCGTTCTTCAGCTTCTTGCCCGCCAGAAACCGCTCGAAGTTCGCGAACCACGTATCGAAGAGCTGATCGATGTAGCGCGGGTCGTCGCACGTGATGTGCGGGGTGATGACGAGCTTCGGCACGTCCCACAGCTTCGAATCGGCGGGCAGGGGTTCCTCGTCGAACACGTCGAGCACGGCGCCGCCGAGCGTGTCCTTCGCGAGCATGGCGGCAACCGCATCGTAATCGATGATGGGCGAGCGGCCTATGTTCACGAGTCCGGCGTCGCGCTTCAGGAGGCCCAGGCGCTTGCGGTCGAGCAGGCCGCGCGTGCCTTCGGTGAGCGGCGTGGTGACGATCACGAAATCGGCTTTCGGCAGCACGCGCTCGATGCGGCTCACCGGGTAAACCGCGTCGGCGGGACGGCCCGCCTTGCCGCTGCGCGTGATCGCGATCACCTGCATGCCCAGCTTTTTCGCCGCGCGGCCGGCGCCCTGGCCCAGATCGCCGAAGCCGACTACGACCGCGGTCTTGCCCGCGATGGGCGCCGTGTAGATCGCGTCCCAGCGGTGCGCGCGCTGGTTCGCCATGATCTCGGGAATGCGCGCCTGGAGCATGAGGAGCGCCATGGCGCACGACTCCTCGGCCTTGGCGCCGTGCGCGCCGCTGTTGTTGGTGAGCGTGACGTCCCGCGGCAGCCAATCGAACGGCGTCAGCGCGTCCACGCCTGCGCCGGTGGTCTGTATCCATTTCAGCCGCGGCGCGCGCTCGCGCAGGTTCTGCTTCGGCGGGCTCGAGTTGATCATGACGTCGGCGGTTTTCAGCGCGCCGTCGATGATGTCGCCGTCCCAGCCGATGGTGACGCGCAGCTTTTTCGCGAGGTCGCGATGGCGCTTCGCCGCGGCTTGCCAGCGATCCTCGGTCAGGTGAAAGAGGGCGGGGCGCTTCTTGAAGCTTTCGAGGTGGAGGTGCAATTTTTCTGTTTTAGGCATGTTTTAAGTTCAAAAGCATCAACACGGAGGGCACGGAGGAACACGGAGGACACGGAGGAAAACCCAATGGGTCATTGCGAGGAGCAGGGCGACGAAGCAATCTCGTTGCGAACGGAAAGCCGTGCGTCACGAGATCGCCGCGTCGCTTCGCTCCTCGCGATGACATTCGTCTTCCCTCCGTGTCCTCCGTGCGCCTTTCCTCCGTGCCCTCCGTGTTACAGCTTGGATCTGAAGATTATTTGATTGACTTCGATTGCTGGTAAGGCCCCGCGACGAACGCGCTGTCCGGCGCGTCCTTCTTCACCGCGCCCGCGGCTTTGGCGATCTCCTGCATCCGCTTGAGCGAGGCGATGTCGTGCGGCTCGAAGGACGCCATGTAAGCGCCTTCCCACTGCGCCGCATACGCCTTCGCGTCGTCGGCTTTCATGTTCGCCGCTTTCTGGAGGATCTCAGCGACCTGTGCTTTGTTCCTGGCGCCGAACTCCAGCCCTTTACGCACCGCCGCGATGAACTTCGCCACGGCCTGCGGGTTCTTCGAAAGATAGTTGTCGTGAACGATCGTCACCGCGAGGATGGGCGCGGCGTTCGACTTGGTGAGCTTCTTCCATTCGTCGACGATGCTCGTCAGGCGGCGCGGCTTCACTTCGTCCATCTGCGCGATCGTCACCGAGCGGATGGCGGCGATGTCGATCTCCTTCTGCGCGAGGAACTGCGCGAGGCGCGCTTCGTTGCCCGGAACGACCGAATAATCGCCCGGCTTCAGACCGTAGTTGTGCTCGAGGATCGCGCTGGCGATGGCGTGCGTCGCGCTGCCGGGGGGCGACATGCCGATCTTGCGGCCTTTGACCTCGGAAAGGCTCTTGATGCCGGACCCGGGCAGCACGACGAACTGGCCTTCGAGGATCTGCGTCGCGAGCACGATCTTCACCGGCACGCCGTCGCCGGCGATCTGCATCGACGCGGTGGAAGGCGCGGCGAACGCGACGTCGATGCCCTGCGAGACGATCGCGCGCGTCGGACCGTTCACCTCGGCGAACTTCACCCATTCGACTTCCAGGCCCTCTTTCTCGGCGAGCTTCATCTGCTCCATCACCGAGCCGAAGCCCAGGGAAAAGCCGCTCGTCCAGTAGCCGACTTTGATCTTCTGGGCGAAGGCGGGGGAGAGGGTGAGGGCGAGCGCTGCGCCGAGGACTGCCGAAGTAAATCGGTTCAATTGCTTCTCCTTGAATCGAACCGGGGTCTGACCCCGGAAAGCCGGGGTCAGACCCCGAACGTTAAATGAGCGCGCGAAGGCGCTGGATGTACTGGGTGACCGCCGGCGCGGTCGGGTCGCGCGGGCGCGGGATGGCGATGGGCACGTGCTCGCGCACGCGGCCCGGCCGCGGCGCCATCACCACGACGCTGTCGGCGAGCACCACCGATTCCTCGACGTCGTGCGTGACGAAGACGATCGTCATCTTCTTCATCGCGTGGATGCGCAGCAGCTCCTCGTGCATGAGCGACCTCGTCTGCGCATCGAGGCGCGAGAACGGCTCGTCCATGAGCAGGATGCACGGCTCCAGCACGAGGCTGCGGGCGAGTGCGACGCGGCTGCGCATGCCGCCCGAGAGCTGGTAGGGGAAAGCGTCGGCGAAGCCGGACAAGCCGACGAGCTCCAGCGCTTCCATCGCGCGCCGCCTGCGTTCCGCTTTCGGCATCGAGCCGGCTTCCAGCGCGAACTCGACGTTGCGGCACGCGGTGCGCCACGGCAGCAGCCGGTCTTCCTGGAACATGTAGCTCACGCTGCGCCAGTCGCTGAAATCGCTCGAAGCCACGCCGTTGATGCGCACGCGGCCTTTGTCCGGCCTGACGAGGCCCGAGATGATGTTGAGCAGCGTGCTCTTGCCCGATCCCGACGCGCCGAGGATCGCGACGATGCCCTGCTCGGGGACTTGCAGCGTGACGCCGTCGAGCACGTGCAGCGGCTGCCCGTCCGCGGACGCAAACCACTTGCTGACGTCCGCGACGTCGATCCCGTCGCGTGTCGCGAGGCTGCTCTCGGCCATGTCAGCCGGCCTTCACCGGCGGTTTGGCCGCGAACGCCGAGCCGCGCACGCACAGCCGGCCGCGCGGGTCCTGCCACAGCTTCTCGTCCGCGTGCAGCTTGCCCAGCGCGCGCGTGACGACGGGGAAGGGGTATTGGGCGAAGCGCTCGCCGATCTCGGAGTAGTACAGAGGCGTCTTCTCGATCACCGCGAGGATCTCGTTCGCCAGCGTCCCTACCTTCGCGTCCTCGATCGCGACTTTCCCGCTCGCCGCATCGGCCTTGCCCGCGACGTAGTCGGCGATCTTCGCGCGGTCGGCGTAGGCGTAGGCGATGCGCTCGAAGCGCTCGTGCGGGATGCCTTCGCCGATCGTCGCATCGATGCCGACTTTGGCGCCGGTCGGGACGACACCCACCGGCATCACCGGCAGGCTCGGATCGAGCGGCTTGGCGCGGGCTCCGGGAATCACGATGACGTCGCGGTCGCCCTGCACGCGAGTCGCGATCGCCCATTCGACGTCGGTCGGGTCGTGCACGTCGATGTCCTCGTCGACGACCACGACGTGCTTGAGGTCCATCACCGACAGCGCGGCGATGAGCGCGTTCTTGCCTTCGCCCGCCTGCTTGCGGATCGAGATGACCGCGTGCCAGAAGGCGCAGCCGCCGAGCGTGACGTTGATGTCCTTCACCTGCACGCCCGCGGTCTTCAGCGCCTGGCGGATCGCGGTGTAGCGCGTAGGCGCGGCGAGCCAGGTGTTCTCCCACGGCATGTGCAGCGCGTAGTACATCGCGTCTTCTCGCATCGTGACCGCCTTGATGCGCACCACCGGGTTCCAGTGCAGCCCGCCCATCAATCGCGTGAACTCGCCGAAGCGGCCTTCGGGCTGGGTCCAGCCGGTCGGCAGGATCTCGCCTTCGAGGACGATCTCGGCGTCGGCGATGCAGGGCAGGTCGATCGTCTCGCATTGAGCAAGCTCGACCGGCGAGCCGCGCAGGCCGCCCGAGATCGCCATCTCGTCGACGCCGATCGGCGCGCGGTAGCCGGCGCCCATGATCTCGATCGGGTGCGTGCCGATCGAGATCGAGATCGGGCAGGGGCGGCCCTGCTCGTACGCACGCTGGGCGTACATACGCATGTTGTTGGGCGTGACGATGTCGATGCCGGTGAGGTTCTTCTCCTTCACCATGAAGCGGTAGATGCCGGTATTCACGCCGTACTCGGGATCGCGCGCGATCACCACGCCGGCGGTGATCATCGGCCCGCCGTCGTAGATCGAGGACATCGGGATCGGCAGCTTGAACAGATCCACGTCCTCGCCGGTGCGGATCACCTGCTTGTGCTTTGCGGTCTCGACGTATTTGGGCGCGATCGGGTTGTCGATGCCCTGGCGCAGCTTGTGCTCGATCTCGGGATAGGTGGTGCATCCCATGCTCATGATCGAGCGCTGGCGCGAGCGGATGATCCCCGACACCACCGGCATGTCGTAGCCGATGACGTCGTGGAACACCAGCGCCTTGTCCGACTGGTCGACGAGGGTCGCGATGTGGCGGATGTCGACGGGCTGTTTGATGTCTATGAGCTCGCCTGCGGCGCGCAGCCGCTCCAGGAACTCGCGGAAGTTTTCTTTCATTTCGGTGTCTCTTTCACTCGTCGCTCAGCTTCAGGCCTTCCTTCATCCCCTGCCACCTCTTGATCGACTCGTGCTCCACCCCGAAGAGATCGAGCACGCGTCCGACGGTGTGGTTGACGATGCCGTCGATGGTGCGCGCGCCGCTGTAGAAGGCGGGGACCGGCGGGAAGACGATGCCGCCCATCTCGGTCACCGCCACCATGTTGCGCAGGTGGGCGAGGTTCAACGGCGCTTCGCGCGTGATGAGCACGAGGCGGCGGCGCTCTTTCAGGACCACGTCGGCCGCGCGCGTCACCAGATTGTCGGAGAACGCATGCGCGACCCCCGAGAGCGTCTTCATCGAGCACGGTGCGATCACCATGCCCTCGGTGATGAACGAGCCGCTCGCGATCGTGGCGCCGATGTCGCGCACGTTGTGGACCACGTCGGCGAGCTTGGTCAGGTCCTTGCGGGCGAGCTTGTATTCCTGGTGGGCGTTGAGCATGCCGGCTTCGGAGACGACGAGGTGCGTCTCCCAGCCGCCGCCTGCCCGCAGCGCCTCGAGGATGCGTATGCCGTAGATCGAGCCCGTGGCGCCGGTGATGCCGACGATCAGGCGCTTCGGTTTCGCTTTCAATGCTCGGCTTCTTTTTTCCATCGGAAGAGGTGATTTTCGACCGGCCGCAGCACGCCCATCTCGAGGGCGGCCATCATCACGACGAGCGTGATCGTCCATGCGAACACCTGGTCGGTCTGTATGAGGTCTGCGGCTTGTCGGAGCCGGTAGCCTACACCACTCGACGAGCCGAGCGTCTCGGCGACCAGCGAGACGCGCCAGCCGAAGCCGAACGCGAGCCGCGCGCCCGAGAAGAAGTAGGGCAGGATCGTCGGCAGGTAGATCTTGGTCATCACCCGGGCGCGAGGCATGCGCAGCGTGTGCGCGAGCTCGATGAAGTCGGCGCTGACGGTGCGCGTTCCCTGCCAGACGTTGGTGATGATGAGCGGCATCGCGGTCATGAACACGACGAAGATCGTGGTCGCGTTCGAGATGCCGAACCAGATGATCGCGAAGATCGCCCAGATCGCCGACGACACCGTGTTCATCACCGGGATGATCGGCTCGAAGAACTCGCCGAGGCGGCGGTTGGCGCCGAGGACGATCCCCAGCGGCAGCCCGATGAGCGTCGCCGCGATGAAGCCCGCGCCGACCCGGCCGAGGGTGATCGCGAGGTTGTGCCACAGGTCGCCGCTCGCGGAGAGCGCGGCGAGCGCGTCGAATACGCGAGGCGGCCCCGGCACGACGAAGTGCGGCACGCGCAAGCTGGCGAGCCACCAGATCCCGATGAGGATTACGACGAGCGCGATGCGCTGCGCCACGACGCCCATATGCCAGCCGCGTCGGGGCGCGATCGCGTGGATCTGCTGTTCGAGGACCCTGGGCACTACTTGGGCTGCGCGGTGAAATACGTGCCGCGCCCGCTCGCCACCAGTGCGCCGTCCTTGTCGTAGACGTAAGCCTCGGCGGTGGAATACTGGCTGCCCATGCGCACGACCTTCGCCTTCGCGGTGAGATCGCCGGGCATCGCGGCCTTGTGATAGTCGACGCGCAGGTCGATGGTCGGCACCGGGCGCCCGAGCTCGGCGGCGATGGCGTAGTCCGCCGCGACGTCGACGATCGCCGCGAGGATGCCGCCGTGGGTGTACCGGCGATCGGGATTCACGACCCAGTCCTCGCGCCACGCGGCGCGCACTTCGAGGCCTTCGGCGTCGGCCTTCACGATGGTGAAGTCGAGCCAGCGGTTGAACGGCCCGCGTCTGATCAGTTCCTGCAGCTTCTCCACGCCGATGCGCGTGTCCGGTTTGTCGCTCATGTCGTTTCCCTGTTCCTGTCCAAAGTGCCGTCCGCAACCCATTGCCTGAGCTGCTTCCGGTCGATCTTGTTGGTCCCCGCGAGCGGAAGCTGCTCGACGAAGAACACGCGCCGGGGATGCTGGTACGCCGGGCCGTGCGCGAGCGCGAACTGCTTCAGCTCGTCCTCGCCCGCATCGGCGTTCTTCCTGAGCACCACGAACGCGTAAGGCACCTGGCCTTTCATCTCGTGCTCGAACGGCAGCACGTACGCCTGGTGCACCGCCGGGTGGCGCTCGAGGAGCTGCTCGACTTCGATCGGAAAGATGTTCTCGCCGCCGGAGACGAACATGTCGTCGGTGCGGCCGACGAAGTAGTAGAAGCCGTCGGCGTCGCGCCGGCAGACGTCGCCGGTGTAGTACCAGCCGTCGCGCACGCGCTTCGCGGTTTCCTCGGGCAGGTTGTGATACCCCAGCAGGATGCCGGGATTCTTCAGCACCAGCTCGCCTTCGTCGCGCTCGTTGCCGCTCGCGTCGAGGAGCTTCGCCTCGGTGCCTTCGTAGGGCGCGCCGATCGAGCCGAGCGGCCGCGGCAATCCCTTCGGATGCGGACCGAGCGGCACCGGTCCGCCTTCGGTGACGCCGTAGACGACCAGGGGCGACGCGTTCGGAAAAGTCTCGTGAAGCTGCGCGAGGAGCGTGGGCGAGGAGGGCGCCGAGCCCATCATGATCGTGCGCACGGTGGAGGTGTCGGTGCGCGCGAGCAGGTCGCGGCGGGCGAGCACCATCGACATCATCGTCGGCACGCCGGAGATCACCGTCGCGCCATGGCGGCCGATCGCGTCGACGTAGCGCTCGGCGCTGAACTGCGGGAGGAGCACGAGCTTCGCGCCCGCGGTGAGGCCCTGCTTGATCGCGTTGAGCGCGTTCTTGTGGTACAGCGGCGCCGCGACGACGATCACGTCGGCCGCGGTCGTTCCTCGCGTATGCACGAGGATGCGCCGGCTCCAGTTCTGGCCGTAGTGCGTCAGCAGCACGCCTTTGGGGCGGCCGGTCGAGCCCGAGGTGTAGGGCTGTATCGCGACCGAGTCGGCCTGCGGCTCGAACGCTTCGAATGCGCCCGGATCGAGGAAGCGCCGGAACGCATCGCCGCCGTATTCGACGACGTCAGCGCCTCGGGGGCAGAGGCGGCGCAGCGCAGGCTCGGCGAACACGAGCTTCGCTCCGGCGTCTTCGGCGATGAAGCGCACCGATTCCGCCGCGAGCTTGATGTTGATCGGCACCGGCACCACGCCCGCTCGCATCGCGCCGAGCAGCGTGACGACGAACTCGTGGCGGTTGAGCGAGAGGATCGCGATGCGGTCGCCGGCCTTCAGCCCGCGTTTCGCGAGCCCGCGCGCGACGGCGTCGCACAGCGCGTCGATATCGCGGTAGGAGAGCTCGCGCGGCTGCGCAGCATCGTGGAGATCGACCAGCGCGATGCGGTCGTCTGCTGCGCTGAGGAGCTTGCCGAGATTGCCGGGGTAACCGCGCGGGTCCGGTTTGCTTATCCCGTTCACGCGTTCACCCGTTTACGCCTTTCAACGGTCACGGCGTGACGACGACCTTTCCGAACACCTCGCGGTTCTCGATCAGCCGCAGACCCTCCACCGCCTTTTCCAGCGGCAGCACCTCGTCGACCACCGGCTTCAGCTCGCCCTTCTGGATCATGTCCATCAGCGCGGTGAGGTTCTCGTCGTAGAAGCTGTTCGAGCCGATGATCGAAAGCTCGAAGCTCCAGACGTAGCGCAGGTCCTCTTTCGGGTCGTAGCCCGCGGTCGCGCCGCAGACGAGGATCTTGCCGCCGCGCTTCACGCAGCGCAGCGTCGGCTTCCACGTGTCGCCGCCGGTGAAGTTGATGACACAGTCGACGCCGCCCTCGTACGTGCGGCGCTGCGGCTTGCCGTATTTCTCGATCGCCCACTTCGAGAAATCGACTTCCTTGTAATTGATGACGTGGTCGGCGCCGAGGTCTTTCAGGCGCTGGATCTTGTCTGCGGACGAGGCGCAGGCGATCACTTCCGCGCCGCGCATCTTGGCGAGCAGCACGCAGCCGGTGCCCACGCCGCCGCTGGCGCCGAGGACGAGGACCTTGTCACCCGCCTTGATCGTGTCGTGCGTGACGATCATGCGATGCGCCGTGCCGTATGCGACGGGCAGCGAAGCCGCGTCCGCGTAAGACACGCCGTCGGGCATGCGCAGCAACTGGTGCTCCGCGACGAGGCATTTCTCGGCGAGGCCGCCGTGCATCATCTCGCCCATCAGCCCTTTTTTGCGGTTGAGCGGGTTGACGAGGACGCGGTCACCCGGCTTCCAGCCGGTGACACCCGGACCGACTTCGAGGATCTCGCCCGCGATGTCGAGCCCGATGATCATCGGCATCGGCACCTTGATGCCTTCCATGCCGCGCACCGTGAAGACGTCGTGGTAGTTGAACGACGTCGCGCCCACGCGGATCACCACGTGGCCTTCGACGGCGACGGGATCTGGAAAATCGGTCACGTATTCGAGCTTGTCGAGTCCGCCGTGCTCGCGAAGTACCACTGCTTTCATGCTGCTCTCCGTGGAATGCCGCCGCCATGAAGTGAGGCGGCGGGGAAGAAATTCGTCAGGCGTCTACCGTGATCGGCAGGTTCATCACCGAACGGCTGGTGAGTATCGCCGAAAGTACCATGTTGCGCGCGGCGTCGATCTGGTCGCGGGATATGCGCTCGGCCGTCCCGCCGTCCCCCCGCGCGAGCGCTTTCACCAGCGTTTTGTGCTCGTGCAGCGTGTCCTGCGGCCCCTTGCGCAGCCCCAGGCCGAGATGCAGGAGCCGCGTCATCTCGTCCAGAAGCTGCTCGATCGCCGCGGCCAGGCGCTGGTTGCCGGCCGCCCGGGCGATCTCGACGTGGAACGCCTTGTTCGCGTCGAGGAAGCGCGTGGTCGATTTCGCATCGCCGGGCTGATAGCCCTCGCGGCAGACGTCGTCGTAGCCTTTCAGGCGCTGCATGTTGACCTTGCCCGCGGCCATGCGTGCCGCGGGCGGCTCGAGCATGAGCCGCAGCTCGAATACGTCGTGGATGTCCTTCAGCGTCACCGGCACCACCATGTAGCCGCGCCGCGGGATCGCGCGCACCAGCCCGTCGTGCGCGAGCCTGGTCAGCGCGACGCGCACCGCGGCCTTGCCGAGCTTGTACTGGGTCGCAAGCTCGTTCTCGGAGATCTCGCTCCCGGGTTGAATCGCGCAACTGATGATGTCGCGGTGGATGCGCTCGTAAGCGCGCTCGGTGAGGAGGGGAATGGTGACGCCCATGCTGAAATTCTAATTCTGTGGTGCTGACATGACAAACTTCAGGGTGAATGGGTGAATGCGTGAACGGGTGAAACGGGTAAACGCATAAACGGGTAAACGCGTCAACGCGTAGGGTGCGTTAGGCGCGGCGCGCCGTAACGCACCGTAAAGCCGCCGCCTTCAAGCATCCTGTAACCAGCGCACCGTTGCGCCGCGCCGCGCACCGGCTTCGCGCCCGACCCAGGCGCCGCTACTGCGCTGCGCTGCGTAGCGGTTGGCGCGCACGCGTGCGCGTGCGCGACCCTGCGGTGCTCGCCTATACTTGACGACACGCTGTGAAGGACGCCGTGACGAGGTGGGTATGCACCGCGTTACGCCGATTTCATGACCGAGGAGGATTGCCCATGAAGTGGCTGCTAATAGCCATGATCCCCGTTTTGATGTCGTGCACCGACCCACGTGACACGATCCTGCCGAAGGATGTCTCTAAACCTGACACGCTCAAACCGGTGCTCGACAAACTCAGTCCGGAGGAACGGGAGCTGTTGGCTGGGTATGTGGCGCGCCATACGATGGGAGGCGCGCGGCTCGGCATTCGGCGTACGCACGGAGCCAGTACCCGAGGGAACGACGGTCCGCAAGGCAATCGATGAGCAGCGTGCTCTCGTCGAGAAGAATCGCGCTGAGGAAGCTGCCCGGAAAGCGGCGCAGGAAAAAGCCGAGGCTAATCGGCAAGCACTCGCCGCACAGATGGCTCAACTCCTGGCGGTGCGACTAATCGATGTGCGCTTGCACAAGGCGACGTTTCGCGATTTTGATGTCGAGAACTACATCAACTTTGCGTTCGAGTTCCAGAATAAGGGAACAAAGCCCATCACCGGCATCAAGGGAACGGCAGTGTTTCGCGACCGCTTCGGCGACAAGATTGCGGAGCTTCCGTTAAAGGTCGAGGAGAGCATGCCTGCAGGCAAAAATGTGACCGTGAAGCTGCAGAAACGCTACAACCAATTCCGAGCGGAGGATCAGCAGTTAGTAGGCTTGGATCCAGCTTCGACAAGCTTCATATTGGCGCCCGAGGTGGTGCTTTTCGCGGACGGCAGTAAGTTCGAGGCACCAGCTGCGCCTAAGTGAATTCGACGTAGGCGTGACGACCACAGGCAGCGGTACTAGGCGCTAGCGTTCGCCTCACGCTCCCAAGGCAGGTGGCGCACGTTGTCATTGTTGTGTCGACCAAGCACCGTCCACAAGAGCGGCCACGATGAACGACCGCTCCTGGCCGGCAGCAGCGGTTGGCCTCTCCCGGAGCAGAGAACGGTCAGGCGAATCCGCGCTCTGCCAACTGCTTTTTCGTCTGGGCGCTCGAGAGGAAATCAACAAAGGCCCGCGCCGCCCGTCGATGGCTGCTCGAGTGGCGTATCGCCGCAGTCAGTACGGTCATCTCCTGCAAGGCCGAAGGCACATAGCCCACCAGGGCGACTGCGGGCTCCGACAGAATTTCGCTGACCGGCGCCAGGCCGAGCTCGACATCGCCGCACGCCACGGCGGCGAGCAATGCACTGCCGGAGAGCAGCATCGTCCTGGCGGCCACCGCCGGCCCTATCCCGAGCTGCTCCATCAGCCGCGCCGCGTGCCTTCCCGCGGCTGCGCCGCTCGCGGGATCCGCGTAGCCGAGCGAACGGGCGTCCAGCACGGCGCAGCGGAACGCCGCAACGCTGCTGACGTCGGGCTCCGGCGCCCCGCGCTTCGTTTGCACGCCCAAGCCCACGCGGGCGATGTCCCTGCGTCCGTCCAACTGGTCCTCGGCCTGCAACGCGTCGATCACCTCCATCGTGCTGATGACAACGTCGATCGAAGGCTGTGCCATCGCGCTCGTCATCGCGCCCGCCGTCGCATAGGTAAGCGATACGACATGTCCGGCGACGCGCTCGAATTCGCGTGCGAGCTCGGGCAGTGCCGGCGCAATCGCGGGGCTCGCTATGACCATTATCTGCATGACCGCCTTGGCGACTCAATCGCCCTTGATGTGCGCGTCTTTGACGACTTTTTCCATCCGCTGCATTTCGGCGCGCAGAAAGCGACCGAACGCGTCCGGCGATAACGGCGCCGGAGCGACGCTCAATCGGGCGAGATTGGCGAGCACATCCTTCCCCTCGATCCCGCGCAACATCTCGGCGTTGAGCTTCGTGACGGCCGCGGGCGGCGTGCCTGCGGGTGCGGCCGCGCCGATCCACGAAGCCCAATCGAACCCCGGGTATCCGCTCTCGGCCACGGCCGGCACCGTCTTCAGCGCGTCGCTGCGGGCCGCCGTCGTAACGGCAAGCGCGCGCAGCCTGCCGGAGGAGATATACGGAAGCGCGTCGGACAACGGCCCCACCAGCACCCCGGCATGTCCGCCCGCGGCGGCGATCGTCGCCTGCACGCCACCCTGGTACGGAACGTAGGTCATGTGGATAGCGGTCGCCGTGTTGAAGCTCTCCGCAATCAGTTGACCGAATCCGAACGAGGCGTAATTGAGGTCGTTCGGCCGGGCTCGCGCGAGCCCGACGAGCTCCTTCAGCGACTTGACCGGCACGGACGGATGCACCGCGACCACGTATGGCAGCGAGACGAGCCGTGCGACCGGCGCGAAATCCCTCAGCGCATCGTACGGCACGTCACGCAGGAACGGGTTGGTGACGAAGCTCGTGCCGACCATCGCGAGCGTGTGCCCGTCCGCGGGCGCGCGCGCCACGATGTTCGTCCCGATGATCGTGTTGCCGCCGGGCCGAACATCGACGATCACGCTCTGGCCGAACGCGGCCGTCATCGATTGCGCGACGGCGCGGGCGACGATGTCGACCGTGCCGCCGGCCGGGTTCGGGACGACGATACGAACGGTCTTGGTGGGAAACGGCTGTGCGGCCGCCGCGGTGGAGAGGAGGATGATCGCGACAGCAATTCCAATGAGTTTCGTCATAGGTGGTCCTCCTGCGTTCGCGTGCATTAACTGTAACGCCTCGGGCCGGCGATACAATCCACTGTCTCGGAAAAGCGCCTGTGACGGAGATTCACAGATGACGCGTATCGGCGATTTCGGTGGGATCGAGGCTTTCGTGCGCGCCGTCGAGCTCGGCGGATTTTCTGCGGCTGCGCGCGAGCTCAAGCTCACGCCGTCGGCTTTATCCAAGCTCGTGACGCGGCTCGAGCGCTCGCTCGGCGTGCGGCTGCTTAATCGCACGACGCGCAAACTGCTGCTGACGCCGGAAGGCGAGCTCTTCCTTTCGCGTTGCCGGCGCATCCTCTCGGAGATCGAGGACGCCGAGACTGAAGTGGGGCATTCGCGAGAAAGACCGCGCGGCCGGCTCAAACTGCACGTCGGTGTCGGCTTCGGCACGCACGTGCTCGTGCCGGAGCTGCCGCGCTTCGTCGAGCGCTATCCCGAAGTCGAGATCGAGCTGACGGTGCTCGACGAAATCGTGGACCTCGCGCAGCACGGCGTCGACATCGCGTTGAGAGCAGCCCCGATCGTCAACGGCGCGCTCGTCGCGCGGAGGATCTGCGATTTCCAGCGCATCGTCTGTGCGGCGCCGTCATACATTGCGCGCTTCGGCGCGCCGCGGGTGCCTCAGGATTTGCGCGCACACCGCTGCATCACGATCGGCGACTCGCCGATACTTCGGCGCTGGGAATTCGAGTCGCCCTCCGGCGTGGAGGTGATCGACATCGACGGCGGCATCAAAGTGAACAATGCCAATTGCGTGCTGCGGCTCGCATGCGACGGCCTGGGCGTGGTGCGACTGAACGAGTTCTCAGCGGCCCCGTTCATTCGCGATGGAACGCTAGTACCGGTGCTGCGCGAGTTTCAACGGCGCGAAGAGATCGCGATGATGGCCGTATACCCGCACGAGCGCCACCGCCTGCCGCGCGTGCAGGCCATGCTCGATTTCCTGGTGGAGAGGTTCTCCAGCTCCCCTTGGCGCGGCGTCTGCGACGCCGGAACGCTCAACGCCGCCGGCGAATAGCCGCTCCTGGCCGATTGCAGTCCTACCGCCGCATTGATTTCTTCCAGCGCACGCGCCGGGTCGGGCGCGGGCCTTGAGCCCGTGAAGGCGTCCGAGGAGCGCAGCCGAGGGCGGGGTTTCGACGGTCAAAGTCAAAATGGATCCCCGATCGCGTGCGCTAGCGCCTACGGTGCGGTGATTACGTAATGCTTCAAGGCGGGGTTCGTCCTTCGACTTCGCTACCGCTACGCTCAGGACGAACGGAAACAAGGCGCGGTGCGTTACCACGCACCCTACGAGCTGCGCTCAGGACGAACCGACCACAGACGCCGGGCGTAGCGCACCCCCAAGGCGTTGCGCAAGCAACGGCCCGTGAAATACTCTCGATCACTCGATCAAACCGGGGTTTGACCCCAAGAAGCCGGGGTCGGACCCCATGCAGAACTCCTCTCGCAATGCGCACGCGGTCGTCATTGCCACGTTCGCGACCCAGATGGTCGTGACGATGTCGAACTCGACGCTTCCGACGATCGCGCCCAAGCTCGCCGAAGCTCTGCATGTCGAGCCCGCGATGATCGGCTACCAGGTGAGCCTGCTGTTCGGCGCGGCGGTGACCGGGACGCTCTTCGGCGGCGCCTACACGCGGCGCTTCGGCGGCTGCCGCACCATGCAGATCAGCGTTGCGCTGTGCGCGCTCGGCCTGCTCTTCATGATGGTGCCGAGCGTGTGGGCGATCATCGCCGGCTCGCTCGTCGCGGGGTTCGGACAGGGCATCCTCAATTCGGCGACGGCGCATCTCCTCGTGAAATACACGCCGCCGGAGCGGCGCAACTTCCTGTTCTCGATCAAGCAGAGCGGCGTGCCTTTCGGCGGCATGGTCGTGGCGCTGACTGCGCCCGGGATCGCGCTCGCGCTCGGCTGGCAGTGGTCGGTGGCGATGACGATCGCGTTGATCGCCGTCGTGGCGGTGCTGATGCAGCCCAGACGCGCCGCGTGGGACGACGATCGCGCGCCCGGCGTCGACGTCAGCGCGCAGAAGTTCGGCGGCGTGCCGCTGGTCCTGAAGCAGCCGGCCCTGCGCTGGATCTCGTTCACCGGGCTGCTGTTCTCCGCCGTGCAGCGCTGCCTGCTCACGTTCACGGTGATCTACCTCGTCGCGGAGCGCGGCTACAGCCTGATCGAAGCCGGTTTCATGCTGTCGCTGATCCAGATCGGCGGCGTGCTCGGGCGCCTCGCGTGGGGCTGGATCGCCGACCGCTGGTCGAGCACCTCGGTGCTGCTCGTGATCGCGGTGGTCACGGTGGTCGATACGTTCGCGCTGGTCGCGCTCAACGCCGACTGGCCGCGCGCGGCGGTTTACGCCGTCTTCTTCGTGTTCGGCGCGGCAGCGCTGGGCTGGAACGGTGTGCTGCACGCCGAAATCGCGCGCCTGGCGCCGCAAGGGCTGCACAGTGTGGTCGCCGGCGGCTCGACCTTCTTCGTCTTCGGCGGCGTGCTGCTCGGACCGTCGCTGTTCGCGATGCTGTACACCGCGATCGGCAGCTACAGCACGACGTTCCTGTTGATGGCGACCGCCGCCGCGGCGGGCGGCGTGCTGGTGCTCGTCGCACGCCGTGACGCGCGTCTCGCGCGACGGCTTGCATGAGCGAAGCGCAGCTCATCCCCGCGGGCGAAGGCCGGTTCATCCGGCGCTCGACGGTCTACGCGGTGGTCGTCGCGACGACGCTTGCGCAGATCGCTTCGGTCATGGGCATCGCGGTGTTTCCCGTGATCGCGCCGCGGCTCGCGGCCGAGATCGGCGTCGCACCCGCGGCGATCGGCTACCAGATCAGCCTCATCTACGGCGCGGCGACCATCGGCTCGCCGCTGATGAGCTTCGCGGTGACCCGCTGGGGCGCGTGCCGCGCGACGCAGGTCGGCCTCGCGTGCTGCGTCGCCGCGATGGCGCTGGCGCTTACGGCGGCGGTCTGGGCGCTCGTCGCCGCATCGCTCCTGCTCGGCCTGGCGATGACGCTGATGACGCCGGCGTCGACGCACCTCCTCTTCAGGTTCAGCCCGCCGCAGAATCGCAACCTCATCTTTTCGATCAAGCAGACCGGCGTGCCCGGCGGCTGGGTGGTGATGGCGCTGATCGCGCCGCCGATCACGCTTAGCGTAGGCTGGCGCTGGGCGGCGGCGCTGGTGCTCGCGGTCGCGGCGATCCTCGTGGTGCTGTTGCAGGGCGTGAGGGCGCAGTGGGACGACGATCGCAAGCCCGGCGCGGCGGTGCGCGTGAACCCGCTCGCAGGGCTGGTCGCGGTGTGGCGCCATGCGCCGCTGCGCTGGCTCGCGATCGCTTCGCTCACGCTGTCGTTCGTGCAGCTCTGCCTCGGCACCTTCCTGGTCACGATGCTCGTGCAGGAAGCCGGTTACAGCCTCGTCGCGGCGGGCGTCATGCTGTCGGTCGTGCAGGCCTCGGGCGTCGCCGGACGGATCCTGTGGGGTTACATCGCCGATCGCACCGGCGACAGCCTCGGTCTGCTGCGCCGTATCGCGCTGACGGCCACCGCCTGCTGTGTCGGCATCGCATTTCTTACCCCGGCGTGGCCGCAGCTGCTGATCGCGCTGTTCTTCGTGGTGTTCGGCGCGGCGGCGGTGGGCTGGAACGGTCTCTTTCTCGCCGAGGTCGCGCGCACCAGCCCGCGCGGGCTGGTGAGCCAGTCGACGAGCGCGGCGATGACGTGGAACTTCGCGGGCATCCTGCTCGGGCCGGCGATCTTCGCGGCGATGTACGGCGCGACTGGCAGCTATACGACGACGTATCTCATGCTCGCGATCGTCGCAGTCGCCGGGTTCGTCCTGCTGTCGCTCTCGGGCGCAGCGGGACGGCGCGAGCGCGCAGCCGCATGACGACGCTCGAGAGCCTGTCCTGGCTCCAGCTCGCGTGGATCGGTCTCGCGGTTTTCCTCGCCTATGTCGTGCGCGGTATGTCGGGATTCGGCGCCGGCCTGATCGCCGCGCCCATGCTCGCTTTCGTGCTCCCGGTGCACATGGTGATCCCGACCACCGGGCTGCTCGTGTTCGTGCTCTTCTGCGTCATCACGGTCCGCGACCGCGGGCATGTGGACTGGCGCGAGCTCAGGCTGCTCGCGGCGCCGACGGTCATCGGCGTCATCGTGAGCCTGCTGGTGTTTAGGCTGCTCGACAACCGCCTGCTCGTGCTGATGCTGGGCGGCTTCCTGCTGCTGTATGCGATCTACATGTTCGCCGTGCAGATCCTCGGCCTGCCGCGCTTCAACTGCTCGGAGCGGTGGGCATGGCCGCTCGGCTTCGCCGGCAGCTTCTTCGACACCATGTTCGGCGGCGGCGGAGGGACGCTGGTCGTGATCTACATGGATGCGCGCGGGCTTGCGCGCATGCAGTTTCGCGCGACGCTCGCCATGCTGTGGCTCATCGAGATGATCGCGCGCATCGGCGGCTATGCGACCGCGGGCTTCTATACCAGGGACGTGCTGATCCTCGTCGTGGGGCTGCTGCCGTTCATGGCGCTGGGCACGCTCGTCGGCGAGCGCCTGGGCAACAAGGTGAGACCGGAGACGTTCCAGCGCATACTGGCGCTGCTGCTCGGGGCGAGCGGCATCAGTCTCATCATCAAAGCCTGAGGAGGCCGCTTGTCCTTCATCCTCGCGCTCGACCAGGGCACGACGAGCTCGCGGGCGATCGTCTTCGATCGCGGCGGTGGCGTGGTCGCGGTCGCGCAGAAAGAGTTCGAGCAGATCTTTCCGCAGCCCGGATGGGTCGAGCACGATCCCAACGAGATCTGGGCGTCGCAGCTCGCGGTCGCGGCGGAAGCGATGGCGCGCGCGGGGCTGCGCTCCAGCGACGTCGCGGCGATCGGTATCGCCAACCAGCGCGAGACCACGCTCGTCTGGGACCGCGTCACCGGCGAACCGGTGTGCAACGCGATCGTGTGGCAGGACCGGCGCACCGCGGCGCTGTGCGACGCGCTGCGGGGGCAGGGGCTGGAGCCCGCCATTACCGCCAGGACCGGTCTGGTGCTGGACGCGTATTTCAGCGGCACCAAGGTGAAGTGGATCCTGGATAACGTCGCGGGCGCGCGCGCAGCGGCGGCGCGCGGCGGGCTCGCCTTCGGCACGGTGGACACGTGGCTGCTGTGGAAGCTCACCGGCGGCCGGGTCCACGCGACCGACGTCACCAACGCTTCGCGCACGCTGCTCTTCGACATCCATCGCGGGCGCTGGGACGACGAGCTGCTCGAGTTATTCGGTGTGCCCCGGACGATGCTGCCCGAGGTGCAGCCGTCGAGCGCCCGTTTCGGGGAGACCGCCGCATCGCTGTATCCGTCGCCGATCGCAATCGCCGGCGTCGCGGGCGATCAGCAGGCGGCGCTGTTCGGCCAGCGCTGTGTCGCGCCGGGCATGGTGAAGAACACCTACGGCACCGGCTGCTTCATGCTGATGAGCACCGGCGAGCACGCGATCCCTTCGCGCAACAAGCTCGTCACGACCGCCGCGTGTCCCGTTGATGGTCATGCCCAGTACGCGCTCGAAGGCAGCGTGTTCGTGGCGGGTGCGGCGGTGCAGTGGCTGCGCGACGGCCTCGGCATCATCAGGACCGCACCGGAGGTCGAGGCGCTCGCCGCGTCGGTGCCCGACAGCGGCGGCGTGTACATGGTGCCGGCGTTCACCGGCCTCGGCAGCCCGCACTGGGACGCGTACGCGCGCGGCGCGATCGTCGGGCTCACGCGCGGCACGACCGCGGCGCATCTCGCCCGCGCGACGCTCGAGAGCATCGCGTTCCAGACCGCCGACGTGCTGCGGGCGATGCAGGAGGATTCGGGCATCACGTTGACCGAGCTCCGCGTCGACGGCGGCGCGACGAGCGACGATCTCCTCATGCAGATACAGGCGGACGTGCTCGGCGTGCCGGTGGTGAGGCCGCGAGTGGCCGAGACCACCGCGCTGGGGGCGGCATATCTCGCGGGCCTCGCGGTGGGTTATTGGAATGCGGCCGAAGAGATCGACACGCAGTGGCAGGCCGAGCGGGTGTTCGAGCCCAGGATGTCGCGCAATGAAGCCGAGTCGCGGATGCGGCATTGGGCGAGGGCCGTGGAGCGCTCCAAAAACTGGGCTGGGTCTGACCCCGGCTTTATCGGGGTCTGACCCTGGTTTTGATCTGCTCCGCAGTCCAGCGAAGGGTTTCGTCGTCGACCGGATGCCTGATCACGCACGCGGGTGCCACGATGACGCCTTTGCCGCCGTTCGGCGCGAGGGCGGCTTCGATATCCGCGGCGATGCCTTCGCGATTCCTGTTGGTGATGTGGGCGCGCTGCAAGCCGCCGAGGATGGGCTTGGCGCCGCCGCTTGCGCGGTAATCGGCGATCGACGGCGGCGTCTCGCCGATGTGCCAGTTGAGCGCTTCGACGTCGTAGCGCCTGATGACGTCGAACAGGATGTCCTCGCCGTGCGCGTGGACGGCGTTGAACCAGCCGCCGGCTGATTTAGCGACCTGTATGACCCGGCTGTCGTAGGGCTCACCGAACCGGCGATAGTCGGCTTCGGTGAACGCGGAGCACGTCGCTTCCTGCATCGCGAGGAATACCCCGGCGCAGCCGCGCTCGATGGCGGCGCGCGAGAAGTCGCAGGTGACTTGCGCGATCGTCTCGAGCCCGGCGATCACCGCGCGCTCGTCGGACGCAAGATGCTCGCGCGAAGCGCCGTTGGAGAGCTTGGCCGCGATGGTGAGCGGAGAGAACACCGTCGCGAGCACCGGCACGCCCGGGCCGACGAGCTCGACCAGCCTGGACAGGTGCCGGAGCTCGCGCCCGTAGGATCCCTGAGTCACGTCGACGCGCTGGAGCGTCTTCCAGTCGCCTTGCGATTGCACCGCAGGCACGACGACCTTCGCGACGCCGCCGCGCGCGATGTCGCTGTAGTCGCACTCGCAACCCCAGTCCTCGACGCAGTACAGGCCGTTCGGCATCGACTTCAACACGTCGATGTCGTAGCGCTTCGCGAACGTGGCGCTCTCCGCCGCGAGGCGCTGCGGGTCGAGGTCGATGCCGGGAAGGTGGGTCCAGAAGCTGTAGGGCGGCCGGTCGACCGGCTCACCGTTCAGCGTGGCTTTGATGCGTTCGAGCTTGTTCAAGAGCAGTTCAAATATTTAACCGCAAAGGACGCAAAGGACGCCAAGGAAGGCGAAATCGTCATCGCGAGGAGCGAAGCGACGTGGCGATCTCGTGGCGCACGATCCGGACGCTCCGGGATTGCTTCGTCGCTGGCGCTCCTCGCAATGACAGAAAAAGGTTCACTTTGCGTCCTTTGCGTCCTTGGCGGTCAATGGTTTTTACGAAGTCAGGGCATCATGTCACCGCCGCCGCATGCGACGAGAACGACACCGTTCCGGCACGCGCCGTGTCGTCGGTCTTCACGTTGACGAGCGCGACCATGCCTTCGTCGACCTTCTTCTGCGCGCGGACGAGCGCGGCGCCGATGTCTTCGGGCTTCTCGACGTACTCGCCGTAGCCGCCGAGCGCTTCGCACATCTTGTCGTAGCGGGTGTAGCCCAGATCGCGGCCGACTTTCTCCTTCTTGGGATCCGCGGTCCAGCCGCCGTTCAGGCTGATCACCACCAGCAGCGGCGCCTTGTGACGGATCGCGGTGTCGAGCTCCATCGCGTTCAGCCCGAACGAGCCGTCGCCGTGCACGCAGATGACCTGCTTGTCCGGGCACGCGATCTTGGCGCCGACGGCGAACGGCATGCCGACGCCCATCATACCGAACGGGCCGGAATTGAGGCGATGGCCGGGCACGAACGTCGGCATCGACTGGCGGCCGAAGTTGAGGATCTCCTGGCCGTCGACCACGAGGATCGCGTCGCGCTTCATGAAGTTCTTCACTTCCTCGCACAGGCGCAGCGGGTGGATCGGCGTCTTGTTCATCGACATGCCGCCGCCGGTCTCCTGCCTCTTCGCCGCCTCGCCCTCGGCGAGCTTCTTGCGCCACTGCGCGTAGTTCTCGGGCTCGATCCGTTTGGGCAGCGCTTCGATCAGCTGCTGGAGCACCGCCTTGCAGTCGCCCTGGATCGGGATGTCGATCCTGCGCGGCGCGGTGGCGAGCTCGTCGCCGTCGATGTCGATGCGCGCGATCTTCGCGTTGCCGCCGAAGCGCGGCGCCGACCCGTGACCGATGACGTAGTTCATGCGCGTGCCGAGGATGAGGATGAGATCGGCGTCCTTGAACGCGGTCGAGCGCATCGTCATGAACGACAGCGGATGATCGTCCGGCACGACGCCGCGGCCCTGCGGCGTGGTGTAGAACGGGATGCCGGCCTTTTCCACGAACTGTTGCATCTCGGCCCACGCCTGCGACCAGATGACGCCGCTGCCGCTCACGACGAGCGGCTGCTTCGCGTTCGCGAGCGCGTCGATGAGCGCGTTCACTTGCGCCGGGTCGCCGAGCGGGCGCGGGCGCAGCAACGGCCGCCCCGAGAGGCGCCAGTCCACCTGGCTCTCGTCGACCTTCTCGTAGAGCACGTCGGCCGGGAAATCCAGGTACACCGGGCCGGGTTTACCGCCCATCGCCTTCTGGAACGCGTTGTTCACCATCTCGGGGATGCGCTTCAGGTTCACGACGCGGTCGGCCCACTTGCAGATCGGCTTCATCATCGAGAGCTGGTCGATCTCCTGGAACGTCTGCCGGCCGAAGAGGCCGATCGCGCTCGAGCCGCCGAGCGCGACGATGGGCGCGCAGTCGATGAACGCGTTCGCGATGCCGGTCGTGAGGTTGATCGCGCCGGGGCCGCTCGCGCCCATGCACACGCCGGGCTTCTGGAGGAGCCGCGCGTAGGCCTGCGCCGACAGCGCGGCGGCCTGCTCGTGACGCACGTCGATCATGCGGATCTCCTCGGTGCGGCACGTGGTCTGCACGAGCTGCATCGGCCCGCCCATGATGAAGAACAGGTCGTTGGTGCCTTCCTTCTTCAGTGCTTTTGCGAGTATTTCCGAGCCGGTGATTTCAGCCATGATCCCCTCCCTTAGATGATCTTGTCGTCGCGCAGCGCAGCGACCTGCGAGTCCGTCATCCCGAGCCAGTCCTTGAGCGCCTCGCCGCTGTGCTCGCCGAGGAGCGGTGCGGGCTTCACGGCCGGCGGCTGACCGTTGAAGCGCACGGGCCAGCCAGCCATCCTGAACTCCGGCCATGCGGGATGCTTGATCTTGTGGATGATCGCGCGCTCCTCGAAATTCGGGTCGTTCAGCAGCTCCATCGTGTCGCGCACCGCACCCGAGGGCACGGCGGCCCCGATCACACGCATGCATTCGTACTTGTCGCGCTTGCTCGTGAACTCGGTGATGATCCTGTCGATCTCGGCCGAGTTCTCCACACGCGCCTCGCGCGTCTCGAAGCGCGGATCGCCGACGAGGTCTTCACGCCCGATCGCCTTCAGCAGTCGCGGCCAGTGGTCCGGGTTGCCGCGGCTCGTGTAGACGTAGACGTAATCGTTGGGGCCGCCCGGCGCGCACGGATAGATGTCGCAGGGCGGGTTGTTGCCTTCGAGGTTGCGCGCGCCCGCGCGCGGCGCGGGCTTGCCGCTCTTGGTCGTCAGCGAGAAGGAGTTGCGGATGTAGTGCAGGATCGCGTCCTGCATCGCAACCTGCAGGTGCACGCCTTTGCCCGTCTCCTTGCGCTTGTGGAGGGCCGCGAGAATGCTGATGCACATCAGCATGCCCGTACCCGTATCCCCGAGTGTTGCGCCGGGCTTCGCGGGCCGGCCGTCGGGCTCGCCGGTGATGCTCATCAGCCCGCCGCACGCCTGGGCGATCATGTCGAAGGCCAGATTGTTTTCGTAGGGGCTGCCTTCGCCGAAGCCTTTCACCTGGCCGTAGACGATGCCCGGATTGATCTCGCTCAGGACGTCGTAGCCGAGCCCCAGGCGCTCGATCGCGCCCGGTGCGAAGTTCTCCATGAAGATGTCGGCTTTCTTCGCGAGATCTTTCACGATCTGGAGCCCGCGCGCCGATTTCAGGTTGACGGTGACCGAGCGCTTGTTCGAGTTGTAGTTCAGGAAATAGGGATCATCCTTGTGCGGCTTGGTGGCGCCCGTTCGGCGTCCTGGATCGCCGCCGGTGGGATTCTCGACCTTCACCACGTCGGCGCCCAGCCATGCGAGAACCTGCGTGCATGAGGTGCCGGCTTCGAACTGCGTCAGATCCAGGACCCTGACGCCCGTGAGACAACCCGGAGCGACGGCGTTGATATTCGGCATCGTTTTCCCCCCATAAACGGTTGATGGAAAATGCGGCGCACGAGAACAATCTTACGCCATGCCGGCCACTGCCATCGATGTCGCGAAAACCCGGGGCTACGACCGGTCGGGCTTCAGCTCCGTTTTATAGCTCTTCCAGCGCCTGACGTAGTTGTCGGCCGTGGAATTGATGGCCCGGATCTCGTCGTCGCTCAACTGCCGCACGACTTTGCCCGGCGAGCCCATGACGAGCGAGCCGTCGGGAATTTTCTTGCGCTCGGGGATGAGCGTGTTCGCGCCGATGAGGCAGTTCCTGCCGATGATCGCATCGTTCAGGATGACGCTCTTGATGCCGATCAGGGTGCCGTCGCCTATCGTGCAGCCGTGCAGCATCGCCATGTGTCCGACGCTCACGTTCTTGCCCATCGTGAGGGGGTGACCCTCGTCGATGTGTACGATGCAGCCGTCCTGAAGCTGCGAGTTCTCTCCGATCGTGATGAGGTCGTTGTCGCCGCGCACCACGCAGTTGAACCAGACGCTCGCGTTGTTCTCGAGAACGACCGAGCCGATGACGATCGCGTTGTCGGCGATCCAGTAATCGCCTTTGGCGACGACCTTCTGGTCGCCCAGGGAGTATTTCATGTGTACTTCCTCGTATGCGTAAAAACAAACGGCCAGCGGAAGCTGGCCGTCCAAGGCTGCAGGCGAGGGCGCCTGCGCTACAGCAGCGGCACGATCAGCAGCGCCACGATGTTGATGATCTTGATGAGCGGGTTCACCGCCGGACCCGCGGTGTCCTTGTAGGGATCGCCCACGGTGTCGCCGGTCACCGCCGCTTTGTGCGCGTCGGAGCCTTTGCCGCCGTGGTTGCCGTCCTCGATGTACTTCTTGGCGTTGTCCCACGCGCCGCCGCCGGTGGTCATCGAGATGGCGACGAAGAGGCCGGTCACGATGGTGCCGATCAGCAGGCCGCCCAGCGCGCGGATGCCGGCGCCGGGGCCCATCGCCCAGTTCATCAGGAACGCGAGCACGATCGGCACGAGCACCGGGAGCAGCGACGGGACGATCATCTCCTTGATCGCCGCGCGCGTCAGCATGTCGACCGCGCGCGAGTAATCGGGTTTGGCGCGGCCTTCCATGATGCCGGCGATCTCGCGGAACTGACGCCGCACTTCGACCACCACCGCGCCGGCCGCGCGGCCCACCGCTTCCATCGCCATCGCGCCGAAGAGATACGGCACCATGCCGCCGATGAACAGACCGATGATGACCGCCGGATCGGCCAGCGAGAACTCGGCGGCCTTGCCCGCGAGCTGGAGGTTGTGCGTGTAGTCGGCGAAGAGCACGAGCGCCGCAAGACCGGCGGAGCCGATCGCGTAACCCTTGGTGACCGCCTTGGTCGTATTGCCCACCGCGTCGAGCGGGTCGGTCACCGCACGCACCGAATCCGGGAGCTCCGACATCTCGGCGATGCCGCCGGCGTTGTCGGTGATCGGGCCGTAGGCGTCGAGCGCGACGATCATGCCGGTCATCGAGAGCATGGCGGTCGCGGCGATCGCGATGCCGTAGAGGCCGGCGAGCTGGAACGCCCCCCATATGGCGATACACACGGCGAGCACCGGCAGCGCGGTCGATTTCATCGACACGCCGAGGCCGGCGATGATGTTCGTGGCGTGGCCGGTGGTCGAAGCCGAAGCGACGTGGCGCACCGGCGTGTATTCGGTCGCGGTGTAGTACTCGGTGATCACGACCATGGCGGCGGTGAGCACGAGACCCACGAGCGCGGCGCCGAACAGGCTGGCGCGCAGCTCGGGTCCCATCATGAGGTCGGTGATGAACCAGAACGCGATCGCGGCGAGCACGCCGGAGACGATCACGCCCTTGTACAGCGCGCCCATGATCTTGCCGCCTTCACTGGTCTTCACGAAGAAGGTGCCGATGATCGACGCGATGATCGAGGCGCCGCCGAGCACCAGCGGGTAGACCACCGCCGCCTGCTGGAGCGCGGCGTCTTTCGCGAAGAGCAGGCCGCCGAGCAGCATGGTCGCGATGATCGTGACCGCGTAGGTCTCGAACAGGTCGGCCGCCATGCCCGCGCAGTCGCCGACGTTGTCGCCGACGTTGTCGGCGATCACCGCGGGGTTGCGCGGATCGTCTTCGGGGATACCGGCTTCGACCTTGCCGACGAGGTCGGCGCCCACGTCCGCGCCCTTGGTGAAGATGCCGCCGCCCAGACGCGCGAAGATCGAGATCAGCGAGCCGCCGAACGCGAAGCCGACGAGCGCGTGCAGCGCGGCGTCGCCGCCCCACAGCTTGTCGGCGAGCCAGAAGTAGCCGACCACGCCGAGGAGGCCGAAGCCGACCACCAGCATGCCGGTGATCGCGCCGCCGCGGAAAGCGATCTTGAGCGCGGGGTTGATGCCGGCACGCGCCGCTTCGGCGGTGCGCACGTTGGAGCGCACCGAGATGTACATGCCGGTGTAGCCGGCGAGACCCGAGAGCAGCGCGCCGATCAGGAAGCCGAGCGCGGTCGGCCAGCCGATCGCGATCCCGAGGACCACGAAGAGGATCACGCCGACGATGCCGATCGTCGTGTACTGGCGATTGAGGTAAGCCTGCGCGCCCTGCTGGATGGCGGCGGCGATTTCGCGCATGCGGTCGTTACCGCTCGGCTGGCCCAGGATCCACTTGATCGACATGGCCCCGTAGATGAGGGCCGCTATCGCGCAGGCTAGCGCGAAGATCAGGTACGACTGCATGCTCACTCCCGTGTGTTAACGGCCGCTTATACGAATTCGGGCCGGCCGTATGTGTGCCCTTGAACTGTGCTGGTTTATCGGCCCCGCGGCGGCACCGAATCGAGCGCCGCGAAGATCTGGTCGCGCACCGCTTCGACGGCGCCGAGGCCGTTGATCGCAACGTAGCGCGGTGCGCGCGCGTCGCCGTTCTTCGCCCAGTCCACATAATACTGGACGAGCGGTTCGGTCTGTTCGTGGTAGGTCTCGATGCGCTTCCTGACCGTGATCTCGTTGTCGTCGGCGCGCTGTACCAGAGGCTCGCCGGTAACGTCGTCCACGCCGGCGACTTTCGGCGGATTGAAATCGATGTGGTAGGTGCGGCCCGAGCCCGGATGCACGCGGCGGCCGCTCATGCGCTTGAGGATCTCTGCGTCCGGCACCTGGAAGTCGACGACCACGTCGAGGTCGACACCCGCCTGCTTGAGCGCTTCGGCCTGCGAGATGTTGCGGGGGAAGCCGTCGAAGATGAAGCCTTTCGCGACGTCGGGCTCGTTCACGCGCGCCTGCACGAGCTGGATGACGAGCGAGTCCGGAACGAGCTCGCCGCGATCCATGTAGCCTTTCGCCTGCCGGCCGAGGTCGGAGCCGGAATTGATCGCGGCGCGCAGCATGTCTCCGGTCGAGATCTGCGGGATGCCGTACTTGGCGATGAGGTACTGCGCCTGGGTGCCTTTTCCGGCACCCGGCTGGCCGAGCAAGAGTATGCGCATGAGCGGTGGTGCGAGGTGGGTTGCCGTCGGCAAACCGGTGAATTATAGCTGTTTTCGCCCGGACACGCGAAGCGGCGGGCGCCCGGAATCAGCGTCGCGGCGATGCGCGACCGGCCGCTGCGAACGCTTTCTGCACGCGCGCGAGATCCTCGGGCGTGTCGACGCCCGGATGCGGCGCGGTGCGGGCGATCGCGACGCTGATGCGATAGCCGTGCGCGAGCGCACGCAGTTGCTCGAGCGCTTCGAAGCGCTCGATCGCCGCGGGCTGGAGCTTCCTGAAGTCGCGCAGAAACGCGGCGCGGTATGCATAGATGCCGAGATGGCGGTACACCGGAAGGCCGGACGGCACGGCCTTTATCCCGGCCGCATACGCGTCGCGCGCGTACGGTATGGGCGCGCGGCTGAAGTAGAGCGCGAGTCCGGCGTCGTCCAGCACGACCTTCACGACGTTCGGATTCGTCAGCTCCGCCGCGTCGCGGATCGGATGGCACGCGGTGGCGATCTGCGCGGTGCGCTGCGCGCTCAGGTTCTCCGCGACCCGCCGGATGAGGGCGGGCGCGATCAGCGGCTCGTCGCCCTGTACGTTGACGACGATGGACCGCGCGCCCATGCCGCGCTTCGCGACGACCTCCGCCAGACGGTCGGTACCGGTCGCGTGGTCCTTGCGGGTCATCACCGCTTCGAAGCCGTGGCGCTCGACTGCGGCCGCGATCGCCTCGTGATCGGTGGCGACGACGACCGCGCTCGCGCCGCTCCTCGCCGCACGCTCGGCGACGCGCACCACCATGGGCTTGCCGCCGATGTCGGCGAGCGGCTTGCCCGGCAAACGCGAAGAGGCGTAGCGGGCGGGGATGACGACAGTGAATTTCAAGTGTTGAGTGTTGAGTGTTTAGTTAGACCCCTTGCGCCACGAGCGGAGTGCTCAAGCCGACCACGGCTCAACTAAACACTCAACACTAAACTTCCTCGTTCGGAGGAAGTTTTCTCGCCTCGTCTTCGAGCATCACCGGGATGTCGTCGCGGATCGGATATCCGAGACGGCACGGCTTGCAGACGAACTCGCTCTGCGCCTTGCGGTAGAGCAGGGGACCTTTGCAGAGCGGGCAGACGAGGATGTCGAGCAGTCGCGGATTCATGGTTTGGGGGCGCTCCTGATTTTGCTCAGCACGAGCTCGCCGAGTCGTGCGTCGAGCTCCGCTTCGACGGGCAGCATCCAGTGTTTGTCGGATGCGAACGCCGCGCATTTTACCGCATCCTTCTCGGTCATCACGACGGCATCGGCGCCTTCGAACGCGATGTCCAGCGGTTTGTATGCGTGATGATCGGGGAAGGCGCGCGGCTCGAACTCGATGCCGAGTCGCTTCAGATGAGCGAAGAAACGCGGCGGATGGCCGATGCCGGCGACGGCGACGACCCGCTTGCCGCGGAAGTCCTCGGCGCTCGCGGTGCGTTGCGGGTCGCGCAGGTTGTGAAAGCGCGATCCGACGAGCTTCATCGATTCTCCGTTGACGACCACCGCGTCGACCGTCTCGAGACGCGAAGCGGGCTCCCGCAAAGGCCCCGCGGGAAGAAGAAGGCCGTTGCCCAGTCGCCGTGCACCGTCGATCACCGCGATCTCGACCTCGCGCGCCAGGCGGTAATGCTGTAGGCCGTCGTCGCTGATGACCACATCGCATGCGGGGTGGGCGGCGAGCAGCGCTCGCGCCGCCGCCACGCGATCGCGGCCGGTCCATACCGGGCAGCCGCTGCGGCGCGCGAGCAGCAGCGGCTCGTCACCGACACGCGCAGGATCGGCGTCGCTGCGCACCTCGGACGGATGCCCGGCGCTGCCCCCGTAGCCGCGGCTCACGATGCCCGGACGGCGGCCGTGCGCCGCGAGGAAGCGCGCGAGCCACAGCACGAGCGGCGTCTTTCCCGTGCCGCCGACGTAGATGTTGCCGACGACCACGACCGGTGCTCCCACCCGTTGCGAGCGCAGGATGCCGTTCGCATACAGGGCGCGGCGCAGCGCTGCGACCGCGCCGAACACGAGGCTTACGGGATAGAGGGCCGCGCTGAGCGGTGTGACGCGCTGCCAGTGGCGCACGAGGCGGGAGAGGAGAGAAGAGAGAGGAGAAAGGGGAAGGCGCGTCGGTCAGCCGTAACCGTTCTCCTCTTTCCTGTCTCTTCTCTATTTCGAAGTGGATTGCGTGGTGAACGTGATCTTGCCGTAACCCGCGGTCTGCGCGGCTTCCATCACGCGGATCACCGACTGGTGCGAAGCGTCGGCGTCGGCGTTGATCACGATGACCGGGTCTTTCATGCCCCCGGCGGCGCTCTTGAGCGCCTGTACGATCGTGTCGCGATTGGCGCCCTTGAGCACGTTCTTGTTCACCGCGTAGTTGCCTTTGGCGTCGACCGACACGTCGATCTGGTCGAGGCGCTCCGGCGGCTTGTTCGACTCGGCCGTCGGCAGGTTGATCTGCAGCTCCGCGAAGCGCGAGTACGTCGTCGTCACCATGAGGAAGATCAGGATGACGAGCAGGACGTCGATCAACGGGATGAAGTTGATCTCCGGCTCTTCGCGCTGAGCGCGCGTCCTGAGTCTCATGCCTTGCGTTCGCCGTGGACGACTTCGACCAGCTTGATCGCGTGCAGCTCGATGTCGACGAGCATCGCGTCGACTTTCGCGCGGAAGTAGCGGTAGAACACCATGCTCGGCACCGCGACGACGAGGCCGAACGCCGTGTTATAAAGCGCGATCGAGATGCCGTGCGCGAGCACGAGCGGATTGCCGCCCTGCGGCGTCTGCGAGCCGAAGATCTCGATCATGCCGATGACCGTGCCGAAGAGGCCGAGGAGCGGTCCGATCGCGGCGATGGTGCCGAGCGTCGTGAGGAACCGTTCGAGCTCGATCGAGACCGCGCCGCTCGATTCCTCGATCGCTTCCTTCGCGATCGCGGTCTCGCTGCCGACGTTGCGCAGGGCCGCCGCGAAAACCTGGCCTTCGGGAGACTCGGCCGCGAGACGATTGACCATCTCGGGACTGACGCCGTTCTGCCGGTATTCCTGGAGCACGCGCTCGAGGAGGTTCTTCGGAGTGACGAGGCTGCGCCGCAGCGACCAGGTGCGCTCCCCGATGATGGCGAGGGCGATGACGGAACACAGAATCAAGGGCCAGATCGGCCAGCCGGCCGCTTGTATGATCGAAAACACGCGCTCGCTCCGGAAAAGTCGGCGTCACTTTAATCGGGCTAAGCCCAATGAGCAAGGGAAGCTCCAGTTTTGCTTGATAAAGATGACGCAAGCCGTTTCCACGACAACACTTTTTAGGTTGTCCACACGAATTGTGGATAACATTGTGGGCAGTCTGTAAAAACTCGGCGTAAGTGGTCCGTCGGTCAGGGAATTTCCTGCGGCGATTAAATTTTGAACCCGAGTTTTTATTGCGTAATATCAGCAGCTTATGGCGTTTCCCGGGGCATTTCCCTCTGCGCGTGAAAGCGAGTGTTCAGGTTTTGTGACGGCTGTGGATGAACCACATGGCGGACTCGAAATCAAGCCTCGGCTGAAGCCTTGAATCATTGGGTATTTTTTTCCGGATCGGAATTCAGAGTTGTCATTTTTACCGTCGTCAAGCCCTTTGTTCGAGGCTGACCCCACGCCGACGCCGCCGCGCGTGCTCACCGTCTCGCAACTGAACGCCCGCGCGCGCGAGCTCGTCGAGCGCCACATGCCTCTCCTGTGGGTCGCCGGCGAGATCTCGAACTGGAAGCGCTACGACTCGGGCCACTGCTACTTCACGCTGAAGGACGAAGCCGCGCAGGTCGACTGCGTGATGTTCAGGACGAAAGCGGCGCTCATCGGCTGGCAGCCGACGAACGGCGCGCAGGTCGAAGTCCGCGCGTGCCCGACGCTGTACGAAGCGCGCGGCAAGTTCCAGCTCAACGTCGAGACGATGCGGCGCGCGGGGCTGGGTGCGCTCTACGAGCGCTACGAGCTCCTGAAGCGCAAGCTCGCGCAGGAAGGCCTGTTCGACACGGCCGCGAAGCGGGAGCTTCCGCGGCATCCGCGCGCGATCGGCATCGTCACTTCACCGCAGGCCGCCGCGCTGCGCGACGTGCTGACGACGCTGAAGCGGCGCATGCCGAGCATACCGATCGTCATCTATCCGACCCCGGTGCAGGGCGAAGGCGCCGCGGCGAGGATCGCGCGCACGATCGCGAAGGCGGACGCGCGCGCCGAGGTCGACGTTCTCATCGTGTGCCGGGGCGGGGGCAGCATCGAAGACCTGTGGGCGTACAACGACGAAGCGCTCGCGCGGACGATCCATGCGTGCGCGATTCCGGTGATCTCCGGCGTCGGTCACGAGACCGATTTCACGATCGCCGACTTCGTCGCCGATGTGCGCGCGCCCACGCCGACCGCCGCCGCCGAGCTCGCCTGTCCCGACCGCGCCGAGCTGTGCCGCGCGCTCGAGCAGCGTTACGTGCGCATTTCGCGCCTCGTCACGCGCGGTCTCGAGAACCGCATGCAGAAGCTCGACTATCTCTCGAAGTGTCTCGTGCACCCGGGAGACCGCATCCGCAACCAGCGCCAGCACCTGACGCATCTCGCGAACCGGCTGTGCGGCGCGTGGAAGCGCTGCGCCGAAGGGCAGGTGTGGACGTTGCGCGGGCTTGCGCGCGAGCTGCGCGCATCGAGGCCGGATGTCGAAGCGTGCGAGCGTCACCGCGCGGACCTCGCCCGCAGGCTGCGCGAGTCGGCGCGCGTGCGCATCGACGGACTGGGCGCGAGGCTCTCGGCGATCGAATCGCATCTCACGCACCTCAACCCCGAGCTGGTGCTCGAGCGCGGCTACAGCATCGCGACCACCGCCGCGGGCGCGATCGTGCACGACGCGTCTCAGGTCGAGGCAGGGGAGACGCTGAAGGTGACCTTCGCGCGCGGCTCGGCGGAGACCGAGGTCAAGCGCACGCAGCAGTAACCGTCAGATCGTCATCCCCGCGAAAGCGGGGATCCATTTTGACGTTCCAGCTCTCGCCGTACGTAGTCGAGAACCTGCTGCGCGAGATCGCCTGAGTTGCTGCCGAAGAACTTCACATCGGTCATCGCGCGCAGCCACGTGAGCTGGCGCTTGGCGAGCTGGCGCGTCGCCGCGACGCCTTGCGCAAGCAGCTCTTCGCGGTCGATGTCGCCGTTCAAGAACTGCAGCGCCTGGCGGTAGCCGACGCAGCGCATCGACGGCAGCGACGAGTCGAGCCCGTATTCGTCGCGCAGGCGCGCGACCTCGTCGAGCAGACCGTCCCCGAGCATCTGCTCGAAACGGCGCTCGATGCGCTCGTGCAGCACCGCGCGGTCCTCGGGCACGAGCGCGATCTTGATCGGCGTGTACGGGAAGTAGACGTAGCGCGGCTTGGCGAGCAGCTCCGCCATCGTCTTGCCGGTGATGAGATAGATCTCGAGCGCGCGCTGGATGCGCTGAGTGTCGCCGGGGTTGAGGCGCACGGCGGTCTGCGGGTCGACTTCCTTCAAACGCCTGTAGACCGCGCCGGGGCCGCCCTCTTCGGCCATCGTGTCGATGACGAGCCGGATCATCGGGTCGGCTTCGGGCAGCTCGTTCAGTCCTTCGACCAGCGCCTTGAAGTACAGCATCGTGCCGCCGACGAGCAGCGGGATGTGTCCGCGCTCGTCGATCTCGCGCATGATCGCGAGCGCATCGTCGCGAAAGCGCGCTGCCGAATACGATTCGTGCGGCTCGATGACGTCGACGAGGTGGTGCGGAAAGGCTTCGAGCGTCGCGCGATCGGGCTTGGCCGTCCCGATGTTCATGTCCTTGTAGACGAGCGCCGAATCGACGCTGACGACCTCGACGGGGAGCGCACGCGCGAGCTCGAGCGCCACCGCGGTCTTGCCGCTCGCGGTGGGGCCCATCAGGAGGATCGCGGGAGGATGTTTTGCTGCGGCCAACGCGTCAGCGTCCTCGCAGGAAGAGCTTGTCGAGATCGCCCAGGCTGATCTGGTGCCACGTCGGACGGCCGTGATTGCACTGGCCCGAGCGCTCGGTACGCTCCATGTCGCGCAGCAGCGCGTCCATCTCCGGGATCGTCAGGCGGCGGTTCGCGCGCACCGCGGCGTGACAGGCCATCGTGCCGAGGAGCTCGTTGCGGCGTTCGGTGAGCACCCGGCTCGCGCCGAATTCCGCGAGCTCGCGCAGCACGTCGCGCGCGAGCTCGCGCGCGTCGGCGTCCTGCAGCATCACCGGCACGGCGCGCACCACGAGCGTCCCGGGCGACGAAGGCGCGATCTCGAAGCCGATCTGCGAGAGCACGTCGCGATGCTCTTCCGCGGCCGCGACCTCGATTCCCGCCGCGTTGAACACCACGGGGACCAGCAGCGGCTGCATCGGGATGCGGTCGGCGTCGAGCGCGTCCTTGAGCTTCTCGTACATGATCCGCTCATGCGCGGCATGCATGTCGACGATCACCAGACCCTGCGCGTTCTGCGCGAGCACGTAGATTCCTGCGAGCTGTGCGATCGCGGAGCCGAGGGGCATGTCGGTCTGCGCAGGCGCCTCCGCCGGCGCAGCGGCCGGCGGGCGCCCGAAGAGCGTCTCGTAGAACGACCCCGCGTCGCGCGCGGCGAGCGGCATCGGCTGCTGCTGCGTGTAAGCGGGCGGTGTCTCCGGCGCGTAAGCGAAACCCATGTACGAAGGCGCTTCGATCGCCGCCGGCCGCGCTGCGTCCGCGCCGAGTGCGTGAGGCGCGACGCTGCGCGCCAGCGCCTTGCTCACCGCGTGGAACACGAACTGGTGGATCGCGCGCGAATCGCGGAAGCGCACCTCGGTCTTGGTCGGGTGCACGTTGACGTCGACCGCCGCCGGATCGAGCTCGAGATAGAGCGCGTACGAGGGGAAGCGCTCGTGGTGCAGCACGTCCTGGTAGGCCTGGCGTATCGCGTGTGCGAGGAGGCGGTCGCGCACGAAGCGTCCGTTGACGTACACGTACTGCGCTTCGCGCGTCGCGCCCGCGCTCGCCGGCGAGCCGACCAGACCGGTGAGCCGCACCGGCCCGGAAACCTCGTCGACCGGCAGCGCGTCGCCGGCGAAGTCCTGACCGAGCACCGCCACGATGCGCTCGCGCAATGACTGGGGTTTCACGTGCCAGCGCACGCGGCCGTTGTGCTGGAGCGAAAAAGCGGCGTCCGCACGCGACAACGCGGTGCGCTTGAAAGCTTCCTCGCAGTGCGCGTATTCGGTGGCTTCGGTCTTGAGGAACTTGCGCCGCGCCGGGGTGTTGAAGTAGAGGTCGCGCACTTCGACGGTCGTTCCTGCGCCCAACGTCGCGGGCGTGGGCGCTTCGCTGCGCGGGCCCTCGGTGACGACCGACCATGCGTGCCGGTCTTCGGCACGGCGCGAGACGAGCGTAAGGCGCGATACGGATGCGATGCTCGCGAGCGCCTCACCCCGAAAGCCCAGGCTCGCCACGCGCTCGAGGTCTTCGAGCGACGCGATCTTGCTGGTGGCATGGCGCGCGAGCGCGAGCGGCAGATCGTCTTTCGCGATTCCGCAACCGTCGTCGCTCACCTTGATCAGGCTCGCGCCGCCGGCGGCGAGCTGCACCGAAATGTCGTGCGCGCCCGAGTCGAGGCTGTTCTCGAGCAGCTCCTTCAGCGCGGAAGCGGGACGATCCACGACTTCTCCCGCCGCGATCTGGTTCACGAGGAGGTCGGACAGGACTTTGATTTTGGTCGTCGGCATGCCGAATTATAAATTCTATAATCCGACTCGCCCGCAAGAAACAGAAGAGGAAGCATGGCCGAGCTGATAGGGGTGCCCGCGGAGACCGCGGCGGGAGAGAAACGCGTCGCCACCGTTCCCGAAGTCGTCGAGAAGCTGATCAAGCTGGGTTTTCGCGTGATCGTGCAGTCCGGCGCGGGCGACGCGGCGAACTTCAGCGACGACACCTACCGCGCCGCGGGTGCCACGATCGCGCCGGACGCCGCGGGCGTGTGGTCCTCCGCCGACATCGTGTTCAAGGTGCGCGCGCCCACGCCGGCCGAGGTGCCGCTCATGCGCGAGGGGCAGACGCTCGTCTCGTTCATCTGGCCCGCGCAGAACCCCGATCTCATGCAGTCGCTCGCTGCGAAAAAAGCGACCGTGCTCGCGATGGACAGCGTGCCGCGCATCTCGCGCGCGCAAAAGCTCGACGCGCTCTCCTCGATGGCGAACATCGCCGGTTACCGCGCGGTCATCGAAGCGGCGCATCACTTCGGCCGCTTCTTCACCGGCCAGATCACCGCCGCGGGCAAGGTGCCGCCGGCGAAAGTGTTCATCATCGGCGCCGGCGTTGCGGGTCTGGCGGCGATCGGCGCGGCCTCGGGCCTGGGCGCGATCGTGCGCGCCAACGACACCCGTCCCGAAGTCGCGGACCAGATCACGTCGCTGGGCGGGGAGTTCGTGCCCGTCGAATACGAGGAAGAAGGCTCGGGCGTCGGCGGTTACGCCAAGGTCATGAGCGAAGGCTTCCAGAAAGCGCAGCGCGAGACCTTCGCCAGGCAGGCGAAGGAGGTCGACGTCATCATCACCACCGCGCTCATCCCCGGCAAGCCCGCGCCCAGGCTGATCACCGCCGAGATGGTGCAGTCGATGAAACCCGGCAGCGTCATCGTCGATCTCGCGGCCGAGCAGGGCGGCAACTGCGAGCTGACCGAGCCGGGGCAGGTCGTCGTGCGCCACGGCGTGACCATCATCGGCTACACCGATCTGCCGAGCCGGCTTGCGAGGCAGTCGAGCACGCTCTACGCGACCAACCTGCTGCGCCTGACCGAAGAGCTGTGCAAGGCGAAGGACGGCCGGATCGTCGTCAACATGGACGACGAGGTGATCCGCGGCACCACGGTCATCAGGCAAGGCGAGGTGACATGGCCGCCGCCTGCGCCCAAGCTCTCGGCCGCGCCGCCCAAGCCGCCCGCGGCCAAAGCCGCCGTGCCGGCAGCGCCCAAAGGCCACGGCCACGGCGCGGGCGCCCCCGCTTCCGGCAAGGCCACGGCCATCACGTTCCTGGTCGCCGCGGTGCTCTTCGCCTTCATCGGCGCGACCGCGCCGGCGGCGTTCATCGGGCACTTCACGGTGTTCGTGCTGGCGTGTTTCGTCGGCTACATGGTGATCTGGAACGTGACGCCGGCGCTGCACACCCCGCTCATGAGCGTGACCAACGCGATCAGCAGCATCATCGCGATCGGGGCACTGGTGCAGGTCGCGCCGCCGATACCGGACACGCCCGATCGTCCGACCGGATGGATCATCGGTCTTGCGGTGGTTTCGATCGCGCTCGTCGCGATCAACATGTTCGGCGGTTTCGCCGTCACCCAGCGCATGCTGGCGATGTTCAGGAAGTAGGGGATACGCGATGTCATCCACGCTTGCAACGGTCGCGTATCTCGGCGCCATCATCCTCTTCATCCTGAGCCTCGGCGGGCTCTCGAACCCCGAGAGCTCGCGGCGCGGCAACCTCTACGGCATGATCGGCATGACGATCGCCGTGCTCGCGACGGTGTTCGGGCGCACGCCCGCGGGACAGCCGCTCGTCAGCGGCGACGGTTATGCGTGGATCGCGGGCGCGATGGCCGTCGGCGCGTGCATCGGTCTTTACGCCGCGCGCACGGTCAAGATGACGCAGATGCCCGAGCTCGTCGCGCTGATGCACAGCCTGGTCGGCCTCGCGGCGGTGCTCGTCGGCTACGCCAACTACGTCGACCCTGCCGCGACCGGGCATTACCAGGGCGCGGAGAAGACGATCCACGAGATCGAGATCTATATCGGCATCCTCATCGGCGCGATCACGTTCTCGGGCTCGCTGATCGCGTTCGGCAAGCTCTCGGCCAAGATCAGCGGCAAGCCGGTGCTGCTGCCGGGTCGGCACTGGATCAACCTGACCGGTCTGCTGGCGGTGATCTGGATGGGCGGTCAGTTCATCCATGCGCCGTCGATCGAGGCGGGCCTGATGCCGCTCGCGGTGATGACGGCGATCGCGCTCTTGTTCGGCATCCACATGGTGATGGCGATCGGCGGTGCGGACATGCCGGTGGTGGTGTCGATGCTGAACAGCTACTCCGGGTGGGCGGCGGCGGCGACCGGCTTCATGCTGAGCAACGATCTGCTGATCGTCACCGGCGCGCTGGTGGGCTCGAGCGGCGCGATCCTCTCGTACATCATGTGCCGCGCGATGAACCGCAACTTCGTCAGCGTCATCGCGGGCGGTTTCGGCACCGAAGGCGGCAAGCCGGCCGCGGCAGCGAGCGGCGAGCCGCAGGGTGAGGTGGTGCCGATCAGCGCGTCGGACACCGCGGGCCTGTTGCGCGACGCGAAGAACGTGATCATCGTGCCGGGCTACGGCATGGCGGTGGCGCAGGCGCAGCACACGGTGTTCGAGATCACCAAGTATCTGCGCGACAAGGGCGTCAACGTGCGCTTCGGCATCCATCCGGTGGCGGGGCGCATGCCCGGTCACATGAACGTGCTGCTCGCCGAAGCGAAAGTGCCGTACGACATCGTGATGGAGATGGAGGAGATCAACGAGGACTTCCCCGAGACCGACGTGGCGATGGTCATCGGCGCGAACGACATCGTGAATCCGGCCGCGCAGGAAGACCCGTCGAGCCCGATCGCCGGCATGCCGGTGCTGGAAGTGTGGAACGCGAAGACGTCGGTCGTCATGAAGCGCAGCATGGCTTCGGGCTACGCCGGCGTCGACAATCCGCTCTTCTACAAGGAGAACAACCGCATGCTCTTCGGCGATGCGAAGAAGATGCTCGACGAGGTTCTCGTCGATCTCAAAGCGGCTGCGTAGCGCCCGTCATTCCCGACCCGCAATAGCGGGAGTGATCGGGAATCCATTTTCGAAGTCGCAGAAGTCAAAATGGATTCCCGCCGTCGCGGGAATGACGATCCGCGCTTTCGTGCGCTAGCGCGTCGCGATCGTCTCGCGTGACAGCGGCGGGTTCTTCGCGAAATACCGCTTGATCCCCTGGAACACCGCCTCGGCCAGCTTCGCCTGGTAGGCGTCGCTCGTCAGGCGTCTTTCTTCCTCGTGATTGGTGATGAACGCGGTCTCGACCAGGATCGACGGGATGTCGGGCGCTTTCAGCACCGCGAAGCCCGCCTGTTCGACCGAGCTCTTGTGCAGGGTGTTGATCTCCCCGAGCTCCGAGAGCACCGCCTTGGCGAGCTTCAGGCTGTCGTTGATCGTCGCGGTCTGCGACAGATCGAGCAGCGTCTGCTTGAGATAGCGGTCTTTCACGTCGAGGTTCACGCCGCCGATGAGATCGGCCTCGTTCTCGCGCTTGGCGAGCCAGCGCGCCGCGGCCGACGTCGCGCCGCGCTCGGACAGCGCGAACACCGACGAGCCGCGGGCCTCGGATCGGGTGAACGCATCCGCGTGTATCGACACGAAGAGGTCGGCGTTGACGCGCCGCGCCTTCTCGACGCGGTGGTGCAGCGGGATGAAGAAGTCGCCGTCGCGCGTGAGCACGCCGCGCATGTTCGGCTCGCGGTCGATGCGCTCCTTGAGCTTCTTGGCGATGGCGAGGGTCACGTCCTTCTCGTGCGTACCGCGCGGGCCGCGCGCGCCCGGGTCTTCGCCGCCGTGGCCGGCGTCGATCGAGACGATGAGGAGGCGCGTGGAGGCCGGCCGGCCCTTGCGCGCCGGGTGCGGCGCGGCGATCGCCGGCACCGGCGCGCCGGCCGGCGTCACCGGCGGCTCGGACGGCAGCTCGGTGTCCATCCGCGTCGCCACGCTGTCGGGACGCGCGGGCGCGGCATCGCCGGACGGCGCCGCGCCGTCCTTCTGCGACTGGTAGCGGTCGAGGAACGCGATCAGCGGATCGGGCGGAACGAGCGGGTAGAGGTCGAGCACCAGCCGATGGCTGTACTGGCCGACGGGGGCGAGCGAGAAGACCTGCGGCTTCACCGTCGCTTTCAGATCGAACACGAGGCGGATCGTGCCCGGCTTGAAGCGCCCGACGCGCACCGACTTGACGTACGGATCCTTGTCGCCGATCGCCGCGGCGAGGCCCGTCAGCGCGGACGTGATGTCGACGCCTTCGAGATCGACGACGAGCCGGTCGGGATTGTCGAGGCTGAAGACCTTGTGCTGGACCGCCTGCGGCGATTCGAGGGTGATGCGGGTGTAGTCGGCGGCGGGCCAGACGCGCGCCGCGCTGAACTTGACCTGCGCTGCGGCCGGACCGGAAAACGCGATCAGGACGCCGGCGGCGAAATAGAAAGCGACGCGCAACGCCAGCGATCGCGCGGCGGCTAACGAGCCTCCTCTTCGAGACGGGTCAGACAAAGCTTGCCAACCTCCGAATGCGACGTCAGCTCGGCGGTCCTGCCGGTGCCCGTCATGCGCAGCGCGATATGTAAATCCGGGGGCGGCAGCCCCGCTGCTTTTTCGGGCCATTCCACGAAGCAGACCGAGCGCGAGTCGAAATACTCGCGGAAACCCGCCTCGTCCAGCTCGTCCGGATCGCTGAACCGATAAAAATCAAAGTGATAGAAGTTTAACCTAGAAAATTCATAAACTTCAACCAGCGTGAAGGTGGGACTGCGCACTCTGCCACGGTAGCCGAGGCCCCGCAGCACGCCGCGTGCAAGTGTCGTCTTGCCCGCGCCGAGGTCGCCGCTGAGATGGACGACCAGACCGGGTTCGAGCGCGCGCCCGAGCGCCGTCCCGAGCGCGATCGTGGCGGCCTCGTCGGCGAGGAATGGGTTCTTCAACGGGTTAAGATGCGCGGCTATGGCAGCAGTTGAGCGAGGATGCGCCGCATCGCCCGATTTCGCGGCGCTGGCGCTCGATATCAAGCATTGGGGTGCAGAGCTCGGGTTCCAGCAGGTCGGAATCGCCGATTGCGATCTTGCGAGCGCCGAGCCGCGGCTCCTCGAATGGCTCGAGCGCGGCTGGCACGGCGACATGGATTATATGGCGCGCCACGGCGCGAAGCGGGCGAGGCCGGCCGAGCTCGTCCCGGGAACGCTGCGCGTCATCTCGGTGCGCATGAATTACCTGCCCGAGGCGCGTCCGGCGGCTGACGTGCTCGGCAGACCCGACGCCGCGTACGTGTCGCGCTACGCGGTGGGACGCGATTATCACAAGGTCATGCGCCGCCGCCTGCAGCGGCTGGCGGACCGCATCTCCGACGCGATCGGGCCTTTCAGCTACCGCGCGTTCACCGACAGCGCGCCGGTGATGGAGGTGGAGCTCGCGCGCAAAGCGGGCGTGGGCTGGCGCGGCAAGCACACGCTGCTCCTCAACCGCCAGGCGGGCTCGTACTTTTTCCTGGGCGAGATCTACACCGACCTGCCGCTGCCGGTCGACGCGGCGGTCACCGAGCACTGCGGCTCGTGCACCCGCTGCATCGCCGCGTGCCCGACCGGCGCCATCGTCGGGCCGTATGCGCTCGACGCCCGCCGCTGCATCTCGTACCTCACGATCGAGCACCATGGTTCTATCCCCGAGGACCTGCGGCCGCTGATCGGCAATCGCGTCTACGGCTGCGACGACTGCCAGATCGTCTGCCCGTGGAACCGCTACGCCCAGCTGACCGGCGAAGGCGATTTTGCCGTGCGCAACGGCCTCGACGCCGCATCGCTCGTCGAGCTCTTCGCCTGGAGCGAGGCCGATTTCCACCAGCGCCTCGCCGGCAGCGCGATCCACCGCATCGGCTTCGAGCGCTGGCTGCGCAATATCGCCGTCGCGCTGGGCAATGCGCTCGCCGCGCTCGGCGACGGGGCGGGCGCGGCCGAGATCGGGCGGGCGCTCGAAGCGCGGCGCGACGACCCGTCGGCGCTCGTGCGCGAGCACGTGGCGTGGGCGCTGGCGCAGCGCTCGCCGCGCGTGACAATCTTATCCGGAACAACGGCATAATCCGGTTATGCACATGTGCCGCGCGGCCGGCCCGCGGCGCGGTGCGCCCCCTCATGCCCTCGTCATAGACGCAATGGGGTACGTACGGTAAATTCGGAACGCCTACCTGCCGAAGCTTCATGCACGGTGTCCTTTCCTTCCGGTCGTTTCGCGCGTGCTGTGGAAAGTGCACTCGGGTGTGAGGGGGAGGAGCCGGCGAATTTCCAATAAAAACATCGACGGAAGCGCGACATACCGCAGGCATAAGGCTTGCTGTATGTGCGCGACAATAACAGGGGCCGGGAACACCGATGCTGGTTACGATGCTGCGAAAAAGCGTCGGGCTATTGCTGTTGCTGAGCGCGTGCGCATATGCGGCATCGCCAAACGTTGCATTCTTTTACGGACCGAATCCGCCCTGGGACGAGCTGAGGGCGTTCGACGTCGTCGTCGTCGAGCCCGAGTACGCGCCCGATCCGCGTGCGTATTCCGCCGGCAACACCCAGGTTTTCGCCTACGTCTCGATGGGTGAAGTCGAGCGGACGCGCCCGTACGCCAAGGACCTGCCGCCCGAGTGGATCCCGGGCGCGAACGAGCCGTGGAACAGCGTCGTCATCGACCAGACGCAGGCCCGCTGGCCGCGGTTCCTGATCGACCGGATCATCGCGCCGCTGTGGAAAGCGGGTTACCGCGGCTTTTTTCTCGATACGCTGGATTCCTTCCAGCTGATCTCCAAGACCGACGAAGACCGTGCGAAGCAGGCGGCCGCGCTCGCCGACACCGTGCGCGCGATCCGCAAGGCGTTTCCCGAGGCCAAGCTCATCTTCAACCGGGGCTTCGAGATCCTGCCGCAGCTTCACGGCGAGGCGTACGCGGTGGCGGTGGAGTCGATCTATCGCGGCTGGAACGCGAAAGATTCCAAATACGTCGAGGTGCCGCAGCAGGACCGCGACTGGATCCTCGCTCAGATGAAGCGCGTGCGTGACGAGTACGGCTTGCCCGCCATCGCCATCGAGTACGTGCCGCCCGGGGAGCGCGATCTCGCGCGAGAGACCGCACGGCGCGTCGCGGGCCTCGGTTTCACGCCGTGGGTGACCACCAGCGATCTGGGCTCGCTCGGCGTCGGCGCGATCGAGGTGATGCCGCGCAAGATCCTCATGCTCTACGACAGCCGCGGCAACGAGCTCAACCTGTACGCCGAGCGCGTGCACGCGTTCGCGACCCTGCCGCTCAACTACCTCGGTTACGCCGTCGATTACGCCGACATCAACGCGCCCCTGCCCGCCGGCACCCTGGTCGGACGTTACGCCGGCATCGTCACGTGGTTCGGCGCCGAGCCGCAGGCGAACAAGCAGGCGCTGAACGAGTGGCTCGCCAGGCAGCGCCGTGACGGCATGCGCATCGCGATGCTGGGCACGCTGCCGTTCGCGCCGGCGAGCGATCTCGCGCGCGAGTTCGGCATCGCGGTCTCCGCGCCGCGCGCGCCCGTGCAGCGGCTCACCGCAGTGGTGCGCGATCAGCTCATCGGTTACGAAGACCAGCCCGCGCCCGACGCCCGTTTCTTCGTCCCGCTCGCGGCGAAGGACGCCACGGTGCTGCTGCGACTTCGCAGCAACGGCGGCGACTCGATGGATGCCGCCGCGATGATGCCGTGGGGCGGCTACGCGCTCGCGCCGTACGAGGTGGCGTCGGTCCCCGGCGCGACCGGTTATTACCGATGGATCATCCAGCCTTTCGAATTCCTGCGGCGCGCGCTCGCGCTGCCCGACATGCCGGTGCCCGACGTGACGACCGAGAACGGACGGCGCCTGATGATCGTGCACGTGAACGGCGACGGTTTCGCGGCCGCCGCGGAAGGCGGGCGCACTGCCGGCGAAGCGCTCGGGGAGATCCTGCAGAAATACCGCGTGCCGACCACGGTCGGCGTCGCCGCCGGCGAAACCGCGTCGAACGGCAGGAACCCGCAGCTCTCGCCGATGCTGGAGGCGACGGCACGGCGCATCTTCGCGATACCGCACGTGGAGATCGCGGCGATGCACGAACCCCAGTACGACCTCGGCGCGTCGATCGCCTACGTCAACAGCCTCGCGCCGCCGGCCAAACGTGCGCGCATGGTGTTATGGGGCGGCGACGCCAATCCGCCCGCCGCCACGGTCGCGCGCGCGTTCCAGGAGAACGTGCTGAACATGAACGGCGGCGGCGCGGCGACCACCAAGCAGGGGCGCTCGTACACGCTGGTGTGGCCGATGGGCTTGCGCAAAGGCTCGGGCTTCCAGGTCCACGCGCCGGTGAGCGGGGACGCTACGTTCACCGCCAACTTCTCGCAGCCCGCAGGCTTCGAGCGCGCGATCGAGACGTTCGAGCTCACCGAGATTCCGTATCGCATCAAGCCGATCGACATCCAGTACCAGCCGCTTTCCGCCGCGCGCAGCGATGCGCTGGCCGCGCTGACGAAGGTCTACGACTGGGCGCTCGCGCAGCCGGTGATGAACGTCTACGCCTCCGAGTACGCGCAGAAAGTGCTCGACTTCAACCGCATGGTCGTCGCGCGGTCTGCGGACGGCTGGATGATCCGCGGCGGCGGGACGTTACGTGAGCTGCGCATGCCGTCCTCGCTCGGCGTGCCCGACGTCTCGGCCAGTCGTGCGATCGCGGGCTTCCAGCGGCGCGCCAACGATATTTACGTACACACGGCAGCGCCCGACGCGCTGCTCAGGCTGGCGCCTGACGCGCCCAGCCAACCTTACCTCGTCGAAGCGAACGGCCGCGTCGAGCGCTGGCAGCACGATGGAAGCACCCTGCGATTCGGCCTGCAAGGCTATGTGCCGTTGCGGTTTTCCCTGGCAAACGTGTCCGGCTGCCAGGTCGACGGTGACGCGGGGCCGCTGGCGGGGGTCGCGCAAGGCGGTATGACTCGGTATGAGCTAAAGCAAAATGGCATCGAAAGAATCTCGGTCTCCTGCGCATCCTGAGCCGCCGCGACAGCGCCTCACCTCGCCCTGGACCCTGCTGGGCATCCTGGTGGCGGTGAGTGTCACGCTCGTACTGATCTTCCCGGGTTACCGCGGCTCGCTGGTGCAGCAGGGGCCGGTGACCAAGGAGCGTCCCGAGGACGTCAGCCTTACGTACCTCGCCAAGCTCGCGAAGGAGCAGCCCGGTAATCCGGAGCTGCGCTTCCAGTACGCGCAGAAAGAGCAGGAGGTCGGCAAGACCAAGGCGGCGCGGGCCGCGCTCGAGCCGCTGTACAACCACGCCGATCCGGCGGTGCGCCAGCGCGCCCGCCTGCAGGACTTCAAGCTCCAGATGCAGGAGATGACGGCGCTGCCGCCGAACTCCGCGGAGCGCAAGCGCGAGATGGAGCGGCTGCGCCAGGAGCTCGTCGGGATGAGCCAGTACGAGTGGCCCACGACGGGCTTGCTCGAGCTCGCGACGCTCGCCAATCAGCTCGGCGCGCGCAAGCTGCGCTCGGACATCTATCTGCGCATCGCCAGGAGCGACGAGAAGCAGGAGCGCAAATGGGTGGATGAAGCGGGCGCGGCGGCGCTGGCGGACGGCGAGTATCGCACCGCGTCCGACATCTTCTTCATCGCGATGAACCGCGCGCAGACACGCGAAGACCGCAAGCATTACTTCATGAAAGGCGTCGCGGCGCTGCAGGCGGGCAACATGCCGCGGGAGGCACTGAACGCGGCCGAGCGCAACGCGGGCGACCTGCTCCGCGACGACGACATGCTGCGTTACATGATCCGGCTCGCGCAGGCGTCGAACGAGCCGCAGCGCGCGCAGCAGTACGTGCGGCGGCTGATGCGGATGTCGGAGCAGGGCGCGTTCACGCGCTTCCTCGCGCGCATCGCCGACGTGCTCGTCCCGTCCGCGCACGCCGCCCAGGGCCCGCAGGCGGCGCCGCCGCCTTCGCCGCCCAACGTGATGCGCGGCATGCGGCCTTTCAACAACGACGACTACAAGCTCGCCTACGACGTCTTCCTGTCGAACAAGAACCTGAACGACGCGTATCGCGTCGCCGCGGCGGCGGTGCATCAGGCCCCGAACGACTTCGCGTGGCGCGAGCGCCTCGCCCAGGTGTCGGAGTGGAGCAACCGCTACCCGGAGTCGCTGCAGCAGTGGATGTACATCGCGCGGCGCACCAACCGCCCCGAGGCGTGGCAGGCGGTGCTGCGCCTCGCGCCCGGCCTCAACGACGACGAGGCGCTGCTCGAAGCGATGCGCCACCAGGCCGACCGCGCGCCGCTGACCGAAGGTCAGGTGCGCGCGCTGGCGGACGCGTACGAGCGCGTCGGCCGTTCACGTGAAGCCGCCGACATCCTGCAGCGCGAATACCAGCGCAGCGGCCGCCCCGGGATCCTCGAGCGCCGCGCGAGCCTCCTCGAGCGCATGGGCGACCTCGACGGTTCCATCGCGGCGTATCGCGAGCTCATCCAGCGTACCGGCGCCACCAAGGACCGCGTGATGACGCTGGCGACGCTGCTGATGCTGCGCGGCAGCTACAAGGACGCCTACGATCTCCTCGCCGGTTACCAGTCGTACATGTCGGCGGAGGAGGACAACTACTGGCGCATGCTCTCGAACCTCGCGCGCGAGATGCAGGACGACGCCACGCAACAGCGCGCGCTCAACGTCCTCGTCTCCAGCAGCAAGGTCCAGCCCGACGACCTGAACCGCCTCATCCAGCTCCTCCTCCCGCAGTACCCCGAAGCCGGGGCGCGCCTCGCGGAGTGGGGCTACGACCGCTTCCGGACCACGGACTACCTCATCCTCGCGCTCGGGGTCTACAGCAACCGCCGCGACTGGATCGGGATGCAGCGGGTCTTCGCGAAGCTCACGCCCGAAGTCGAGGCGCAGCTCGTCGCGACCAGCCCGGACTTCCTGATGCTGCGCGGGCAATATCGCAACGCGATCGGCCAGCCGGAGATCGCGCGTCTGGACTACGAGGAAGCGCTGCGCATCGATCCCGAGCACAAGCTCGCGCGGCTGGGTTACATCTGGCACCTCATCGACAACCGCGACCTCGAGCGCCTCAAGCGCCAGATGCAGATCGTGGTCACGAGGGCGAGGACCGATCCCGACTTCGAAGGCGCGGCCGGTGCGGCGTTCGTCATCCTGCAGGACCCGCGCACCGCGCTCGGCTATTTCCAGAAGATCCTCAAGCGCAATCCCGACGACTACCTGTGGCTGCTCAACTACGCCGACGCGCTCGAGCAGGCCAACGAGCCCGACATGGCGTGGCGCGTGCGCAGGCACGCGTGGCTGAAAGTGCGCGAGGAGAAGGCCAAGGTTCCCGAAGGCGAGAACCCGAGCCTGGTGCTGCTGCGCGCCGAAGCGCGGCTCGCCATCACCTTCGAGCCGGGCGATCGCGTCTCGGCGGTGATGCGCCACCTGCTGCGCCAGGACAACGCCCTGGCGCCCGACCCGCAGGATCCTCTGCGGCGCACGCTGGACAACGGCGTGCGCGACATCGCGCTCGCCTGGGCGATCAGCGGCGAGATGTACGAACCGGCCAAGGCGTGGCTCACCCGGCAGTACGCGAAGAACGTCGTCAAGCCGACGTGGGCGGAGTCGCTGCTCGCGGTCGTCGAGAAGGACGTCGAGACCATGCAGCGCCTGCTCGACACCAAGATGGACGACGTGCCGCGTTACGACCGGCACGAGGCGGCGTACCAGACGCAGCAATACAAGCTCGCCGAGGACATCGCCTTCACCGAGCTCGAGAAGCGTCCGCACGACGACGAGATGCACCTGCGCCTCACCAACTCGGTGCTCGCGACGCACAATTACTGGGAAGCCGGCTATACGCGCTTCCGCCGCGGCGCCATCAGCGGCAACGAGTACACCGCCGAGACCGGCATCTGGCTGTCCCCGCGCCTGCGCCTGTCGTTCGACGTCACGCACATCGACATGGGTCTCAACAGCCCCGGCGTGTTCGGCACCATCCCGGGCGACGACACCGCTTACGGCGTGACCGCGCTCTTCAGGCACGCCATCGGCGAGACGCGGCTGTCGGTGTTCCATCGCGACGCGCTCGCCGAGGTGACCGGTTTCCGTATCGTCCACGCGCGGCCGCTGGGCGCCCGTCTCTACGGGCGCATCGGCCTCGCCTACAACGACCGTGCGCTGGAGACCTCGGCCACGACCGTGGGCGCGGTGCGCGACCGTGCCTTCGTCAACGTGCGCTACCAGCCGAGCAAGCGCGAATGGATCATGGGCGAGCTGCAGGCGAGCCGCTACTACACGCAGACCGAGCGCACCTTCATCGGCAGCGGCCACTCGCTGATGTGGGAGACGGGACACCGCTTCCGCACCGAGTACCCGGATCTGCACGTGCGCGCGCAGGGCTCGTTCAACCATTACAACCTGTCGGGCTCCGGCGATGCGTCGAGCTCGATGCTCACGCCCGACGGCACCATCCCGACCTCGTCGTTCTACCTGCCGGGCAGCTTCTCGGTGTACGGCATCTACACCGGCTTCGGCACGTTCTATCGGGAGACGTATACGCGCGCCATACGGCCGTTCGTCGACGTAGGCATTTCGCATAACACCGTGACCGGAATGGGCTACGGCGCGATACTGGGCGCGTCGGGTTCGGTGTTCGGTGCGGACAAGCTGACCCTCTACGCGTCACAGGGGCGTGGAGGCACAGGGACCAACGAGCTGGTGCGGGAAGTTGGGGTGAAGTACATGTACATGTTTGACCGTTTCTAGTGTTGTGAATAAGTAAAGGAGACCATCGTGCGAATCTTGATAGCAATGTTGCTCGCGGCGCTGCTCGCGGCGTGCACTACGACCGACTCACGCAATTACACGACGCCCATGGACGGCAGCGCCAAGTGGGTGATGCTGCCGATCCTCAACCACACCGACGTGCCGCAGGCCGGCCTGCGCGCCGAGGCGATCGTCGAGGGCCTGCTGCGCTCCGGCGGCGTGAACAACATCACGCGCTATCCCGCGATCATGAGCCAGGACACGCTGTTCGAGCCGTCCGAGCGCAAGGTCTACGTCGAAGCCGAGAAGTGGGCGAAGGTGCAGAACGCGCGCTACGCCGTGTACGGCGCGGTCGACGAGTGGCGCTACAAGGTCGGCATCGACGGCGAGCCCGCGGTCGGCGTGGCGCTGCACATCATCGACCTGCAGAGCAACGAGGTCGTGTGGAGCGGGGTGGGCGGCAAGAGCGGCTGGAGCCGCGAATCGCTGTCGGGTGTTGCGCAGAAGCTGATCCGGGAACTGCTCTCGACCGCCAACATCAGCAGCACGGGCGGCTCGCGCACCGCTCGCTGGCAATAAACCGCTCGCGCTTCAAACGAGCCTAAGCACGGAGCTGCCGGCGCATGGACTATAGAACTCAGAAAGAACTGCTTGGCGAAACGCGGCTATCGGCGCTGTTTTCGCCGCTGCTCGCCAACCGCTGGCTGTGGCTGGAGGCCATCATCATCCCGATCATCGGCGTCGGGCTGTGCTATCTGGTGTCTCCGGACGATCCGTTCTTCGTCAACAAGGGCGAGTTTCCGTGGACGTGGTTCGCGCCGATCCTCGTGGCGCTGCGCTACGGCGTCATGGCCGGCATCGTCAGCACCGGCGTCATGTTGATCGGGTGGTTCCTGCTGACACCGATCAACGCGGCGTTTCCGAAGCTGTACTTCCTCGCGGGTCTCATCCTCGTGATGATCGCCGGCGAGTACAGCACCACGTGGCGCACGCGCCTGCGCCGCGTCGGCGAGCTGAACGCGTATCTCACCGAGCGTTTCACGCGCATCATGAATCAGCTCAACGTGCTCCGGTTGTCGCACGATCAGCTGGAGCACGACCTCATCACGCAGCCCGCAACCCTGCGCGATGCGTTGTACGAGCTGCGCATGCTGATGGCCGTGAGAAGCTCGGGGGCTACGCTGCCCGCCGCCCAGGAGATCCTGGTGCTGCTGGCGCACCACTGTCAGCTCGAAGCCGCGGCGATCTACGAGATCTCCGACGGCAGCTACGTTCAGCGGGCGAAGCTCGGCGACCCGCCGCCGGTCAAGCCCAACGACAGCCTGCTCGAGTACGCGCTGGAGAAGCGCACGCTCGCGCACCTGCAGACCGAGGGTCTCGGCAACGAGATCCCCACCGAGCACCTCGTCGTCGCGCCCATCCTCACCAGCGGCGACCAGCTCCTCGGCGTGCTCGTGGTCACGCGCATGCCGTTCTTCGCCCTGAACGAGGACACGCTGCGCACGATGTCGCTGCTCCTCGGTCTCTACGCCGACAGCGTCGTGGTCTCCGACGACGTCGGCCAGGTGATGACGCGCGTGCCGCGCTGCCCGTACGACTTCGCCGACGAGATGGTCAAGCTGGTTCGCATGCAGCGCGAGTTCGGCATCAACAGCCACGTCGTGGTGCTCCAGTTCCAGCCACACCCCGAGCGCGTCGACATGATCCTCTTCGCGACCCGCCTGAGAAGACGATTCGACGTGCAATGGCAGTTCGGCGGCGGCGAGCGCGAGTCGACCGGTATCGCCAACCTGATGCCGCTCGCCAGCGACATCGCGGTGCGCGGTTACCTCGAGCGGATGGAGAACGCGCTGCGTGACCGCTTCGGCGGCGACTTCGAGACGCTGCACGTCAGGCCGTACGTGATCTCGATGGAGCAGCACGACCCGCTCGCCGTGCTCGGCCGCATCGTCACCGGAGAATCCGCAGCATGATCACCCTGATCGTCGGGCTGCTCGCCCTTGTCCTCGAAGTCGTCGCCGTGATGTGGCTGACGCCGTTCCAGGAGGGCAACCCGACGCAGCTCCTCGGTTTCCTGCTCGTGCACGGGCTCGCGAGCCTGTGCCTGTCCGCGTTCGTCGCGGCCGCGCTGCCGCCGCACCTGCGCCGCCCGGTCGCTCCGGTGATCGTGCTCCTGTTCGGTTTTTCGTTCTTCATCCCGGTGCTCGGCCTGATCGGCATGGTCATCGCTGCCCTGGTCTCCAAGTATCTGCCGCGCCACGTGCCCGAGCTGCCGTACGCCGAGATCCCGCCGATCGAATTCGAATTCCCGCCTCGCGAGATTCGCGAGCGCACGAAGTACGGTCCCGGCGGTTTGACCGCGCGCCTGCGCGACTCCGGCGTGCCCAAGGAGACGCGCTTCAAGTCGCTGCTGGCGCTGCAGGGCATGCCGCCCAAGATCGCGAACCCGCTGCTGCAGGAGATGCTGGGCGACACCGCCGACGAAGTGCGGCTGGTCGCCTACGGCATCCTCGACAATCAGGAAAAGAACATCAACCAGCTCGTGCACGAAGAGCTCGACAACCTGCAACAGGCCAACAATCCCGAAACCCGGCTCATCGTGCTGCGGCGCCTGGCCGAGCTGTACTGGGAGCTCGTCTACGGCGGACTGGTGCACGGCGACGTGCGCGCGCACGCGATGGGCGAGACCGAGCGCTATCTCGACGAGGCGATGCGGCTCGCGCCCGAGGACGCCGGGCTGTGGTTCCTCAAGGGCAAGCTCCTCATCTTCAAGCGCGATCCGGCGGCGGAGGCGGCCCTCCACCGCGCGGTGTCGAACGGCATCGAGGAATCGCGCGTGCTGGCGTATCTCGGCCAGATGGCCTTCGAGCGGCGCGACTACGCACAGGTGCGCCGGATTTTCAGCTCGTTGTCCGAAGGCCAGTATTCGCCGCGGCTGAAGGCGGCGGTCCGGTACTGGTCGCGCGGCGCGGACGTCGGGGGTAGGGCGGCATGAAATTCAGGAAAGACAAGGACAAGAAGCGCGAGCCGCTGCCGGGCGAACGCCAGGCCAGCGAAGCCGACATCGGCTTGCTGCTCGAAGGCACGTTCCCGTACGTCGCCGGCGGCGTGTCGAGCTGGGTCAACCAGATGATCCGCGGCTTCCCGGACGTGCGCTTCGCGGTCGTGTTCGTCGGCAGCCTCGAAGAGGAATACGGCGAGCAGAAATACGAGCTGCCGCAGAACGTGGTGCACTTCGAGCGCCACTACCTCTACGCCAAGCGCGCCGCGCCCGAGATCGAGAAGATCGAAGGCGATCCGGCGACCTTCGCTGTGGTCGAAGAGATGCACCGCTACTTCCGCGCGCCGCACGCGCACGCCGAAGGGCGCGAGCTCTTCAAGCAGCTCGCGCCGGAGCTCGCGGGCGGGCGCCTCAACAACGAGGACTTCCTCTACAGCCATCGCTCGTGGGAATTCATCTCGGCGCAGTACCGCGAGTTCTCGTCGGACCCGTCGTTCGTCGATTACTTCTGGACCGTGCGCACCATGCACGCGCCGATCTGGGTGCTGGCGGACATCGCCAAGAACCTGATCCCGTGCAAGGCGTATCACACCGTGTCGACCGGTTACGCGGGCCTGCTGGGCGCGCTGCTCAAATACCGCACCGGCAAGCCGCTCATCCTGTCCGAGCACGGCATTTACACCAAGGAACGGCGGATCGACCTCTTCAACGCGCACTGGATCCCGGACAACCGCGTGATCTTCCAGCGCGACCCGACGGAGATCGCCTACTTCCGCCAGATGTGGATGCGCTTCTTCGAAGGCATCGGCAAGATCTGTTACGACGCGTCGGACTCGATCATCGCGCTGTTCGAAGGCAATCGCCGCCGGCAGATCGAGGACGGCGCCGACGCTGCGCGCACCACCAACATCCCGAACGGCATCGACGTCGCGCGCTACGGGCCGCTGCGCTCGCAACGTCCGGCGAGAACGCCGCCGGTGCTCGCGCTGATCGGCCGCGTGGTGCCGATCAAGGACGTGATGACGTTCGTGCGCGCGATGCGCACCGTGATCAACCGTCTCCCCGAAGCCGAAGGCTGGATCATCGGACCGGAGGACGAGGATCCCGAATACGCGCAGGAATGCCACAACCTCGCGATCGGGCTGGGCCTGCAGGACAAGGTGAAGTTTCTCGGCTTCCAGTCGATGACCGACGTGCTGCCGCAGATCGGCTGCGTGGCGCTCTCCTCGATCTCCGAAGCGCTGCCGCTCGTGCTGCTAGAAGGCTTCGCCGCGGGCGTGCCGGCGGTCGCGACCGACGTCGGCGCGTGCCGCCAGCTCGTCTACGGTCTCGACGCCGAAGACCAGGCGATCGGCGCCGCGGGCTCGATCGTCGGCATCGCCGATCCGCAGTCGCTCGCGAGCGCGGCGCTCGAGCTGCTCACCGACAAGCAGAAGTGGCAGACCGCGAGTGACGCGGCGGTGCGGCGGGTCGAGACCTACTACAGGCAGGAACAGATGTTCGAGCGCTACCGCTCGGTCTACGAGGAACACGCATGGCGGGCATAGGGTTCGAGTTCCGGAAGCTCCTCCAGAAAGATACTTACTGGGGCATCTTCCAGGCGTACGGCTACTCGGGCGTGGTCAGCTCGGGGCCGTGGATACTGTCGATCATCGGCATCCTGCTGGTCGGTATCTACAGCGCTACGACGGTGCAGCCGCCGGTGGCGGTGGTGCAGTTCCAGGTGTCGATCACGAACCTGTTCATGGCTTCGCTGATCCTCACCGGCATCATCCAGCTCGCGTACACGCGCTACATCGCCGATCGGCTCTTCGAGAAGCGTACCGACCTCGTCACGCCCACGTTCAACGGGCTGCTGATGGTCACGGTGCTCACCAGCGGCATCCTCGGCACGGCCGCGGTCTTCTTCCTCTTCCCCGACCAGAGCAACCTCTACCGGCTGCTCATGCTCGGCGCGTTCGTCATCATGTGCTGCATCTGGGACTGCACGATCATCCTGTCGGGTCTCAAGCAGTACAAGGTGATCGTCACGATGTTCGGCGTCGGCTACATCATCGTGGTCGGCGGCGGTCTGCTCCTGTCGCGCATGGGGATCGACGGGCTGATGCTCGCGTTCGTGCTCGGCCATTTCGTGCTGCTCATGGGCATGCTGCTCATGATCTTCAGGAACTACCCGGGCAACGTCTTCATCGGCTTCGATTTCCTCGACAAGCGCCGCATCTACATCAGCCTCGCGTTCACCGGGCTCTTCTACAACCTCGGCATCTGGATCGACAAGATCATGTTCTGGTACAACCCGGACACCGGGAACCAGATCGTCGGTCTCTTACACCACTCGCCGATCTACGACCTGCCGGTGTTCCTCGCGTACTTGTCGATCATGCCGGGCATGGCGGTGTTCCTGGTGCGCATCGAGACCGACTTCGTCGACTTCTACCAGAAGTTCTACGACGCGGTGCGCGACGGCGGCTCGCTCGACTACCTCAACGAGATCCGCGACGAGATGGTGTTCGCGATCCGCCAGGGCATCTTCGAGATCATCAAGATCCAGGGCATCACGGTGCTGATCGTGTTCATCGCCGGACCGGCGATGCTCGCGGCCGCGGGAATCGCCGAGATCAACCTGGCATTGCTGTACGTCCAGGTCGTCGGCGCCAGCCTGCAGGTGGTCTTCCTGGGACTGCTGAACGTGTTCTTCTATCTGGACAAGCGGATCATCGTGATGATCCTGACGCTGTCCTTCGTCATCCTCAACATCGTGATGACGTGGGTGTCGTTCTATCTCGGCTCGGCGTTCTACGGCTACGGCTACGCGCTGTCGCTGCTCATCGTGGTGCTGATCGCCATGCAGTGGCTGGAGCGGAGGCTGTCGCAGCTCGAATACGAAACGTTCATGCTTCAATGAGCCGCTACGCGGCTCGTTGAAGCGTTCCGGTTACGCCAAGGAGGGAAACCAAGGTTTCCCTCCTTGGACCTCCCTTTCCTTTTCCACCTGTAGCTGACCGACGCTCCTCACGTAGGGTGTGTTAGCGGCGAAGCCGCGTAACGCACCGCCTAAGGTTCGGGGACTGTTGCGGGCTTCGTGGGGTCGGAGACCTGGATCACCAGGTACTTCACCGTCGTCTTCGCGTCGCCGTTGCGCGAGACCGCATGGAGTGAATTCGGCGGCTCGTAGAACGTCTGCCCCGGGCCGAGCTTCTGCACCGGCCCGTCGTTCAGCCTGAATTCGTACGTGCCCTCGAGGATGTAGCCGAACGTGTGGCTGCCCGGATGGCGGTGCGGCGGGCTGCCGCTGCCCGGATCGCGCTCGGTGCGGCGGATCGTCACTACCCGGCCCATGACGTCGTCCATCGTCGTCTTGAAGAGATCGATCTGACGCGTGCCGGCGGGGGTTGGGATCTGGGCGTGGGCTGTGGAGAAGTCCGGCGCGCCCGACATTGCCAGCCAAGTTACTGCCGAGGCGGCGACAGCGACTGCCGCATGCGATGCAAGTCGTTTCATTGAGTCCCCCCGGACAAAACCGGGGTCAGACCCCAAAAAGGCCGGGGTCTGACCCCGAGTTACCAAGCGGGCTTTCAGCCCGCTTGCGGATTGGGTATGTGCCTTCGGATGTCGCGGGACATCCGCAGCGCGGTCTCGACGCCGCGGTAGTAGCCCGGCACGTAAGCGCCTTCCTGGAATCCGAGCAGCCGGTAGAACGAGCGCGCGCCGTAGTTGTTGGCGCGCAGCTCGAGCGTGACGGTGGTGACGCCGGCGGTCAGCGCCGATTCCTCGATCCACTCGATCAGCGCGCGGCCGATGCCGCAGCGCTGGTGCGTAGGCTTGACCGCGAGGAGGGACAGGTGCGCCTGCGTGTCGCCGAACTCGGCGATCGCGTACCCGACGAGGCGCGACTGCACTTCGGCGACGAGGACGAGGGTCGAGCGCGTGTGAATCGCCTTGGCGACGCGCTCCGGCGGCCACGACCATCCGCGCAGGCCGACCTCGACGAGATAGCGCGACATGACCGCGATCTCGTACGCGTCGCCGGGGACGGCGAGCCTGAAAGTCGGCTGGACCATGAGGCCAGTATACCGGCGGGGGCCCTGCCCGCAAGCGATCAGGCGTCGCGCGCGAGGCGTATCCCGGTGAAGGGCCAGCGGTCCGGCGGGTAGAAGAAGTTGCGATAGCCCGCGCGGATGTGCGAGCGCGGCGTCGCGCAGCAGCCGCCGCGCAGCACGTACTGGTTCGCCATGAACTTGCCGTTGTATTCGCCGAGCGCGCCTTCGAGCGGGCGGTAGCCGGGGTAGGGCGCATAGCCCGAAGACGTCCATTCCCACACGTCGCCGTACCACTGGCGATCGCTCTGCGAAGACGCCGCGCGCGGGTGGTAGGCGCCCGACTCGACGAAGTTGCCCTCGATCGTCTCGCCCGCGTCCGCGCACTCCCACTCGGCCTCGGACGGCAGGCGGGCGTTGCGCCAGCGAGCATAGGCGTCGGCTTCGTACCAGCTCACGTGGCAGACCGGCTGCGCCGGATCGACCGGCCGCAGCCCCGACAAAGTGAATTCGTGCCACTCGCCGTCGACGTCGACCCAGTACAGCGGCGCGGCCCAGCGCCGCTCCTGCACCGCCGCCCAGCCGTCGGACATCCACAGGTCCGGGCGCGAGTAACCGCGGTCGGCCATGAACTCGAGGTATTCACCGTTCGTCACGGGGCGTGAAGCGATCCGGTAGTCGCGCAGGAAGACCTTGTGCCGCGGCGACTCGTTGTCGAATGCGAACGCATGGCCGGCATGACCGATCTCGCGGATGCCGCCCGGAAAATCCAGCCAGCGCTGCGCGGGCGCTTCGACGGGCGCCGGCGGCTGCGCCGCGCCGTAAACGGGATACAGCGGGTTCGCGTAGAAGTTGCGCTTGATGTCCATGAGCAGCAGCTCCTGGTGCTGCTGCTCGTGGTGCATGCCGAGCGTCACGCGCCGGTCGACTTCGGCGCGATGCTCGACCGGGGCGGCCGCGATGAGCTCTCCCATGTGGCGGTCGACGTGGGCGCGGTATTCATACACCTGCGGCACGGTCGGCCGCGACAGCACGTGCCGCTGCGCCCGCGGGTGAAAGGGGCCGACGGTGTTGTAGTACGAGTTGTAGATGCGCTCGTAGCGCGCATCGAGCGGCTCGTAGCCGCGCAGGAAAGGCTTCAGCAGGAAGGTCTCGAAGAACCACGTGACGTGCGCGAGGTGCCACTTGGGCGGGCTCGCGTCGATCACGCTCTGGACCTGGTAGTCGTCGGTCTCCAGCGGCGCGCAGAGCGCCTCGCTGCGCTGCCTGACTTCCCGATAGCCGCAATCGATCTCCGGCAGCGGCGCCGTACGCTGGGTCGCGAGCATGCTTGTCCTCCCTTTTTCCACATCCGCGGCAGGAGAGCAAGCGCCGGGCCGCGTCCGGGAATGCGACGACGCCTAGCTTACGCCTTCGCGCTCTTCGGTATGAACTTCAGCGCCACGCCGTTGTTGCAGTAGCGCAGGCCGGTCGGCTTCGGGCCGTCGTTGAATACGTGGCCGTGGTGAGCGCCGCAGCGTGCGCAGTGGTACTCGGTGCGCGGGTAGACGAGCAGGTAGTCGGTCTTGGTCTCGAAGACCTCGGGTATGGTCGTGAAGAAGCTCGGCCAGCCGGTGCCGCTGTCGAACTTCATGTCGGACGTGAAGAGCGGCAGGTCGCAGCCCGCGCACGCGAAGACGCCGGCGCGCTTCTCGCGGTCGAGCGGGCTCGATCCGGCGCGCTCGGTGCCTTCCTCGCGCATCACGTGGTACTGGAACTTCTCGAGGCGCTTCTTCCAGTCGTCGTTGGAGAGCTTGACCTTGTCGGCGGGCGAGGGCGTCTTGACGCCTTCGGCGAGCAGGAGCCGCCAGTTCTTCTGCAGCGCCTCCACCTGCTTCGAGGCCATGCTCTGTTGAGCGCTGTGGGCGCCGACGAGCGTCCCGCCCGCGGCCACGGCAAAAAGGCTTTGGAGCCAGGTCCTTCGGTTCATCGTGATCCTCCTTCGGCTGTGAGACCGCCGGCCGGGGACTGAATTCCCCGGCCGTATCGCGCGTTCGTCGGGCGGCGCCGCCTTAACTTACAGCGCGGCTTCCGAACCGAAGATCACGGTGCACTGGCTGGACAGCACGCCGCCGTTGCCGTGCGCGAGCGCGATGTCGCAGCCCGGCACCTGGCGCTCGCCGGCCTCGCCGCGCACCTGCCGGATCGCCTCGATCATGACCAGCAGCCCGTACATGCCCGGGTGGCAGTACGAGAGACCGCCGCCGCTGGTGTTGACCGGCAGCTTGCCGCCCGGGGCGATGGTGCCGCCCTGCACGAAGCGGCCGCCTTCGCCCTTGGGGCAGAAACCCAGGTCTTCGAGGAACAGGATCGGGGTGATCGTGAACGCGTCGTACAGCGACAGCATATCGACGTCTTTCGGGCCGATGCCGGCCATCGCGTACGCCTTCGGCCCCGATTCCGATGCCGCGCTGACCGTGAGGTCGGGCATGCTCGAGATGTTGGCGTGGCTCAGCGCTTCGCCGACGCCGAGCACGTAGACCGGCTTCTTCTTGAGCGTCTTGGCGCGCGCCGCCGAGGTGAGCACGATCGCGCCGCCGCCGTCGACGACGAGGCAGCAGTCGCGCACCGTGAACGGGTAGGAGACCATGCGCGCGTTGAGCACCTGCTCGATCGTCAGCGGCTCTTTTTCCCACGCTTTCGGGTTCTTCAGCGCCCATTGGCGCGCGGAAACCGCCACTTCGGCGAGCTGCTCGCGCGTCGTGCCGAACTGGTGCATGTGACGCGCGGCGGCCATCGCGTAAGCGCTGATCGGCAGGATCGGCCGGTACGGCGACTCGTAGTAGTTGTACTCGCGGGGCGAGGCGGCGGCGCGCGAGACCGAGCGCTGCGTGCTGCCGTAGGCGATCACCGCGACTTCGCACAGGCCGTGCTCGATCGCGGCCTGCGCGTGCGCGACGTGCGTCATGAACGACGAGCCGCCGATGATCGTGCCGTCGAAGTACTTCGGCTTGATGCGCAGGTATTCCGCGAGCGCCATCGGGCCCATGCGCACCTGGGTCGCGGCCACGAAGAGACCGTCGACGTCCTTCAGCGTGAGGCCGGCGTCGTCCAGCGCGCGGATCGTCGCCTGCGCCATGAGGTCGAGCGGGCTGGTGTTCGGCGCAACCAGGCCGAGGTCGGATTCGTCCGCGCCGACGACCGCGATGCTGCCTTTCCTGAGGGTCGTCATTTCGCGCCCTCCGGAGTGAAGACGGGATAGGGCTGCTGCTTTTCATCCCCGGGATGCGCCTTGAACTTCACGCGCATGCCGATCTTCACGTCCATCGAGGCTATGCCTTCGACACGGCTCATCAGGCGAAAGCCTTCGTCCATGTCGATCAGCGCGACGTTCAGCGGCGCCTCGCCCTTGAAGTGCATCGTGGTCGTCGAATAGACCGTGCCGAGTCCCTTCGACACGCGCCACTCGAGCTTGCCGCCGGTCTGCGGCGCGACGGCGCGCGGATAGAAGACCGGCTTGCCGTCTTCGGTGACCTGGTAGGCGAGCTCGCCTTTCCTGATGTGCTCGATGTAAGTCCCGAGCGGGGATTGTTCTGCAAGATTCATGTGATTCCTCATGCGACGTCAAAATGGATTCCCGCCTGCGCGGGAATGACGATGACTGTTTTACCTCTGCGTCCTCTGCGGTTCGAGCCTTTTAACGGTGCGTTACGCCGCTTTGCGGCTAACGCACCCTACGTTTGCTTCTCCGACAGGCCGAAGTCGATCAATGCCTGCGCGCGTAATTTGTTCTTCTGCACCTTGTTGCTGCCGGTCATGCCGATATCGTCGAACGTCGTCACGATGCGCACGTAGCGCGGCACCCGGAAGTTCGCCATCCGCGACTTGCTCCAGTCGATGATCTCTTCCGGCGTGGCGCGCTCGCCTTCGCGCAGTATGACGTACGCCGCCGGCACTTCGATGAGCCGCGGATCGGGCACGCCGATCACCTGCGCCTGCTTGATCTTGGGGTGCTTGTGCAGCACGTCTTCGACCTCGGCGGGCGCGACGTTCTCGCCGCCGACCCGGAACACGTCCTTGATGCGGCTCGCGAAGCGCAGCCGCCCGTCCTCGTCCATGATCCCGTAGTCGCCGGTGTGCAGCCAGCCCTGCGCGTCGATCGCTTTGGCGGTCTGCTCGGGCATCTTGTAATAGCCCTTCATCACGCTCCAGCCGCGGACCAGGATCTCGCCCGTAGCGCCGGGCGGGAGCTCCTTGCCGGTCTCCGGATCGGCGATCGAGACGTCCAGCCCTTCGAGCACGTGGCCCCAGCCGTTGACGCGCTTGTCGAGGTCGTCGTGGTGCCAGGACATGCTGACGTTGGGCGACGCTTCGGAAAGGCCGTAGGCGTGACACAGCCCTTTCATGCCCAGGCGCTCGATCGCGAGCCGCGACACCTCCGGGCCGGCCGACGCCCAGCCGCCGCGCAGCTTGAGCGGATAGCGATCGAAGTCCGGCGCGTTGAGGATCATCAGGAACATCGTGTCGTTCCCCGAGGTGTGCGTGCACGCTTCCTCGGACATGATGCGCAACGCCTGCGAGCCGTCGAAGGTCTCGGACGAGATCAGGCACGCGCCGACCGCGAGCGCCGCCAGCAGCGACAGGGTCGAGCCGGCGACGTGGTAGAAGACTCGCGAGCTGTAATAGCGGTCGGCCTGTTTCAGGTCGAAGCGCTCGGCGACGTAAGCCGCGTTGCGCAGCATGTTGTCGTGCGTGAGCATCACGCCTTTGGGATACGACGTGGTGCCCGACGTGAACTGCATCAGCAGGACGTCGCCCGGCGTGACGTCGTCGAACTCGGGCACGTCGTGCGTGATGCCGAGCGCGAGCATGTCGTCGAAACGGATCGCGGCCCTGGGCACGTTACTGCCCAGCACGACGACGTTCTCCAGCTTCGGAAGCGCGGCGTCGGGCAGCGTCGAGTCGATCGCAGGGCAGATCCCGCGGAGCATCTCGACGAAATCGATCCTGAGGAAGCGGTCGACGACGAAGAGCAGCTTCACGTCCGCCTGCTCGAGGCAGTAGGCGAGCTCGTCCGCCTTGAAGCGCGTATTGACCGGCACCGTCACCGCGCCGATGGTCGCGGCGGCGTAGAAGAAGAGCGCCCACTCGACGGTATTGCCCATGCAGACCGCGACATGGTCGCCGCGCCTGACGCCGAGGGCGCGCAGGCCTTGCGCGGTCTCGTCCACGCGCCGTTTGAGCTGCGCGTAGTCGAGCCGCTGCACGCCGATGACCAGCGCCTCCTGCTCGGGAAAAAGCTCGGCGTCGCGCGTCAGCACGTCGGCGAGCGTCTGGGCGTTCCACTGCGCCATGCTCAATCGATCTTCAATTTGGCGACTTTCACCAGCTTCGCCCACTTGTCGATCTCGGATTTTACGAATGCCGAGAACTCTTCGGGCGAATTGCCGATCGGCTCCGCGCCCTGCGACGACAGCGTCTTGACGACGTCGGGCATGCGCAGCGCCTTCACCGCTTCCTGGTTGAGGCGAGTGACGATCGCCCGCGGCGTCTGCGCGGGCACGAAGAGGCCGTACCAGCCGCTCGCGTTGTAGCCCGGCAACCCCGACTCGGCGATCGTCGGCAGCTCGGGCAGGAGCTGCGAGCGCTTCAGACCGGTGACCGCGAGCGCTTTCACCTTGCCCGCGCGCACGTGCGGCGTGACCACGAGGCTGTTCTCGTACGACAGATCGACCTCGCCCGAGATCAGCGCGGTCAGCGCCGGCGCGCCGCCCTTGAAAGGCACGTGCGTGATGTCGACCTTGCCGAGGAGCTTGAAGAGCTCGCCCGCGAGGTGCGTCACCGTACCGTTGCCCGAGGACGCGTAATTGAGACGGCCCGGTTTGCTGCGCGCGATCGCGAGCAGCTCCTTCACGTTCTTCGCAGGCACCGACGGATGCACGACGAGGATGTTGGTGACCGTCACCGCCTGCGTCACCGGCGCGAAGTCGCGCAGCGTGTCGTAACCGCGGTTCGGATTGAGGCTCATCGCGACCGCGATGCCGCCGATCGTGCCCATCAGCAGCGTGTAGCCGTCGGCGGGGGACTTGGCGACCTGCTCGGTCGCGATCACGCCGCCCGCGCCGCCGCGGTTGTCGACGATCACCGTCTGGCCGAGCGCTTCGGTCATCTTGGGCGCGATGGTGCGCGAGACGATGTCGGTGGGGCCGCCGGCGGGGAAACCTACGACGAGACGTATCGGCTTCGAGGGGTAAGACTGCGCTTGCGCGATCGATGCGCATAGGAGCGGAACGATCGTCATTCCCACGAAGGCGGGACTCCATTCGGCGCGCAAGCGTCGTCCTGGCGAAGGCCAGGATCCATTTTGAACTTTTTTCTCAAGGTCGAAATGGGTCCCGGATCGTGTCCGCGCTGCCGGACACGCCCGGGACGACGCGATGATGCCGCGTCGCCTTTCCTTTGCGTCCTTTGCGTCCTTTGCGTCCTTGGCGGTCAATACGCTTTTAAAGACCTTGTACATTACAAACCTTTGATGTTGGCGAAGCGGATCACCTTGTTCCACTTCGCGATCTCGTCGCGCAGGAACCTGGCATAGGCGTCGACGCTGCTGCCGACCGGATCGGAGCCTTCGGCTTTCAGCTTTTCCATGAGCTCGGGCGCGCGCACGACTTTCACCACGTCGGCGTTGATCTTGTCGACGATGGCTTTGGGTGTCTTCGCAGGCGCGGTGAGGCCGTTCCACGCGACGGCCTGGAAGCCCTTGAGGCCCTGCTCGTCGAGCGTCGGCACTTCGGGCAACGCGGACGAGCGCTTGAGGCTCGTCATGCCGAGCGCGCGCAGCTTGCCGCCTTTGATCAGCGGCAGCGCTGAGGTGAGCCCGTTGAAGACGACGTCGACGTGTCCGCCGACGAGGTCCTGCAGCGCCGGCGCGTTGCCTTTGTAGGGCACGTGCACCATCTTCACGCCCGCCATCGCGTTGAACAGCTCGCCGGCGAGATGGTTGGAGCCGCCGCTGCCGGAAGAGCCGTAGTTGAGCGCGCCGGGCCTGGACTTCGCGAGCGCGACGAGCTCCCTGATGTTCTTCGCGGGAACCGCGGGATGCACCACCACCACGAGCGGCGTCGTGTTGATCAGCACGATCGGCTCGAAATCCTTGTGCGGATCGTAAGGAAGCTTGCTCGCGAGGCTGGGGACGATCGTAAACGGCGCCGGCGTGACGAGCAGCGTGTGTCCGTCGGGCGGGGCCTTGGCGACGATCTCGGTGCCGATCACCGTGCTCCCTCCCGCGCGGTTGTCGACGAGCACCGGCTGGCCCCACATCCTGTTCAGCTCCTGCCCGAGCACCCGCGCGACGATGTCGGTGCTCCCGCCCGCCGCGAACGGCACGATCAGCCGGACCGGTTTGCTTGGAAAGCTCTGCGCCTGCGCGGCCGATAGGGCCAACGCAGAAGCAGCCACTACGAGCCTGGCAAAGTTCATCATGTCTCCTCGAATTGTATTTTGACCGCCAAGGACGCAAAAGGACGCCAAGGAAAGCGACGCGGCATCATCGCGTCGTCCCGGACGTGTCCGGCAGCGCGGACACGATCCGGGACCCATTTTGACCTTGAGAAAAGAGTTCAAAATGTATCCTGGCTTTCGCCAGGACGACGCTTGCGCGTCGAATGGATTCCCGCCTGCGCGGGAATGACGACTATTCTGAACCTTTGCGTCCTTGGCGTCCTTTGCGGTTAATCGCTTTTCAAAACAACCAGGGCATCCGCCGCTAACACGCCTTCGCCCGCAGGTCGCACGAACAACGGGTTCACGTCGATCTCCGCGATGCGATCGGCGTGGTCGGCGATGAGGTGCGACACGCGCGAGAGCGCGTCCGCGAGCGCGTCGACGTCGAGCGCCGCGCTGCCGCGATAGCCTTTCAGCAGCGCCGCGCCTTTGATCTCGCCCACCATCTCGCGTGCGGTCTCGGCGCCGAACGGCGCGAAGCGATAGGTCACGTCCTTCAGGAGCTCGGTATAGACGCCTCCGAGACCGAACGCGACCACCGGACCGAAAAATCGGTCGTTCACCGCGCCGACGATCACTTCGAGGCCGCTCGCCATCTGCTGCACCAGCACGCCGTCGATGCGTGCCTTGCCGTCGTGCCGCTTCGCCGCTTCGAGCACTTCGCGCGCGGCGCGCTTCAGGCCATCGAGATCGGAGATGCCGAGCTTCACCACGCCCGCTTCGGTCTTGTGCGGGATGTCCGGCGACTCGACCTTCACCGCGAGCGGGAAGGGCAGCGGCTCGCGCGTGAGCGTAGCCACCGCTTCGGGCGACAGCAGCACCTCTTTCACCACCGGGACGCCGTAGCTCTCCAGGATCGCTTTCGAGCGGTGCTCGCCGAGCGTTCCCGCGCCGGCCGGCAGCTCGAGCGTCTGCTTGGGTGTGACACGTGACTCTGAGCGCCCGCGCTTCGCGTCGAACTCGCGCTTGCGCTGCGCGTACTCGTTGACGCGCGCGAGCGCGTGCACCGTGCGGCCGGGCGCCATCACGATCGGCATGCGGTGCTCTTCGAGAAACGCCGCGACGTCCGCGTTGTCGTCGGGCGAGGTCGGCCAGTTGATCACCGCGAGCTTGTCCGCGTCCTTCATCTGCTCGACGAAGTTCTTCGCCCAGATCGAAGCCGCACTGCCGCGAGGGGCGCGCAGGATCATCTGGTCGATGTTGGGATCGGCGAGCACGTCCGCGAGCAGGCGGTTGTACGACGCGAAGTTGTCGTTGTAGCCCTGCGGGGTGATGTCGACCGGGTTCGCGACCGTGGCGAACGTCGGCACGTAGGCGCGCGCCTTTTCGATGGTGCCCGGGTCCAGCGCCGGCAGCGTGAGCCCTTCTTCGACGCAGCGGTCGGCGAGCAGCACGCCCGCGCCGCCCGAAGGCGTGACGACCGCGACGCGATTGCCTCGCGGGAGCTTGCGCGCCATGAGGATCTTGCAGACGTCGACGAGGTCGTCCATGTCGCGCACTTCGATGAAGCCGCCGAGCCGGAACGCGGTGCGATAGAGCTCGTAGCCCGCGGTGAGCCGCGCGGTGTGCGAAGCCGCCGCCTGCCGGCCGACGTCGGTGTTGCCGACCTTCCACACCAGGATCGGCTTGCCGAGCGCCATCGCACGCTCGCCGATCTCGAGCAGCCGCCGGCCGTCGGTGATCCCTTCGAGGAACGCGGTCGCGATCTCGACGTCGGGGAGCTCGATCATCGCCGCCAGCCAGTCGAGCGCGGTGAGGTCCGCTTCGTTGCCGGTCGACACCGCGTAGTTGATGCCGACGCCGTAATAGGCGGCGACGGCGACGACCGCGAAGCCGAAGCCGCCGGACTGCGTCACCATGCCGATCGGGCCGGTCTTCAGCGTCTTCAGGTTGAGCGTGCCGCCGAAGCCGATACGGACACCTTCCTCGTGGTTGAGGATGCCGATGCAGTTCGGCCCGTTCACGCGCACGCCGCTCTTTTTCGCCGCTTCGACGAGCTTCGCCTGCAGCGCCTTGCCTGCTTCGCCGACTTCGCTGAAACCGGCCGAGAGCACGAGCGCGTACGGAATACCGGCCTTGCCGCATTCCTCGATGACGCCGGGCACGTGCGGCGCGGACAGCGCGATCAGCGCGACGTCACACGGCTGCGGTACCGCGGAGAGGCTCGGATAGCACTTGAGGCCTTTGATCTCTTCGTACTTCGGATTGACCGGGTACACCTTGCCCCGGTATCCGAACTCGGTGAGCAGGCGGATCGGCTGGCCGCCGATGCGCGTGAGATCGTTGGATGCGCCGACGATGGCGACGCCGCGAGGGCTCAGGAAGCGCGCGAGATCGGGTTTCTCGGAAGTGGTAGTCACGGTGACGCTCTAGAAATCGTGCGGCGGGAAACGGCTCTTAACGTGGCGCGCTCTCGTCGTACGGTTGGGTGGAGACGAAGGAAGGACGCACGGCGAGCACCGCGTAAGCCTCGGCGAGCTTCGGCGCGGCTTCCCGCCATTTCAGGTCGGCGTAGCGGAAATCCAGATAGCCGAGGACGACGCCGAGCGTGAGATCGCCGATGTCGGGTGCGCCGCCGCGCAGTCGATCGGCTTCCAGCTCGGCGGCGGCGAGGGCGCTGCGCAGCTTGCGCTCGCAGGCGGCGTGCATCTCGGGCGATTGCTGCGCTTGCGCGCGCGTGCGCTCGGCGAGCCACAGGATGCCGGTCTCGAGCATGCCGTTCGCGAGCGCATGACGGCGCAGCGCGTCCCAGCGAGCGCCGCCTTGCGCAGGAAACAGCTTCGGTCCGAACGTAACGTCGAGGTACTCGCAGATCACCGCCGAGTCGTAGAGCACCGAGCCGTCGTCGAGCACCAGCGCGGGAATGCGCCCCAGCGGATTGACGCGCAGCATGTCCTCGTTCGGCTTGCGCAGCGACACCAGCGTGTAGATCTTCTCGATACGCTCGGCCATGCCCAGCTCGTGCGCGCACACCATCGCCTTGCGGACGAACGGCGAGCGCGGCGACCAGTGGAGCTTCATGACTGCTTAGCGAGCTCGCGGATGAAGCCCGCGAGCTCCGCGCGGCCGTTGTTGAGCACCGTCACGCCGCGCTCGGGGACGCTCGACCGGAACGACACCACGCTGCCGTCGATCCACAGCTCGGTGCGGATCGTCTCCCCCGGATACACCGGCGACGAGAAACGTCCTTCCATGCTTTTCAAGCGCGAAGGGTCGTAGCCGCAGCACGCTTTGAGAATCGCGTGACCCGCGACGCCGAACGTCGCGCGACCGTGGAGGATCGGCGCCTTGAACCCGCCGCGCTTCGCGTACGCGGGATCGGCGTGCAGCGGGTTGTAATCGCCCGACAGCCGGTAGATGAGCGCCGCCTGCGGCAGCGTCGGCAGGTCGCAGGTGAGGTCGGGCGTGCGCTCCGGAATCGGGTGCGGCTCTTTCTGCGGCCCTGACGGTCCGCCGAAACCGCCGTCGGCGCGCGCGAAGGTCGTGGACGTGAGCGTGCACACGGTGTCGCCGCTCTCTTTCTCGCGCACGGTGGTGCGCGTGAGTATGAGTGCGCCTTTACCGGGGCCCTTGTCGAGCACGCGCTCGACGATGGTGTGGCCGACGACCGTGCCTTCGACCGGCAGCGGCTTGTCGATCGTGAAACCCTGCTCGCCGTGCAACACGTGGGTGCCCGTTATGCCGAAGCTGCCTTCGCGGTGAAACGGCCCGGGCGAGGCGAGCACGATCGCCATCGTCGGCAGGGCGACGAGATTCTCCTCGTAGACGAACTTCAGCTGATCTTCGTCGAGCGGATCGGCGCCCAGGCCCAGCCCGAGCGCGTACAGCATCGTGTCGCGGCGCGTATAGCGCTGCTCGACGTCGGGAATCCGGTGGTTGATGAGCTTTTCGTAGTCGATCGGCACGAGACCATCCCGTGGAATGGACGCGGCCCGCCGCGAGGGGCGGGCCGCTCTACCTCGATGCCGATGTTAGCACGCAGAGGCGCTCAAGCCGGCTTGCGGAAGATCGCGATGCGATTGCTGTTGGTGCCCAGCTTGTTGTTCGAAACGCCCCAGATGTTCGCGGTCTTGGTGAAGCGCTGCGAGTTGATGAGCACCGCCTCGCAGTCGAAGCCGGCCTCGATGCCCAGCGGCGCGACCACTTCCTCCAGCCGCACCGAGCCGCGGCGCACTTCGCCGACCTCGAAAGCGACCCAGCCGCCCGGTTTGGTCACGCGGTAGAGCTCGGCGAACACCTTCGCCATGGCGGCCGACCAGTCCTCCACGGTCTTGCTGATCGTCATGCGGCGTCCGACCTCGTTCGCATCGATGCCGTTGAACCAGCAGCGCAGCCAGTTATCTTTGGCGTAGTGGACGATGTCGAGGAAGGGCGGCGACGTCACGGTGAGCTGCACGCTGCGGTCGCGCAGGCCCCGGGTCGCGGCGGCCGAGCCTTCGAGGAACAGCGCCTGCGCGGCGCAGCGCCGCAGCCGGTCGCGCTCGGTCGCGCTGATGTTCCCCTGGAGCTGCACCGATTTCTTCACGATGAGCTCGCGCACGTTGCGGTACCCGGGTTTCTGGCCGAGCCGCTCGTTGATGCGCACCTGGTTCTCGGCCGATACCGCCTGATTGGGCGGCAGCGTGTAGACCGAGAAGAAACCCGGCGAATGGCCGGTGAGCCGGTTGGTCGCGACCATGCGTATCCAGCGGTCGATGCTGTCCTCGCTGCGCGAGCGGCGCCGCGCGTTGAGGTACGCGCGCAGGTTGAGGAGCTCGCGCTCGGTGTCGGGGTGATAGAACATCGAGAGGTCGAGCGTCGGGCGCGCCTTCTGCCCCAGATCGATCCCCGCCAGCCGCGCGTCGACCTCGCCCACGTGAGGCATCTCCAGGCGCGGCCTCGCGAAGATCGACGACAGCGGATTGATGTCGTTGGCCGCGACGCGACGGCCGCGCAGGGCCGCTTCCACCGCGGTCGTTCCGCGTCCGCTGAAAGGATCGTAGACGAGGTCGCCTTCGTCGGAGAGGCGGTCGATGAAGTAGGCGGGAAGCTGCGGCTTGAAGCACGCGCGGTACGACACCTCGTGGATCGAGGACGCCTGCCGCTGCTTGCTCGTCCACAGCTCTTCTTCGTACACCGGGACGTGAGGTGTGCCTTCGAGATACAGCGCCTTGCGGACCGTTGCGGTGCGACTGTGACGGGTGCGGCGTTCTTCGAGCGATCGGCGCGGTATCTGCAGCATCGGCTTGGGCCTCTCCGGTATGAAGTGGCGCCGATCGTACGCGCGTTTATCAAAAAGTACAATAGGGTTTCGCATGATGCACCCTTGAGTACTATGACAAGGAGATGGCTCAGCGGGCGCTGAGGAGGTCGTCCACGAGCTCTATCCAGTGGCGAACGGGTTTGTCCGTGCCTTGCTGCAGGTGGTTCTGACAACCGATGTTGGCCGTGACGATCTCCGCGGGATCGCCCGCGGTGAGCGCGGCGAGCTTGTTGTCGCGCAGTTGTCCCGCGAGGTCGGGATGCAGCAGCGAGTAGGTGCCGGCCGAGCCGCAGCACAGGTGCGCGTCGCGCACCGGCACGAGATCGACGCCGAGCGAGAGCAGCAGGCGCTCGATCTCGCCGCGTATCTTCAGTCCGTGCTGCAGCGTGCAGGGCGGGTGGAAAGCGACTTTTTTCGTAGGGCGTGGGGTCCGAGCGAGGCGTGTCAACGCGTCCGCTTCGGCGAGGATGACTTCGCTGATGTCTCTGGTGAGCTCGGAGATGCGAGCGGCCTTCTCGGCGTAACGCGCATCGCGCGCGAGGTGGTGACCGTAGTCCTTCACCATGGTGCCGCAGCCGCTCGCGGTGATGACGATCGCCTCGACGCCCGCTTCGACGTGCGGCCACCACGCGTCGACGTTGCGCCGCATGTAACCGCGCGCCTCGTCCTCGGCGGTGAGGTGGTAGGAGACGCCGCCGCAGCAGCCGGCGCCTTGCGCGGCTTCGAGCGTGATACCGAGGCGGTGGAGCACGCGCGCCGCGGCGACGTTGGTCGCGGGCGACAGCACCGGCTGCACGCAGCCTCGGAGCACGAGCATCCGGCGTGCATGCGACGTAGCGGGTAAGGCAGGCGCCGGACGCGCCTCGCGCGGCACTTTCTCTTGCAGCGCCCGCGGCAGCAGCGGCCGCATCATGCGGGCGGTGTTGACCAGCGCTTCGAACACGACCGGCCGCGGCACTACCGCGCGCAGCGCCGCGCGCACGAAGGTGTCGGCAGGGCCGCGCTTCACGCGCTCGTCGACGACGCGGCGTCCGATGTCGAGCAGTCGGCTGTAATGCACGCCCGATGGGCACGTGGTCTCGCACGAGCGGCAGGTGAGGCAGCGGTCGAGGTGGAGCTGAGTCTTCCCGGTGACCGGCGCGCCTTCGAGCACCTGCTTCATGAGATAGATGCGGCCGCGCGGACCGTCGAGCTCGTCGCCGAGGATCTGGTACGTGGGGCAGGTCGCGGTGCAGAAACCGCAGTGCACGCACTTGCGCAGGATCGCGTCGGCGTCGCGGCCGTCGGGCGTGTCCCGGATGAAATCGGCTAGGTTGGTCTGCATTTCAGAATTCGGCGTACATGCGGCCGGGATTCAGCACGCCGTGCGGATCGAACGTGCGCTTCAGCCTGGCGTGCACGCGGGCGAGGGCGGGCGAGAGCGGGTGAAAGGGTTCGGCGTCGCTCGCGTGGCGGCGGAAGAGCGTGGCGTGCCCGCCGGCTCGCGCGGCTCTGCCGCGGATTTCGTCCGCATCGCCGTCGTGCGCGAGCCAGCGCACGCTGCCGCTCCATTCGATCAGCTCCTCGCCGCCGAGCGGCGGGGTCGTCGACTTGAGCGAGACCCGCCACAGCGGCCGCGAGGTGCGAAAGAAATCGTGCCGATGGTCTCTCAGGTCGCGCCAGAAGCGCTGACCGTCGTCCACGGCTTCGCCGCCGAGCTTCTGCTTAGCGGCGTTCACCGCCGTTCCGGCGCCCGAGAGCCGAACGTACAGCGCGCCGCCGACGTGGCACGTCGCGCTGATCGGCAGCGGCTTGCCGGCCCATGCGTTCATGAGCTCGATCGCCTGGGCAGCCGTGTGCTCGCGCCGCAGCGTGGTCTCGGCAGGCGGCAGCGGCAGCGCCTTGAGCGAGATCTCGAGCAGCACGCCGAGCGTGCCGAGCGATCCCGCCATCAGCCGCGAGACGTCGTAGCCGGCGACGTTCTTCATGACGCGGCCGCCGAAGGAGAGGTCGGCGCCCTTGCCGTCGAGCATGCGTATGCCGAGGACGAGATCGCGCACGCTTCCCGCGTAAGGCCTGCGCGGTCCCGAGAGGCCCGCCGCGACGCAGCCGCCGAGCGTCGAGCCTTCGGCGAAGTGCGGCGGCTCGCACGCGAGCATCTGGCCGCGCTCGCGCATCGCGGCCTCGATCTCCGCGAGGCTCGTCCCCGCGCGCGCCGTGATCACGAGCTCGGTGGGCTCGTAATCGACGATGCCCGCATACGCGCGTGTGTCGAGCACGTCGCCCGCCACCGCGCGTCCGTAGAACTCCTTCGTCCCGCCGCCGCGCACCACGAGCGGCTCGCGCCGCGCGGCGGCGTCGCGGATCCGTTCAGCGAGCTGTTCGATGATCTCTTGCATGAAAGGCGTTTTGAACCGCAAAGGACGCAAAGGACGCAAAGGAAAGCGATGAGTCGGTCGCGAGCTCGACGCGTGTCGCTTTATCTTGCGCATGAGGTGCTGATGAAAAGCACCCGATGAAAACCTTTGCGTCCTTTGCGTCCTTTGCGGTCAATTGCTTTTGATTTAGAAGCGAGGCAGGTCCGCGAACTTCTCCTGGCCTACATGCACGTGCATGCGGCCGAACTCCGCGCATCTATTCAGGCTGGGCACGGCCTTGCCGGGGTTGAGGAGGCCGTGCTCGTCGAGCGCGCGCTTCACCGCGTGAAACGTCTCGAGCTCGGGTGTCGCGAACTGCACGCACATGTGGTTCACCTTCTCGATGCCGACGCCGTGCTCGCCGGTGATCGTGCCGCCGACGGCGATCGACAGCTCGAGGATTTCGGCGCCGAACGCTTCGGTGCGCTCGAGCTCGCCGGGCGAGTTGGCGTCGTAGAGGATCAGCGGGTGCAGGTTGCCGTCGCCCGCGTGGAAGACATTGGCGCAGCGCAGCCCGTACTTTTTCTCGAGCTCGGCGATCGCGCTCAGCACTTCCGCGAGGCGCTTGCGCGGGATCGTGCCGTCCATGCAGTAGTAGTCGGGCGATATGCGTCCCACCGCCGGGAACGCGGCCTTGCGGCCCGCCCAGAATCTCAGGCGCTCGGCGTCGTTCCGAGAGGCGCGGATCAGCGTCGCGCCGCTCTCTTCCATGATCGCCTCGACGCGCCGCACCTCGTCCGCGACTTCCTCCTGCGTGCCGTCCGATTCGCACAGCAGGATGCCCGCGACGTCGGTCGGATAGCCCGCGTGCACGAAATGCTCGACCGCGACGGCGGCCGCCTGGTCCATCATCTCGAGGCCCGCCGGGATGATGCCCGCGGCGATGATGTTCGCGACCGCGGCGCCGGCTTTCTCCACCGCGTCGAAAGCGGCCATGACGACCTGCGCGCATTCGGGCTTGGGCAGGAGCTTCACCGTCACCTCGGTGACGACCGCGAGCAGGCCTTCCGAGCCCGTCATCAGCGCGAGCAGGTCGTAGCCCGCGGCGTCGAGACCGTCGCCGCCGAGCTCCAGCAGCTCGCCTTCGATCGTGTACGCACGGACCTTGAGTATGTTGTGCACCGTGAGACCGTACTTCAGGCAATGCACGCCGCCGGAGTTCTCGGCGACGTTGCCGCCGATGCTGCACGCGATCTGGCTCGAAGGGTCGGGCGCGTAATAGAGGCCGTGCATCGCGGCGGCTTCGGAGATCGCGAGGTTGCGCACGCCCGGCTGCACGCGCGCCGTGCGCGCGACCGGATCGATCTCGACGATGCGCATCAGCTTAGCGAGCGACAGCAGCACGCCGTCGCCCATCGGCAGCGCGCCGCCCGAGAGTCCGGTGCCGGCGCCGCGTGCGACGACCGGCACGCGCATCGAGTGACACACTTCGAGGATGCGCCTGACCTGATCTTCGTGGTCCGGAAGCGCCACGACCATCGGCACCTGCCGGTACGCAGAGAGCCCGTCGCACTCGTAAGGCTTCACGTCCTCTCGCTCGAAGAGCACTGAAGCAGCGGGAAGAAAAGCGCGCAGCGCCGCGGCGACCTCGCGCTGGCGCGCGAAATCGACCGGAACGGGCTCGACGACGGTGCTCATGCCCGGATTCTATCCCACGCTCTGAAAACGCCTTATGCTCGCTCTTGATGAAGAGACGTGAAGCATTGCTTAGCCTCGCTGCGGCGGGAGCCGCGGTTGCCTGGCCGCGGCCCGCGGCTGCACAGCAGCACCCGCGCGAAAAGCTCGTAGCGCTCGTCCGAGCGCGTTCCAACGTCGACCCCAAGACGCGGCCCATTCAGAAGATCGAGCCCGTCGAGCTCACGCCCGAGCCCGGCAACACCGTCGACAACCTGCCGGTCTTCGATCATTTCGTCGGCGACCTGCACCTGCGCTACGTCTTCGACGACGAGCGCTTCGTGCAGGCGGTGCGGGGACGCGATCTGAAGCGCCTGAAGCTCGACCGCAAGGCGCTGCCGGCCCTCGTCGTCGAGAACTATCGCAAGCTCTATCCGGACCTGTCGGTGATACAGCCGTATGCAGGCATGGGCGCGGTGATCAAGGGCGGGCAGCTCGAGCCGACGATCCTGCTCGACGCCGATTTCTGGGACGAGCAGGAGAAGCGTATCGGCGCCGCGCTGATCGTCGCGGCACCCCAGCGCGACATGGTGGTCTTCACGCGCTTCGAGCCCAAGCAGAACATCGAGCTCCTGAAGCACCGCGCGGTGCTCGCCTACGAGCAGGCCGGCGAGCGCGCGCTGTCACGCACGATCCTCGCGTGGCGGCAGAAGCGGTGGGAGGTGGTGGCTTAGAATTCGACGGCGGTGGCAGGCCGCCATGGATCGGCGGGCCGAGTGTCTGATTCTCAGACGAACTCTTGATTGAGCGCGTCGCTTCGCCGAGCCCACCGCGTGAGCGACACATAGCCGGGATTTCGTGCGGATCAGTCGCCGTTTTAATGTGGCCATGGCGTCGAGCCATGGATAACCATCAGGCCGTAGGGAATGCCGGTCGTGTCCTCGACGCTTCAACGAGGCCATGGCGTCGCGCCATGGATAACGCGAGGCCGAGTAATGAAATCGCTCCTGATCGACGCGCTTCAATGAGGCCATGGCGTCGAGCCATGGATAACCCGCGGCCCGATGCGCTTCGGATCGCCGGCAAACTTGCTTCAATGAGGCCATGGCGTCGAGCCATGGATAACGCGGGCCTTGCCGAAGGCACGAACGCCAACACCATGCTTCAATGAGGCCATGGCGTCGAGCCATGGATAACAGGAAGCCGAGGCGGCGCGGGAGCAGACGCTCGCGCTTCAATGAGGCCATGGCGTCGAGCCATGGATAACCGGCGCTTGACCTTCGTGTGCAGCTCGGCCGACTTGGCTTCAATGAGGCCATGGCGTCGAGCCATGGATAACAGGTCGTCGTCAGACGAACACGTCACAAATCGTTTGAGCTTCAATGAGGCCATGGCGTCGAGCCATGGATAACACCGCGCGGAAATCAGGACCGCGGTCGGCGCGATGCTTCAATGAGGCCATGGCGTCGAGCCATGGATAACCTGGTGCTGCGGGGCAACGCGCGTTACGCCACCGAGGCTTCAATGAGGCCATGGCGTCGAGCCATGGATAACACCAACGCTCTTTTATTTTTCACCCTCCCTTGGGCCGCTTCAATGAGGCCATGGCGTCGAGCCATGGATAACGCCGGTCACGGGCGGGAATGAGCCGCTCGCCCAGCATGCTTCAATGAGGCCATGGCGTCGAGCCATGGATAACTTCTTCGGTGATCGCGAACGCCAGTGCGATCGTCTCGCTTCAATGAGGCCATGGCGTCGAGCCATGGATAACTTGTAGGTCAGATGGTGCGAGACGAACTGTGGAAATGCTTCAATGAGGCCATGGCGTCGAGCCATGGATAACGGGGAGATAGGCCACATGGACAAGCTTCAAGAGCTGGCTTCAATGAGGCCATGGCGTCGAGCCATGGATAACACCAGGATCGGCTCGGCCATCAGCGCGGCGCTCCAGCTTCAATGAGGCCATGGCGTCGAGCCATGGATAACCTAATCGATGATGTCTTGTCAGTGCGGCGGTGAACGCTTCAATGAGGCCATGGCGTCGAGCCATGGATAACAGGAACGCCGTGACCGACCACCTGCCGATGCCCGAGGCTTCAATGAGGCCATGGCGTCGAGCCATGGATAACCATCGTCACCTGCTTCGCGACCGCTCCGTGCTTGGTGCTTCAATGAGGCCATGGCGTCGAGCCATGGATAACCTCACAGGCGCTCGCGATGCTGCGCGAACTGCACCCGCTTCAATGAGGCCATGGCGTCGAGCCATGGATAACCCCGAAAGACCCGCGCGCCGCGCTTGATCAGCGCCGCGCTTCAATGAGGCCATGGCGTCGAGCCATGGATAACATGGCGCAGGCGCTGCGGACGGTGGCGGGGCTGGAGCTTCAATGAGGCCATGGCGTCGAGCCATGGATAACTCCTCGATGTCGGCAGAGGATGTCAACGCCGCAATCGCTTCAATGAGGCCATGGCGTCGAGCCATGGATAACGACTTCTGCCGAGGCGATACGTTCGTTGTGTGGTGCCGGCTTCAATGAGGCCATGGCGTCGAGCCATGGATAACCGCAGGAACGGTGAACGCCGGGCAGAACTTCGGGACAGCTTCAATGAGGCCATGGCGTCGAGCCATGGATAACGAGCGGGTCGGTGGGCACGGTGAGCGCGGTCGAGCTCGGCTTCAATGAGGCCATGGCGTCGAGCCATGGATAACCTACCTACGGCCGCAAGAAGTGGAGGTTTTCATACTTGTGCTTCAATGAGGCCATGGCGTCGAGCCATGGATAACGAGAAGGAAGCGAAGCTCGCGGCCGCGGAGTTGCTGCTTCAATGAGGCCATGGCGTCGAGCCATGGATAACACCCATGCCCGTGCCTTTCAGTGGCCCGACATCGAGCTTCAATGAGGCCATGGCGTCGAGCCATGGATAACGACGCTATTGCGGATGATGGGCGCTGCCTGCTCGTCGCTTCAATGAGGCCATGGCGTCGAGCCATGGATAACACTACACCCTCGGGGTCGAGCATCTTCTGACCGACCGCTTCAATGAGGCCATGGCGTCGAGCCATGGATAACCCAGCGTCCGCGAGGCCACAGGAAGCCCGGTGATCTGCGCTTCAATGAGGCCATGGCGTCGAGCCATGGATAACATCCTTCCGATGTGCTTCCATCTCACCTTCTGTACGTGCTTCAATGAGGCCATGGCGTCGAGCCATGGATAACTTGCGCGCGCAGCTCCATCAACCGGCACTCTTCGATGCTTCAATGAGGCCATGGCGTCGAGCCATGGATAACCCCCACCCTCCACACCCCCATATCGCACGCTGAGCATGCTTCAATGAGGCCATGGCGTCGAGCCATGGATAACCCGGTCGGGTTGCGGCGACGATCTTCGATGTTTCCTGGCTTCAATGAGGCCATGGCGTCGAGCCATGGATAACCAATGCGTTCGTGGATTTCGGACGCTTCGCCATCGAGCTTCAATGAGGCCATGGCGTCGAGCCATGGATAACCTTGCTGAGCTGACCGCCGCTGAGCAGAAGCGCCTTGGCTTCAATGAGGCCATGGCGTCGAGCCATGGATAACCCGCCGCATCCGAGCGTTCAACAATGCGCCGCTCGAGCTTCAATGAGGCCATGGCGTCGAGCCATGGATAACTAACGGAGCGTCGAGCGCAAAACAAACTGATTCGTGCTTCAATGAGGCCATGGCGTCGAGCCATGGATAACCCCAACCGCGAGTTGCGTCCGGATGCTCGCGATACGCTTCAATGAGGCCATGGCGTCGAGCCATGGATAACGTCGTTCGCTGCGACCACGGTGCGCAGCGCGTTTGGTGCTTCAATGAGGCCATGGCGTCGAGCCATGGATAACGAACGAAGCCGCGGAGCGGGTAGCACAGAAGCACCCGCTTCAATGAGGCCATGGCGTCGAGCCATGGATAACCCAGACGCCGTAGACCGGCTCGCTCCTCGGGCTCTGGCTTCAATGAGGCCATGGCGTCGAGCCATGGATAACCCGCCCCTCCCCGGCTGGGAGGAACGAGCCAAGACGTAGCTTCAATGAGGCCATGGCGTCGAGCCATGGATAACGTAAGTGAAAGACAAGGCAAACAACGGGGGGGCGATGCTTCAATGAGGCCATGGCGTCGAGCCATGGATAACTTGCTTCCATCTTTGGGGGCGATACCACAACAGTTGCTTCAATGAGGCCATGGCGTCGAGCCATGGATAACCCCCACCTCGTGGGTGCGCGCCGCTATAGCGCGCTGGCTTCAATGAGGCCATGGCGTCGAGCCATGGATAACCCCGCAGGGTGCCGTCGGCAAAGCCCAGATCACGCCGGGGCTTCAATGAGGCCATGGCGTCGAGCCATGGATAACCAGATACCCCGGGTTCATCGCCTCCTGGATGCGATAGCTTCAATGAGGCCATGGCGTCGAGCCATGGATAACCCCGTCGAGTCCCGCCCGGGCGAGCGGCTGAGCGCGCTTCAATGAGGCCATGGCGTCGAGCCATGGATAACGGTGCCCTGAAAATCGACCGGAGGAGCAACGACTTCCGAGCGCGTTTGCGAGCGGTTGTCGCCGGAAAAGTATAGCAGTGCCCGGCGATCGGCCGCGCCGGGCCCTGCAGAACGAAAATCCCAGGTTGTTAAAGAGCTTGGCGATTGCGAGCGCTCTACGCGTCGTACGTTCGCATTGGAGCGCTCGCGACCGCCGGGCGAGCTAAACGACGATGGGCTCGCGTGTGACCGGCTCGAAGGTCTTGCCCAGGCTGACCACCCTCGGGACGACGTGCTCGGCGGTGCCGAGGTCGAGCAGCACGACGTGGTCGCTTGCATGGTGGATGATACCGTCGAGCAGCGCAATAAGCTCGGCATGCTGCTGCCGGGTGAGGCGGCACTGGAATACCGAGAGCTGGAGCCACTCGCCGTAGCCTTTCATCACGCGAAAGACCCGGCGCCATCGCTTGGGGTCGCGGATGTCGTAGGACACGATATACAGGTGCTCGGCGTTGGAGGTGCTCATCGCGTGGTGAAGTTCGGGTAGTCGTCGATCTCGCCGAGCAGGTGTCGGGCGAGCAGGCGCGCCTGCAGCTCGAGCAGCCGCCGGTAGCTCAGCTTGTAGCCGAACAGCGGATGCGTGACCTCCTGGGACAGCCGGCGCTCGAAGGTTCCGATGAAGCGCTTGCGGCCGTCGGCGGTGAGCGCGACGCTGCCTGCCGCGCTGAGGAAATCCGTGGAGCGGATCTCGCCGTTGTTGATCGCCTGGATGACGGTCGAATCGGCGAGCAGCGGGCGGAAGGGCTCCATCATGTCGAGGGCGAGGGCCGGCCGGCCGTAGCGCGGCTGGTGATAAAAGCCGCGATACGCATCGAAGCCCACCGCCGTCAGGGCGACCGTCCAGGTGCGCACCAGCAGGGAGTAGGCGTAGGAGAGCAGGGCGTTCACCGGATCGGTGGGCGGTCGCCGGTTGCGCGTCGTGAAGTCGAAAGGCAGAGACCCGGCGTCGTCGTCCTGCCGGATCATCGCGGAGAAGTCGCCGAAGTAGCGGGCGGCGGCCTGGCCTTCGGCGCCCAGGAGCGTGGGCAGGTCGTGAGCGCGCTGCGCGAGCCGCACGTCCTGCTGAAACCGATCGATCAGATCGTCCATGGCCTCGGGGCGTTTCCAGTTGCGTCTGAGCAGCGTCCTCTGGTTCTGGATCTTCGCGACGACCAGGCCTTTGGCGATCCGCAGGCACGCGGCGCCGTCGAAGCTCGCACGATACTGCGCGGCGCGTATCTCGACGTTCTTGTGGCCGGTGCCGACCGTATGGCCCATGAACCAGCCGCCGAACGAGTGCCACGAGATCGGGATCTCGCGCGCCATCATCTCGTGGAGCGTCGGCGTCGTGACGTAGATGTTGCCCATCAACACGAGCTGCGACACCTCCATCAGCCTCGCTGTCTGTACCGGCTTGTCGTCGACGGAAATCTCGAGCGTCTCTCCTTTCTTCGCGACTTTGCCTCCGCGCGCCTGGACGTAGACGGGCAGCGCGTCGTCCCGCGCGACGAACAATGGCCGCGGCGGATTCTGCTCCTTGCGCAGGAAGTTCACTTCGTCCGGGAGGCAGATGCTCACCAGCGAGCAGCGAGGACACTTCGGGCTGTCTTCGAGCGGGCGCGGTATCGTGCCGCCCGCAGCGATCAGACGCAGGCCGTCGACCGCGTTGCGCGTGAGCGCGCGCAGCTCGTCGTCGAAGGGAATACGCACGCGCTCGCGGCTTTCGACGAAGTAGAGCACGCCCTCGGTGCAGCGATAGCCGTGCTCCTCGAGGATCATCCCCTGCACGCAGAGCTGTACGCGCTCGGGCTCGTACGCGCCCTGAGGCACGTGAGGCCGCTTGCCGCGCTTGTAATCGACCGGCGTCACGGTGTCGCCTTCGCCCTCGACGAGGTCCATCTTCGCGATGAGCCCGAGCCGATTCGAGGACAGGGTGATCGAGCGCGCGTGGACGTGCTCGCCGGCCTCGGCCTCCGCCGGATCGGGAAGATCGCCCGAAGGCTTGTCGACCTTGCGGTGAGCGTAGCGTCCTTCGACGGTGTCGGTGGAGTCGGACCATTCGCCCTGCACCCACTCGAGGTAGGCGAGGCGCGGGCAATACTGGTATTCGTTCACCATCCGCGCGGGCAGCAGCGGAAGATCGCCCGAGAGCTCGGGGAAGGGAAGCGGCAGCTCGTTCTGCAGCGGGACTTGATCGGTCATGCCCCTCCTCGTGTATGGGGTGGTCGAGCGCCTGCGGGTGAGTGGGTGCGGCTAGGGAACGAGATCCGTCATCAATGAATCGATCACCACTTCCTCCTCCAGCGCGAGGCCGCTCTCGCTCATGCTGTCGGACAGGCGGGGATCCCAGCTCGCGACGGCGGATGGCGGCACGAGCTCGCGGCCGCCGCGCTTTACATGCGCCAGGTAGTGTGTCGCGTCGAACTGCCACGGGCGCGCGTCGAAGCTGCGCATCACGAAATTGCCGATGACGATGCCCGGCCAGTCGAAGTCGCCGTGGTAGTGGAGGCGGGCTCCGGCGGCGCTCAACTGGGACAGCAGCACGCGTTGAGCAGCCGACGGCATGCCTTCGGTGCATACCAGCGGCGCGGAGCGCGTTCCCAGCCGGTCGGCCGCGACGGCAACCACGGCAGGGTTTTCGCAGACGAATATGTCGCGCTCCAAGACCGCCCATCGCGGCGGATGGCGCAGCAGGGCGCGCAAGGACAGATGGACCGGCTCGCCGCGCGTGCGGCCCTCTTCGGCCAGGGCGCCCGCCGCCGTGTCCCGGGCGGCTTCCAGATTGAGCGCGAGTGCGGGACAGACGAGCTCGCCGACCAGGACGCCGTGCCGTGCCCAGATCTCCCGCGGTCGTTCGGCGTCGCTCTGGCGCAAGGCGGCGAGGGTGGCCGTGCTCGCCGCCTTGCCTTCGTCGAGTGCGTGCGCGTCGCCGAAGAGATCGGCGGCTAGATGCGACAGCGGCGCGCCGTCGCGAGGCAGGGCTTCGAGGACGCGGTCCACGCTTTCGAGCAGTGCGCGCGCACGGTCCGGATCGCTCGCGCTCAGGCGCTTGACGAGCCCGCGGCCCGCACTGCCCGCAACGAGGGCCGCGATGCGGGGGTCGCGGCAGGCACGGAAGAGATCTTCCCAGCGCGCGTCGAGCTCGATACGCTCCGCCAGCCGGTCACGCACCGGGCCGTCGAGCTGGGACAGCGCTTCACGCAGAGATCCCGCGATCCCGGCCCGCGCGAGCGCCTGATCGAGCTCCGCCACCGACAGGCGTATCGAACGCGCTTCGCGCGCGGGCCTTGCGAGCAGCCCTTCCAGCGTCCGGCGCTCGAGCGGCGTCACGTCGCTCAGCGTGAACGAGTCGCCGTCGCGTGCAAGCTCGTAGCGCTGGCGCAATCGTTTTCTCAGCGCCGCGAGCCCGGGACCGCCGAGAAGCCGCTCGAGCCGCCCGCTCGGCTCGTTCATGTCGCGGCCGCTTCCGGAATCCTGCGCGAGGCGTCGAGCTCCTCGCGGCGCACCCGGCCGTCCCAGCTCCAGCGCGATACGTAGACCGCGTCCACGCCGTCGCGGCGCACGAGCTGACAGATCGCGAGTCCCGGCAACTCGGCGTAACAGCCCCATTCGCGCTCGCTGGTCATGACGAAATCGAGATCGAACTCCCGGATGAGCGCCATACAGTGCGCGCGCGCTTCGTCGTCGATGCCCGCGTAGGCCTCGTCGAGCAGCACGAGCCGCGGCGCATGCGGGTAGTCGGCATTCGCATAATGGCTGCTCGCCGCGGCGAACAGCGGCACCGTGAGCCCGAGCGCGCGCTCGCCGCTCGATGCCGGCCCGGTCAGCGGCTTCCACTCGCCCTGTTGCAGGCGGCGGATGCGAAAGCGATGCCAGCGGCGGTAATCGAGCGCACGCGTCAGGTGATCGAGCAGGCCCGCGCCCTCGTCGCGCAGCCGCTCGATCTGGATGCGGTTCTGCAGAAACTCGCCGATGATGCGACGGTCGTCGACCGACCACGCATCGGGGGCGCGCTGCAGGAGGCGGGCGCGCGCCGCGGTGAGCCCGACGGGCGCGCCGTCTTCGCCTTCGGGCAACGCCTGCCAGTCGAGCTTGAAGCGCACGCCGGTCGACGTGGGGCGCTTGTCAAGCTCGGCGTTGATCGTGCGCACGCGGCGCTCGGACTCCTGCAGCAGCTTTTGCAGCGATGCTGCGACTTCGGCCTGCAGATGGTTCTCCAGCACCTCGCGCTCGCGCGCGGTCAATATCTCGCGCCGCTCGGCGATCTCGTTGGCGACGCGCTGCTCGAGCACGTCCGGACGCTCGGGACGATGGCGGTAGACGATGTGGACGACGAGGCCGTAATCGCTCTGCTCGGACAGTGCCTGATGGCCTTGCGCCGCCATCGCCTGCACGAGCTGATTGAAATCGCCCGAGAGCGCGCTCTGGATACGGCTCCAGTCCGAGTCCTCGGCGGGCACCGCACCGAGCGTCTGCTCGATCCGCCGCGCGAGCTGGAGCGCCGGGTCGATGGTCCAGGGCGCGTCACCTTCGGGGATCGGCGCATCCTCGATGGCGACCGACAGCAATCCGGTGCGTGCGAACCCCTGCAGTTGAGCGACGGCGGTTTGCCTGCGCGCCTGGCGTTCCTCGAGCGTCTGCTGCGCGTTCCCGGTTTTCTGCTTGCTCTCGCCCCGCGCTTCAAGGGCGGCATTCTGATCGCGCGAGGCTTCCTCGCGCAGCGTCTCGCCGCTGCTTACGGCTTCGTGCGCGCGCGCGAGGCGCTGTTCGATCTCCTGCACGGCGGCGCCGACGCTTTCGCGCAGCACGTCGCGGCGCGACGTCGCATCTTCGGCGGCGAGGGTGCGCCGCACATGCTCGTCCGCCCAATAATCGGCTTCGGCCCGCGCGTCGCGCTCCCGTGCTTCCTGCTGCGACGCCCTGGCCAGGGCTTCGCGCGCATCGAGCGCGGCGTGGGCAAGCTCGCGCACGTCGAGAGCGAACTGCGACAGCGTTTGCTCGAACGCATTCAGCGCGCCGGTCTCCGGCGGCAGCCGCAGGTCTTCCGCGTCGCGCAGCAGTATGGTGCGAACGCCGCTCCAGGCCGCCTCGGCTTCGTGCGCCCGGGCGTCGGCTTCGACGTAGCGGTCGTGCGCTTCGCGCCGGTGCGCTTCGGCGCCAGACCAGTTTGCGTGCGCAGTGCGCAAGAGGGCGTCCGAGGGGGCCTCGGCGTACTTCGCTTCCAGCCGGCGTTGCCGGGCCTGGATCGACTGCAAGGTCTCGTCGAGCGCGGCCAGTTGCCCGTCGAGCGCCTCCTGTTCCGCTGCGATGGCCTCGAGGCGCGCGCGCCGCGCCGCTTCGCGCGCGGCATAGCCGAGGTACTGTGCCGCGGGCTTCGACCACGCGCCCCGCGCAGGACCGACGCGGAAACGCCCTTCCGGAGACACCCACGCTTCATCGTCCTGCGGCTCGTCGGTGCAGCACGCGACGCTTCGCAGCAGCGTCTCGATACGCTCCGGCGCGACCGCGAGATCGTCGCCGGCAGGGCGCAGGCAATCCAGCAAGGCTGCGGTGACCGGCTTGCGCGGAACGAGAACGATGTCGTGAGTGTCCGCGTCGAGCACGACGGCTGCGGGCGTGACCCACGCATCGAGCAGACCTGCAGCTTCGAGCGCGGCTTCGATCCCCGCCCGCGCCGCCTCGTCGACGTGATCGCGAAACTCGAGCAACTGCCACAAGGGCGCGCCCTCGCGGCCGCTGCGCGCATCGGGCTTGCGGGTGTGCGGCGCGGGCGGTGCCGGTTGGTGGCCCGCGAGCAGGCGCACACGCTCGGCGTCGAGGATCTCGCGCTGCTCCTGTATCAACCGCTTTTGCTGCTCGGCGTCGGTGGTCTCGAGCGCAAGCCGGCGTATGCGGTCGCGATACGCCCGTTCGAGAACGGGGGCGAGCGGGTGCTCGCCGGCGAGCGATTCCACCCACGTTTCGAGCGCGTCAACGTACGCATCCTGATCGTCGATGTCCAGGATGCTCGAAGACTCCAGGAATGCCTGCCAATCGCGCAGGTGCTCGCGGGCGCTCTGCTTGAGCTCGTCGTCGACCGTCGCCGAGCGGCGCTGCGCCGCTTCGAGCTGGTCGAGGTACGCCTCGCGAACCGAAACGCCGCGATCGCGCGCTGCGGCGGCCTGGTCGAGCTCGAGCAGGCGCGCCCGCACCTGTGCAACGTGCTCGCGCCGGCGTGCGATTGCTGCATCGAGTCTGGGCGCAAGCTTTTCCAGATCGCTGCGCGGTCGTTCGCCGAGACGCTCCAGGGGCTGCAAGGCCGCCTCTGCGCCTGCGTGCTCGTGTGCGAGACCGACTTCTGCGGCGCCGCGCGCCGCGGTCTGCACCGCACTGCGGACGCGCGAGAGGCCCGATTGCGCGGCGTCACGGTAGCGCGCGGAGTCCGCCCCGGCCGTCGCCAGCGCCTGCGCCGCCTTCCGGTTGCGAGACGCGGAATCAGCGGTTTCCTGCGCCCGCTTGCCCACCGCGTCCTCGGCGTCACGCAGGCGCGCCGCGTCGCGCATCGCCGGATCGCGCTCGAGCTCGCCAACCGCCGCGCGGTCGCGGACGAGCGCGCGGTCCAGCTCGGCGATGCGTGCTTCCACCGCATCGACCCGCGCAGCGGCTGCGGCGAGCTCGGCGCGGGCCTCGGCGAGCGCGCGGCTCGCGGTGTCGAACTCAGTCTGCGCCTGTCGCAGCAGCCGCGCCTCCCGGCGAGCGCGCACGCGCGCGTACGCCGTGTATCGCCGCACAAACTGCGAGACGTCCTTGCACAGCGCATCGAGTTCCGCCAGCTCGCGGCGATACTCGTCGAGCTGCGTCAGCGCTTCGGCGACGTCTTCGAGCGTCGCCTGCGGCAGCGGCGGGAGCGCCTGCGTGAGCGCGTCGGAAAGCGTGCGCTCGTCGGGGCGGCGCGAGAGTTGGGGCTGCCGAAGCTGGATGAGCGTGTCGATCAGCGCGCGGTAGCGCTCTTCACCGAGGCGAAACAGCCGCTCGTCGACCGCGCGCCGGTAATCGCCGGCGGTCCTGAAAATCTGCCCGCGGTCTCCGAGTTTGTCGGCAAGGCGCTCGCGCGACAGCACCACGCGCTCGGGGCTGACCAGCCAGAGATCCTCGCCGATGCGAAGGTCGGTGATGAACGGCCAGGTCTCCACGTGCGGTTTTCCCGCCACGGCGGCGAGGCCGCAGCCGAGGGTCAGATATTCCGCCGCGCCGTCTTCGCCGCGGCGCGCGAACTCGATCCAGGCGTAACCGGTGCGGCGCTCGTAGCGCCCCATGAGGAGATTCCACTCCATGCGCTTGGTGCGGTCGCCGTCGGGTTCCACACGCGCCGCGCCCACGTGAAGGTCGAGCAGGAACGGCAGGGTGAGCGACAGCACCTTCGATTTGCCGGTACCGTTGTTCCCGCGCAGCAGGAGGTGTCCGTCGCGAAACCAGAATTCCTCGCAATCGTAGTGATAGAGCTCGACGAGCCCCATGCGCAACGGCTGCCAGCGCGCGCGCTGAGGCTCCGGTAATGGCGGCAACGGCATCGGTGCGGTCATGACAATCGGAGTGAGGCTTGCGCCGGCGGCACGATCTCGGCCGTACCGAACGCGAATCGCAGCAGCGCGGGACGCGCTTCGACCGCGCCGTCGCGGCGGCGCGCGAGCTTCAGCCGGGCGAGGCGCGAGAGCGCCTCTTCGGCGAGCTCGCGTTCGGCGCCCGGCTCGCGCGCGTTCTTGCGCCAGTAGCGGCCGTATTGCTCGACCGCGCGGCGCAGGAAAGCCTCGACTTCGGATTCGGGCGTGCGGCGCGACGGCTCGGCCTGGGCGCGCTGCGCCAGAAACTGCGCGACGAGCAGCGTCGCGTGCGCCGATGTGCCTTCGGCTGGGAGCGCGGCGTCGGTGATCTCGCCGCGCGGATCGACGAGCGCCGCGCCCTCCGCCCGCAGCTCGGGCACCAGACCCGTCGCCGACCGCAGGCGCGCGGCCATCGCGCCGCGTTGGTTGACGAAGTATTCCTTCTCTTCCGCGTCGAGCTCGTCGAAGTACACCACAGGATCGTCGAGCAGGCGACGGGCAAGATGATGGCGCGCGGCGTTGCGGCGGGCTTCGACCGTGTCCGGCACGTACTCTTCGACGAGCAGACGTAGCCGCTGCTCGAGCGCCTCGTCGTTCGTCGCCGCGATCATCGAGGGGCCGCGGGTGCACGCGAGCAAGCTCGCGAGCGCGCGGCGGCCGATATCGTAAAGCGCGTCGCCGGCGTGCTGCACATAGCCTTCCTCCTCGCCGGCGACCCGGTGCAGCACGCCCAGCTCGAGGAGGTAACGGCAGACATAGACGAGCTCGCGCCGTTCGTGCGCCGCATTGAGCGCGTAGACGTAACCGCGCGCCGCAAGCTCGGGATCCGCTGCCGCGGACAGCAGGCGCTCGCCGAGCGTCCTCAGCGTGATCTGCGGGTCGGCGCGGTCGAGCACGGCGCATACGAGGCAGAGCAGGACGTAGCGGCGCCGATCGAATCCCGGTGCGCCGCGCGAGGCGTCGTCGAGGTCGGCGGGAATCTTGTACAGCCGCGCACAGTCGCGCTCGACCCGCAGCACCCAGCCCGTCTCGCGCGCGAGCCAGCCTCGCAGGAAATCCGCGTGGCGCCGCACGGCCGCGAACTGTGAGTGCGCCGCGGTCATGAGAGGCCGCATGAGGAGCGCGCACAGCGCCTGCTCGCGCTCGTCGACGCGATGCCGCGTGAGGACGTCGGCCAGCCGCTCCGCACTCACGACGGCCCCGCGTGCAGCTCGGTGATGGTGATGCGGTGATCGCGCCCGGAGAAGCGGCCGAGCGCGGTCTCGATGCCCGCTTCGGTGTCGGCGCCGAGCGGCTCCAGCCTCACGCGCAGCAGCCCGTCGGCCGTCACGCGCTCGACGGGCTGGTCGGGGGCGCTCTGCACGGCCAGGGCCTCGCCGAGCAGCGCCAGAAACAGATCAAACTCGTGGCGGTCGAGCCGGTGCAGCTCTGAGAGCCGCCCAGCGCCGCTGTTCGCCAGTCGCGTCCGCGCCGCCCGCACCTGGGCGTATTCATGCGCCATTCGGTCGGCGAGCAGAAGGCGCTCCGCCGTCCGGTCGCGCATCCGCGGCGGCGCGCCGCGGGGCGTGAGCTGACCGCGCTCGCGCAGCCGCGGGGTGACGTTCACGGCGGGGGCGTCAGCCCACGCCGTGCTGGCGGCGATGTCCGCGTCGGCGACGGCCAGGCTGAGATGGCGGGCGCTGTTGAGCGCGAACGCCGCACGCCACAAGCGATGCGCGTCGGCCTCGCAGCCGGCTTCGGCGAACCAGTGCGCGAGCACACGGAAGTCCGCGGAGCGATCGCTGCGTCCGCTGCGGCGCTCGTTCAGCGATGACACTGCCGCCAGGAGCTGAGGGATCGCGGCGCGGGCGCGGCTGCGCAGCATCTCGGCTTGCGGCGCCGCGCCGGCCGAGCCGACGAACCACCCGTTGAGGCCGCGCCAGCGCTCGCGCCATGCGGTCCGTCTTTCCCCGAGGACCGGCGCGGCGCTCGCGGCGCCGTCGGGCGCGGCGTCGCGCGCTTCACGTCCCGCCGCGGCTTCGAGCAGGCGCTCCACGTGCGGACCGAGCTCGGTGAGCTCGCGCGCGATGCGGCCTGAGCGCGCGACGAGATCGCCGATGAAGCGTTCCAGATAATCGATCAGCCGCGCCTTGTAGGCGAGGACGGCGGAGAGATCGGCGCGCTGCAGCTCGATGCTGCGCGCGAGACCGGCCATGAAAGCCTGCGCGTTCTCCGCCAGCCCGGTGAACACGTGGACCAGGTCGCGCAGCGACTCGTGCACTTTGGCAGGGTCGAGCGGTTCGTCTTCGGCGAGCGTCCGCAGCGCCGAAAGCCGCGCGAGGATGTCCTCGAGCGCGACCGATTGCAGCTCGGCCCGCCGCGCGAGCGCCTGGACGAACGCCGCGAGCCCGGCTTCCACCGCCTCGCCTCCCGCAGTGAGGCTGTAGAGGAAGCGCGCGCGATAGAAGTCTTCGAGCGTCGTGACCCGGGCGGTATCGGGCTGCGCGCGCAGATTCCCCCAGTCGACGAGCTGCGTCAGCGCCTGCTGGACCTCCTCGAGAGGGGGGGCGGCTTCCTGCCAGCGCGCCTCGGCGCGCACTTCGTCCGGACGCAGGTGCAGGCGGAACTGACGCTTTGCCGCGGCAAACGCGTCCATGATCGCACGATACAGCGACGCCTTGTCGGCGGTGACGTGGCGGAACAGGTCGGTGTGGTTGATGCCGGGGCGGGTGGACGGGGTCATGGATGCGGCAGGGTGATCGACGTAGACGTTGCGGTTCACGTCCGGTTCCGTATACGTCGTATGACTGCTCGATGTTAGCGCGACGCAGCGGTCCTGCAACACCGGCGGGGTTCCGCTGCGGCTGTATCGTCGTTGTTCGTGCAGGTCATGCCGAAGGCGCTGCCGCCCACGCCAGCTCGAGCCGCGCCCGGCTCGCGGCGCGCAACTGCGGCAATCCGGCGACACGCGCCATGGCCTGGATCGCGGCTTCGCCCTCGAATCCCTGCGAGCGTATCTCCGCGGCCAGCGCGATCAGCTCGGGCAGCGCGATCTCGTCCACGGGCCGCGCCGCGCCGTTGTCAGGGCGCCGGAAGCTGGGCCACGTGGCGGTGTCGTGGCCCGCGGGCCAGATGAATACGTCGCTGCCTTCCGCCGCCGGGCGGTAGCGCTGCCTGGCGATTTCGAGCACACGCTCCTTGATGCGCGTGCCGGTACGCGCCCAGCCGTGCGCGCGCGCGATGCGCCGGGCGAGGACGTCCGCGCGCAGCGGCGCTTCGAGCGCGACCACGTGCTCGATCATGGCTTCGAGCGTCGCGTCGTACGCTCGATCGTGGAAGGCGCCGGCGTCGACGGACGCGACCGCGGATGCGGCGTCCGCTTCGATCCAGCGCGACGCAGGGCGGACGGCCGACGGTGTCGCCGGCGACGCCGCGGCACCTGCGTAGACCCCGCTGGGCGGCGTGGGTGCGCTGTCGTGAGCCTGCAGCGCGGCTTGGGGAGGAGGTGATGATGCGACCGCACTGCGCGAGGCGCGCGCCTGCGCCAGCAGCGATTCGAGGCGCTCGTGCAGCCTGGACAGCGCGCTCTGGGCGTCCTGCCACCAGTCGGTCGACCAGATGCGCTCGATCTGCCAGCCCAGATCCCGCAGCACCTGCTCGCGCAGCTTGTCCCGATCCCTCGCCGTTGCCGATCTGTGATAGGTGGCGCCGTCGCATTCGAGGCCGGCGAGGTATCGGCCGGGCACGTCGGGATCGACCACGCCCAGGTCGATGCGGAAAGCCGAGACGCCGACCTGGCTGTGCACCGTCCAGCCCTTGGCCGCGAGCGCCTCTGCGACCGCTTGCTCGAAAGGACTGTCGTGATCGCCGGTCGAGCCGAAGACGGCTTCCGCGAGCGCGCGCGGACCGCGCTCGGCGAACTCCAGGAAGTGCTTGAGGTCGCGCACGCCGATCGCCTGTGTGCGCGAAAGATCGATGCGATCGGGCGTCAATGTCGAGTACACCCGCAGCGCATGTCGCGCGCGCGTCACCGCGACGTTGAGCCGGCGATGACCGCCGTCGCGATTCATCGGGCCGAAGTTCATCGACACCGCTCCGGTCTTGTCCGGACCGTACGTGACGGAGAAATACATGATGTCGCGCTCGTCGCCTTGCACGCTCTCCAGGTTCTTGACGAAGACCGGCTCCAGCGCGTCCTCGGCGAAGTGCGGCTCCAGCGACGCATCCTTGCGGCGCTCCTCGTCGAGCAGGTCCTCGATCAGCCGCTGCTGTTCGACGTTGAACGTGACCACACCGATCGTGTGCCTGCTTTCGGTGAAGCCCGGCGTCTTGAGTCGCGCCACCAGGTCGGCGACCAGCGCCTGCGCTTCGGGTTTGTTGATGCGCGCACCGCCTTTTTCGTAGAGACCGTCCTTGACGGGGTGGAAGCTCACGGCGCGGTCGTCGGTCACCGGCGAGGGAAACGTGACCAGGCCGCCGCCGTAGTAGCGGTGATTGGAGAACGCGATCAGGCTTTCATGACGGCTGCGGTAGTGCCATGCGAGATTCATCGTGGGCAGGTTGGCGCCCATGCATTCGTCGAGGATGCTTTCGAGATCGGCGTCGATCTCGATGTCGTCGTCGCCGTCTTCTTCGGCCCGCTCGAAGAAGCTCGTCGGCGGCAGTTGCTTCGGATCGCCGACCATCACGACCTGCCTGCCGCGCGCGATGGCGCCCACCGCATCCCACACGGGTATCTGCGACGCTTCGTCGAAGATGACGACGTCGAACGCCGCAACACCGGCCGGCAGATACTGCGCTATCGACAGCGGGCTCATGAGCAGACACGGGGTCAGCCGGGTCAGCGCGGCGGGAATGCCGCCGATCAGCTCGCGCAGCGGCAGGTGCCGCCTCTTTTTCTCCATCTCGCGCCTGAGCAGTCCCCATTCGGACGCTTTGGGAACCGCGTTCAGGTCCGGCAGGCCGGCGCACAGCCGCGCGCGCACGTAAGCGCGCGTGAGCGCGGTGTATCGTTCGTCGAGCGCCCGGAAGTCCTCGATGCGCTTCTCGTGCTCGGCCGGGACGAAATCCCGGAGGACTTCGTCGCGGTCGACCGTCGCGTTGATCCACCAGCGGCAGTATGCGGTCTCGAACGTATCGCGAGCGCTCCCGGGCGGTATCGCACCGGTTTCCATCGCGCTGACGAGCGGACCCAGACCGGCGGCAACCGCTGCGGTGCGCGCCCTGCGCCAGGCGCACCAGGCGCGCAGCCGCGGTTCCTGCGCGATGAGCCCACGACACGTGGTCACGAGTGATTCGAGGTCGGGCGACATCGCGGCGTCCGGCTGGATTGCCGCCAGGCCGCTCCACGTCTCGTGAGCGCTCTGGAAGCGTCCAAACGCAGTCACGCAGGCTTCGGCCGCGGCACCGACGGCCGCAGTGGGTTCCAGCAGCGCATTGCCCTGACCGAGGATGGATTCCAGAGCTGCCGTGAGGGCCGGCAGCGCGGCGGCGTTGGGTGCGAGCCCGCCGAGGGCGACAGCGAAGCCCTGCTGGAAGCGCAGAGCCTGCCCGGCTTCGTCGATATTGGTGGCGAGCCCCGACCATACGCCCGCCGTCTTCTCCCGCAAGTCATCGAGCTTCGCCAGGTCCTCTTCAAGGGCGCGCAGGCTCGACAGGCGGGGCAGGTCGTCGCCGGCGTTCGGCGTGCCGGCGGTCGACGCCGCGCGTGCGAGCGCCCCAGTCACGGCGCGCCGCATGAACCAGCTTCTCGGCCACCACGTCGCGCCCGCTTCGTTCCATTGCGCCTGAAGACCCTCCAGATCGAGGTGCAACGCGTCCGGCCGATAGGGTAGCGAGAGATCCGCCGTGAGGCTCTCGTGACGCGCCAGCAGCTCGAGGCCGCGAGCGATGCTTTCGCACACCGGGCGCGCATCGGGTCGCAGCACGAAACGCCAGTCGCGTCGCGCCGCCTGCGGCAGCACACGGGCGAGCGCGGCCAATCCGTCGCGGCCGCGCGCATCGAGCGCGATCTCCGGCAGCGCGAGCGCCTCGCAAAATGCCGCGGTGGCTTGCGACAGCGCTTCGGATCGCACGATCAGATCGCGTGAGGCGTCGATGAACGCCTGCTGCCATGCCGGCGACCACTCGCTGTGGGCGACGGCGGCCAACGGACCGTGCGCAACGGCCTGCACCTCGCGCAGGTCGGCGTCCAGTCGATCAGCGAGATCGCGCAGGTTGTCCAGAGCGTCTTCGTCTTGGGCGTCGGCCGAGGGCCACGAGAGACCGAGTTGCGGGTCGTCGCGACGCGCGACGACGCGTCCCATCGCTGCGAACGGACTGAGCCCGTTGCGATGCCGCCGGTGCAGGCGCTCGACATAGACGTTGAGCTCGTCGCGCAGTTTCTTCAGGCGCTGGGCTTCCTTCTGCCATGCGCCGTCGTCTGAGCCGCCTCGGGCGTTCCACGCCTTGCGCAGCTGCTCGAGCACGTCGAGCTTGCGCGCTTTGCTCGAATGCAGCTCGAGGCAGAACTCGCCGAGCTCCACCGCACGCAGGCGCCGATAGACCACGTCGAGCGCGGCGATCTTCTCGGACACGAAGAGAACGGTCTTGCCCTCGGCGAGACACTGCGAGATCAGGTTCGAGATCGTCTGGCTTTTTCCTGTACCCGGCGGGCCGATCAGCACGAAGTCCTTCCCCTGGGCCGCCGCGAGGATCGCGGCAAGCTGCGAGGAGTCCGAAGGCAGCGGGCAGAAGGTGCGTTCGGGACCGTGCGTCGCATCCAGTGCACGCGGGTCGGGAAACGCGATCGTGCCCGGATAAGGGTCGCGCGGGGTGTCGATGAGATGGCGCACGACCGGGTTGAGCCTGAGCGTGTCGGTACGGTCGACGAGGTCTTTCCACATCAGATACTTCGCGAACGAGAACGTGGCCAGCACGACGTCCTCGACGACCTCCCAGCCGCGAATGTCCTTGACCGCGTGCGCGACCGATTTCCAGATGCCCGGTATGTCGAGGCCGCGCTCGTCGCGCGGAAGCTCGCCGGTGGCGACCGGCAGCACGAGCTTGAAATCCTGGCGCAGCATCTCGAGCAGAGTGGGGTTGAACCGGGGCTCGTCCTCGTGCAGGGCGACGGAGAATCCCGACCGCACGCTTCTGCGGGTCAGCGTGACGGGAACGAGTATCAGCGGCGCGCGGCAGCGCTTGTCGTCCTTGTCGGCGACGGTCCACGACAGAAAGCCGAGCGCGAGATAAAGCGTGTTCGCGCCGCCTTCCTGCAGCGTCGCGCGCGCTGTGCGATAGAGCTCCACGAGCCGGCCTTCCAGCTCTTCCCGCGGCAGGTCTATCAGCACCTCGTCGCGCGTCAGCGCTTCGAGCGCGTGCTGTCTGCGCAGGTCCTCGCGGTGACGGCTCTCGTGTATCGCCTGGCTGCGCGGATCGGCGCCGTCCATGAGGTCGGGCCGCGGCAGGAGCTTCAACGATCTTCCGAGCGCGAGCGCGTCTTCGACCTTGCCGGCGTCGGGAATGTCCAGGCGCACGGAGCGTTTTGAGGGGCGGAAGTTCAGCAGGTTGTTGCGGAGCGACAGATCGAGGAGCTTGCGTTGCCAGCGATCGAGGCGATCCTTCGGCGTGCCGCTGTCTCGGGACTCGACCGCCGGTGCGTCGTCGTCCAGATCGGGCGCTTCCTCGAACGCGGGCTGGGACTGCGCTTCAGGCGCGGCAACGGCGTGCGCCGCGGCCTCGGCGCCCGAGAGCGGACGGATACGCTGCGTGCGCGCGCGGCGCACGTCGACGACGAGCTCGAAGGCGTCCTCCTCGGATTCCGCGATGTGTCGCGCACCGTGGTCGATGGCGTGGCTGAAGGCGGGGCAGGGCCTTTGCGCGAGCAGCGTGGTCTCGATCAGGACCATCTCGTTCAGCTTCACCCGTTTGCGCAAGGCGGTCACATCGTCGACCACCGCATTCGTGAAGTCCTCGGCCTTGAGCCACACGCCCGCGAACGCGTGGCCGCGCGTGAGGACGACGAGCGGGTTCAGCCCGCATTGCTCGATCGCGGCGCAGAAGAGGAGGGTGGTATCGAGGCACGTGGCGATGCCGCCGTCGACGATCTGGCCGGGGCTGCGTACCTTCTGGCCCACGCGCTCGAAGCTCGCAGGCGGCAGCGCATAGTCGAGGCCGAGCGATCCCAACGCGGTCCACACCGCCGATGCGAGCTCCCACGCGCGCTTCGAGCCGCCCTGGTAGCCGTCCAGCGCCGCGGCCTTGCCGTGCTGTCGCAGGACGTCCGCGGCCTTCTTCAATAGGCGATCGACCGCTGGATCGTTCGGCTGCACGAACGCCGCGATCATCTCGGGGACATGGCCCAACCCGCCCCAGTGATTGCGGGGCAGCAGCTCGACGGACGATTCAAGGCGATGAAGCTCGCTTCCGCCGGCCGCGATCACGAAGGACACCTGCGCCGTCTCCGCCTCGGTGAGCCGGCCCAGCAGAGCGCCGTCGAGCGCGACGTCGAGCTCGGACAGGTGATAGCGCTCGCCCGCTGCAACGCTCTCGACGCGCCAGGTGCGCTGCTTCAGGAAAGCGGGCTCCGAATTGAGCGCGATCTCGAGCGAGTGCACCGCGGCGTCCGACTCGTTCACCACCACCAGCTCGCGCAGGAAAGGCACCGCGTTCTGGTGGAACGCGAGGTTCAGTCGCGGGGAGAGGGCGGAGTCGAGGCGGATCGACGCCGGTCGGTTGTCGGAAGGAGTCATGTCGCGTCGTCCTCGGGGGCGCGAACCCGAACGCGACCCTTCTTCCGGACGCAGCTATCCAATAACAGCTTCAAGCGGGCCTGTCAGTCACGGAGGGTTCGACGCGTTCATGCGCGACGACCCGGTATGCATAGACAAGACAGGCACGAATGTCCTCGGGTTCGAGCCACGGGTATCCCTCGAGGATCGTTTCCTGCGTGTCGCCGGCGGATAGCATTCCCAGGACGTGTTCCACAGCGGGGCGCCGCCCCCGAACGATGGGCTTCCCGCGGAAGATCTGCGGATTGACAGTAATGCGTGACAGCAGTTCATTGTCGGTCATGATGTACTCCAGCGAGACGCCGTGCCGCGGCTTCAATGAGGCCACGGCTCTTCATTATGAATATCCTGCATGGTGCCTAGGCGGGCGTCTCGGAAAGGCAGCTGGACGGGGATGCGGACGCGACTGGTCGCAGCCATGCGCGTGGCATTAACGGCGGCTTACTCACAGATCAAGTCGGCCGACGGCGCGGAGAAGTGCACGCGCTACCTCGAATGTCTGCCTTTTCCACAACGCCATCGATTTGGTGTCTCCCAACACTAAGGTCGTCCAAGCTGGGCAGTCATGTAATCACAAAGAGGCCCAGTCCAGAGAATCGGCCGCTACCGGCGCAGAGTGGCCCTGCGACCTTGACGGGCCAGGTCAGTTTGACGTGGAACCGCGGCGCCTGTGCGAGGTGGCTGGGCACGGCGTACCGCGAGGCCTTATCCACGCCGGCGATGAATCCCGTCTCCCGCGTCTCAATCTGAGCGGAGAACGCCAGCTCGTCGCCGAGGCCTGCGTGGCGCAGCGCCTTCCGCACTAGGGCCTCGCGGCGCTTGATCAAGCGCTCGACCTGCGACTTCTGCTCTTCGCCGCTCTTGGCCTTCCGAATCTTCTCGCGAAGTCCCCTTGGATCGTCGTGGCCCGGCAGCAGCATGGGCGTTACCGTCACCCACGTGGAGGACTCCAAGACGTAGCGCTTGAGGACGCGGTCGTTGCGCGACGTCGCGGCGAGCACGGCCTGCACCGTGCCGGTCTTCTCGTCGATAAGGTCCATGCCGCCCAGCGCACGTTCGGCCCATGCGGTGTCACTGCTTCGCGCGTCGGTCGAGAACACCATTACCCGCCGCACGGCGCCCGCGGTCTCGGCCCCGTCGCCGCGCGGCTCGATGCTGGGCACTGGCACGAGCAACAGGCGAGCTTCATGACCATCGCCATGCCCCAGCACAGAGGCGCGAACGCGCGCTTCGTCCCACCCCGCGCGCTCGGCGGCGGTGCACACGGCATGCCGCAACATGCCGGCGACGGCCATGCCGCGGCGCGCAGCGTCGAAGGCACGGAAATTGTCCGAGTCGACGCGCATCAGCGTGAAGCCGGCGACGTCGGGTACACGCGGCTGATCGGCTCGAGCGTAGTTGGTGATGGCGAAGGTCGATAGAGGTGGCGGCGGGCGCAGCGTCGTGTCGGCGAAGCTGGTGCGAGAAAGAAACGCCCCGTGTCGTCGCTCGAGATCATTGAGCGTTCCTTTCGTCGGCGCACGCAGCCCCCGTCTTCCGTCGCTGCGCGGCTCCCAGACCCTCAGTTTCGCGGACAGCTCGGCAAATTGCTCGCCTCCGACGACTGCGCCGTCACCTACAACGAGATCAATGCCCCAGCCGAGCGCGACCACGCTGCGGGTTACAGCGATAAGGACGGGCGCGGCTGACGAGTCCGCATCGAGCTTCCACGCGTAATGCACGACCGTGTCTTCAGGCAGGCGGTGCGGTCGCAGGTTCTTCATCGTACGGTGTTCGGCCGCGCTACCTTCGTCGCCCCGGATCCATTGTTTCCCCACGAGGTCCATCGCGTTGTGCGGCACCGAGAGCCGGTAGCCTACCGCGCTCTCAACGGCTTCCGGAGCGATGATGAGCGGTGCAGTAAGTTGCTCGAGCCAGATAAGCGCGCCCCGGGCCGACTCCAAGGTGCCAGCGCGCGCCGCGGCCGCTACGACTGCCTGAAACGCGCGCAGCGGAGACGGCGGCCACTCCGGTGCGTTCTCGTCCCCCCGTCCGTGGAACCACGGCGAGAGAAAGCGGAATGACAACACGAGGTGGAGACTCATTCTGCCTTCGCCTTCTTCGGCGTCTTTGGTTTCTTGCCCTCCCCAGTTGTCTCGTCCTTCGCTAGCTTGGTGTCGAACTTCACCGTCTTGTTCCCGCCGACGCCGAACGAGGCAGCCGCCTTCTTCGCGAACGCGAGCGCCGCATCGTGCGTGAGCCCCGAGACTTCGCGTCGACCATCGGGGAAGACCACCTTCGACTCGGGCCTTTTGTCGCCGTCCAGCACCAAGTTGCAGCCCTGACGCAGGAATCCCACCGCCGGCTTCGTGAAGGCCACGAGCGCGAGCCCCAGCAGATAGGCGCGCAGCTTCCTGGTCTCGTCTTCGGTCGTGCCCCGGAGCAGCCGCAGCGCCGCCACATGCAGCGTCACTTCACGGCGGATGTCGCCCTTCGCGATGACGCCGCCGTGCGTCGCCGACGCCGGCACGTGGCGGAAGCCGCGTTCGGAGTAGGCCTTGAGCGCTCCCTTGTCTTCCGTCTCGTCGAGCAGTCCCTCCTCTACGTACTCGACGGCGGGGTTGTATTGGGCCGAGCGCGTCAGCTTCGCGACGTTGAAGGCACGAACGGTAGCCGCCAACAGGCGCGGCGCCTTCGCCTGCGTGTCGCGCGAGTCCCAGACGCCGAAGACGAGCGAAGTCGGTGCGAGTTTCGCGAGTGGCACGGCGTCGCCCTTCTTCAGCGCCTGGAAAGCCTTCTGCAGCGCATCTTTCAGCTCGGTGCAGCGCACGATGGCGTCGCCGGCGCGGTGCCCGGCCTCGAGAATGCTGACCCTCTTTTCTCCAGCCTCGACCACGAGCTGCGGCACGAGTGCGGCGTAGTCACCCGTCGCGAACATCGGCTCTATGCGGTTGGCCTGGGAGCCGACCGAGTCGATGAGGCATACGTTCTCGCCGTTGCCCAACTCGTTGACGTTGTACCCACCCGGGAACTCCTTCGCGTTCTCGGCCGCCGCGAACGTCGGTGGAAAGAAGACGCCGTCCTTGCCTTCCACCGGCGTTAGGTATTCACGCAACACGATGGCTGCGGGTGCGTCAGCAGAGCTTTCGAGCCACGCCTCGATTTGCACTTCACTCATGTAAATCTCCATGCACGGGAACTGCGGGTGAGAAAGCCTTGTGCTTGCGCTGGTCGGTGCGGAACGCACTCTCGAACTGGAACAGCGGTCCTTCATCGGGGAGCGTGTTCGCCGCCGCAAGCGCCGCAAGCGTCACGGGAAGCGGCGCGCGCCATGCGCGATACCGGTAAACGCGCAACTTTACGTCGGAAGGGCGAAAACGCTGGAGTCCTAACAGCGTGAAGAACTCCGTGGCGCTGAAAGCGACCGTCTCCAGCGACAGGGCGTCGGACGAGAATCCGACGTCGAGCGGCAGCGCGGTCGCGCCTCGTCGCCCATCGAAGTAGTACGGCTCGACCTTCTTGCCGTCGGGACCGACCACAACGTGGCCATCGTCGAAGAAGCCGTTGCTCAACGTGTTCGGCAGATCCCGCTGAAGGCTCGTCGCAATGCGATCGACCGACATGCGCCCGGCCCACGTCTTCAGGCCGCGCTCGACCCTCCACCAGTCGATCCGCAGGTCGAAGGGTTCCGCAAGCCGCAGCGCCGACGACGTCTGGTTGGCTGGCTCCAGCACCTCAAGAGATGCTTGCGCGGTCTTTGTGACCAGTTCCTTCATATCTCCGTCGGACACGACGAACTGCGCACCCTCGAAGTATGCCGTCGCGCCTGGCCACAGGCGTTGCGCCAGCTCGAACACACCGCAGCAGCCAAAGAACTGGCCGGGGTTGGTGAGGTCGACTTCGAGGCGGATCATCCGGCCACCTCTTCTTCTTCAGAGCCGAGGACGTCAGCGGCGCGGAGAATCGACTCCATCCACGCCAGACCCCAGCGGCCATATCGACGCTGCAGCCGGTCGAAGCGAAGGGGCACCTCGCGCACCAGCGCGGCCACGACGTCGTCCTTCAGCTCTGGGTCGTAGCTCTCGACGACCGGGAAGTGCGGACGGGCGCGGCCGTGGTGCGCGGCGATGGTGTGCAACGCGAGGTCCTTCGCCGCTTTACTCAATTCGCTGAAATCACCGTCGTGCAGCGAGCCCAGCTCGTGGCGGTAGTGGCTCAGCTCTGAGGGCTGCATGGGGCCCTTGGCGAGCGGTGGCTCCTTGAAGCGCTTGATGGAACGCTGCCACACGCGCCGCTGCTTCCCCAGATCGTGGGCGCGTCCGGCGCGGGCCAATGCCTTCTGCTCTGATTCGGGCAGGGAAAGGCGCTGGGCGAGCCGGGCCGCCCACGCTTCGGTGCGTTGCAGATGGACGTCGAGCAGGAGCTCCGTGCGGCTGTTGCGCGAGCCGTCGTCGTCCGCGCGCTGGGAGATCGCGTAGAGGCGCCACCACAATGGCACGTCACTGTCGTCGACCGTGCGCTTCACCGCGCGGACCAGCCGCATGCCGGGTGGCGCCTTAGGTGTCTCTTCCGATTCATGCACGAGCCGTTCGTTTTCCTTGGGTCCCAGGTCGTAGGCGACGGCTGGATCGAACTCGGCCGTGCCGTCGAGGAGCCCTTCTTTAAGCAGGCCCCCAGCCTCTGGTGCCAGCACCACTGTGGCGTCGTCGAGCGTCGGGTTCCTCTTCGAGTCGTAGCGGTCGACGAGCTCGACCAGCTTCATGATTTCGGCTGGTCTGTCATGGCGGACCAGCCAAGCGAAATGGTTGCCGTCTTTGTCGCGCGCTGCCAGCTTCTCAAGGTGCTTTAGTACGCGGATGGTGACGTCACTCAATGTCTCGCGGCTGCGCAGAGGATAGTCGGCGAGGAAGTCGTCGAGCTTCTCCCGACCGAGATTTTCCTTAGTAAGCCACGCCACCTCGCGGCGCCAGGCAACGGTAGTGCGACTCGGTTCCCATTCAGCTTTTCCGTGCAGCCATTCAGCCACCGGCGGGCGACCGGGCAGCACCTCGGTGACGGTGGTGTAGGACCATCGATCGAACAGCAGCGCGTCGACGTGGTGAATGTCGGGCTGCGGCGTCGAGGCATGGACGCGTGCGCCACGGGGCAAGGCACTTAGCGCCGACGGAGACGCTTCCCGGCGCTCGTCGTCACGTGTAGGCAGCTCGCCCAGCAGCGCTCGCGTAAAGAAGCGCGCGTGGTCGTATTCGTCCTTGCGCTTGCCGAGCTTCTCGTCTTCTCCATCGCCGTCCTCGTCATCGGCTTTCGCCTTTGGAGGCTCTTTCAACTTCTCGCAGTACACGTGCACTTCGGCGTCGCCTTCACCGTAGCGATTGACACGACCCAGCCGCTGAGCGAGCGCGTCGAACGGAGGAAGGTCTGTGACGAGATGATCGGCCGAGATATCGATACCCACTTCCCCCGCTGACGTGGCGACGAGGAAGACGGTGCCCTCCTGCGGTCTCACGTCGTCGCTTGGGCTTGGGAGGAAACGTGCGAACACCGGGTTTTTCACAAGGCCATCGCGTTCCGCGCCTCGCATGGTACCGGTCAACGTGGCGACGCTATCGCTATGCTTCCTCTTGCGAAGCATCTGTGCGCATTTCTCTACGTGCTCGACCGAAGACAGGAAGATAAGAATTTTGCCGTCGAGCTCCATGGCTTTTGTAGCGGCGCGTTCGGGCAGCTCTGCTCGGTCATCAATGGCGTTTAGCTGCAGGCCCTTCCTGGCGTGGAGTCGCTTCCTTACGACCGCGTTGCGGAGGTCCTCTTCACTCAGCATGAATTTGGGTTCCGTGCGGCCGGTGGCCGAAAGCGCAAGCACCTTGAGCGGGCGCGGCTCTTTGCTGCGGTGCTGCTCGTCGGCGATGGCGGTGAGCAACGACTGAAACGCTGGCTCGAGATGGGCCTCATCATGGACCAGCAGTGCGTCTTGCCCGAGGAAGCCGGCGTGCAGCGGCTTACTGCGGAAGCCGCAGCCGTAGCCGCTGAAGAGCAACCGGCTGCCGATCATGTCGACGGTGCCGACTATGATGGCCGGTCGTGACGGATCTCGCCGCCACGCGCCGTTGTCGGCGAACTCGCCTCGAAGGGTGCTGATCGTCAGCGGATGCTTGGCGCTCACCGCCGCCAAGGCGTCGAGGGCATCATGAAGGTGTCGTACGCCAGGCTCGAGGAGTTGGCTGCGAAGCCGCTCGGCCTCAGCGGTGGATTGATCGACGACGGTGCGCCGATTGACGACGTACACGAGCCGCCGCGGTAGTTTCGGGTTCTTGGCGAGCGCGAGCAGCCAAAGGGCGATAACACTTGTCTTCCCGAGGCCAGTCGGCAGATCGCACGAGTTGGGGAAGTCGCTCGCGACGAAGCGCTCGTACAACGCGCGCTGCCACGGGAAGGGGGGGGTGCCGGTGAGTATCAGGAAATCATCGTCAAAGGCCATGCAGGGACTCTCTCTGTAAGGTGTCCTCTGTGTGGGCATGCAGTCCTTGGACACGAAGGAAGGACGCGGGGCACACTCGTTCGCCTCGAGCAAGGGCCAGTCGAACTCGTCGCCGCAGAGGAGGATCGTCGCCGGCCAGTCGCGCCAGAACGTCGATCTTATGGCTCCTCATTCGTCACTCCTCTTAAGTCCCAGCACTTCCGGACTGTGATCGAGCGCATCCCGTCCATCGATGCGGTAAAACGTCGCCAACTCGTCCGGGTCGATGGTGACGGCAAGCTCATCGTGCCTGATCTCGTAATCTGTGAACTCGTGACTGTCGCGGTATACGCGAAAGATCATTGGGCCGCAGGGCGTACGCAAGAGAACGCCTTTGACTCCGGCCGCAGAGGCGGCTTGTGCGGTTACATTGCCGTAAAGATACGTATCTATCGTTTTGTCTTCGCGTCATGTCCGCGTTCTTCGGTTTTCCGAGTTCGCGCATATCTGCAGCGTGTGCACGACGTCTATCGGCCGTCGTCTTACCTCGGCATACGCTTAACGTTGCAGGGGTCATGTCTCGTGTCTACAATGCTCTTTTGTGGTCACACCCTGGAGCCATGTCCATGGACGTATCGGTGCGAGAGCTGAAAAGCCGCCTCTCCGAATACCTGCGCCGCGCGGCGCAAGGAGAAGAGGTGATCGTGACCTCGCATGGCCGCGAGGTTGCGCGACTGGTGCCGCCGCGGGGACATGACGCGGCGACCGAGGACGAACTGATCGCCCGTTTCCGCGAGCTTCCCTGGGTGCGTCCCGGGAGCGGCAGGAAGCCCCGCCTTCCGAAGCCGGTCCTTCGGCTCGATGAAGGCGAGAAAACGCTGGCGGAGATGGTGAGCGAACTGCGCGGATGATCCTGTACCTGGATACCTCCGCATTGGTGAAGCTGTTCGTTCACGAACAGAGCTCTGACACGGTGCGCGAGGCCGTGTCCGGCGCACGGTTGGTCGTCACGCATGCGATCGCGTATGTCGAAGCGTGCGCCGTGTTCGCCCGTGTGACCCACGAGCGTAAGGCAGATGCATTGTTTGCGACCTTGCGGGGCGACCTCGACGTTCAGTGGAAATCGTGGGAGATCCTGCAAGCGACCGATTTGCTGATTCGCCGGGCGGCCGACTTCGCGGGACGCTACCGCTTGCGCGGTTACGACAGCCTGCATCTGGCCGCTGCCGCCGCGGCGTTGGATGCGTTCGGTGATCAGGTGGCGTTTCATTTCGGTGTGTTCGACGACCAGCTCAGGGTCGCTGCGAGACAGGCAGGCGTTCCGTTGCTCGACACATGATTCGGACGTAGCGGCCGTCATGCGCTGCGTTCGTTGTTCGCGCCTCATCCCGCCCCGTCCGACAGCAGTGACGCCCTAAGCTCCTCGGCCTGCACAGTCCGCGGCGTCTGCGGCAGCACGTCCAGGGCTTCGATCTCGCTGTCCTGCGCCGCCGCATGCAGGTCCCTGAACCTGCGCGCTGAAACAAGCACGCGCGTCTCGAGCGTTCCGGTCGCGCTGTTGTAGGCGTCGACTGCTTTGCCGAGACGGTCGCCCACAGTCCCCCAGTGCTCCGCGAGTTTCGCGATCCGCTCATAGAGCTGCCGCCCCAGTGCGGCGACCTCGTGTGCGTTCTTCGCGATCGCTTCCTGCCGCCAGCCATAGGCGACTGCGCGCAGTAATGCGATCAGCGTCGTCGGCGTGGCTGGGATGACTTTTTCGTTCACGCCGAACTCGATCAGTCCGGGATCGTTCTGGAGCGCGGCGCTGAAGAACATTTCGCCGGGAAGGAAGAGCACGACGAACTCCGGCGCGGGATCGAACTGCTCCCAGTAGCCTTTGCGGCCGAGCTGGGTCATGTGGGTACGCACCTGACGCGCGTGATCGACGAGTTTCGTGCGCTGGGTTTCCTCGTCGGGCGCCTCGATCGCTTCGAGGTAAGCCGTCACCGCGGCTTTTGCGTCCACGATGATCTGCTTGCCGCCGGGCAGACGCACGATGAGATCGGGACGCAACCGGCCGTCCTCGGTGGTGCGTGTTTCCTGCTCGTAGAAATCGCAATGATCGATCATGCCGGCCATCTCGACCACGCGTTTGAGCTGGATCTCGCCCCAGCGGCCGCGCACGGTGGGCTGGCGCAGGGCCTTCACGAGATTGGCCGTCTCGCTGCGCAGCATCGGGAGGTGCGTCTCGACCAGGCCGCGCAGTTGCTCGTTCAGCGCGGAATACGCGGATACGCGCGCCTTTTCGATGTCGCCGAGCTTGCCGTCGACTTTCTCGAGCGATTCCCTGAGCGGGCGCACGAGCTCGCCGACCGCTTTCTGGCGCGCCTCGAGATCGCTCTTCGCGCCGTCCTGGAACTTCTCGAGCGTCGTCCGCGCGAGCTCGAGGAATGACTGGTTGTTGCTCTTCAGCGCATCGGAGGACAACGCCTTGAACGCGTCGAGCAGGGCGGTCTCCGCCTGCTTGACCAGGGCGAGCTTTTCTTCCGACGCGCGAGCGGACTCCTCGATGCGCGTCGTAAGCTCCGCTATCCGGGCCTCGTGTGCGGCGACGGTCGTGCCTTTACTGCCGAGCTCCGCTTCGAGCTGAGGCACGCGCGCCGCTTTCTCCTCGGCACGTGCGCGCTGCTCCCGCTCTGTGGCGAGCACGTCCGGGCACGCCGCGTGTTCGGATCGCAACGATGCGAGCTCGAACGTGCGCTCCTCATACTGCGTGTGTGCCGCGGCGAGCCGGGCTTCGAGCGTGGCCTGGGCGGCTTTGCTCGATGCGGCCCGTATGAGCCACGCGAGTGCGGCGCCGACGATGGCGGCCAGCAATGCGATGACGATTGATTCGTTCATGTTTTCTTGTACTTTCCAGCTTCGAACGAACAGGAGCTTAGCGGCCCCGACTCTGAATACTCGATAGCCGTACGTGGCCCCCGTCGGGGTCACGGCCGGCATGGCCAAGCGATCGGTGTTTGGCGTCTTTCGCCGCGGCCAGGGCCGCGGTTCTCGTTATCGGGCGCGTCGAGCAGCCCGACTTATTATGGTCCTCCGGCCGCCAAGCGCTCTGTCGGGAGATGCCCTACGCCTCGGAGGGCGGAGGGGCTGGGGCAGGAGCCGCTCCTGCCAGCGCTTCCGCCAGCTCGCGCATCTCTTCCTGCGCGCGGATGATCTCTTCCAGCGTGAGCTCGGACCATCGTCTCAACTGCTCACGTCGGGCGCCTTCCCAGGTGGTCAGGCTCCAGTCGATCGGCTTCGGATCGGCGGATTCAGCCACGGTCGTCCTTGAGACGCAGTTGTTCGATATCGATGTGGTCCTGGGGTCGACCTGCGGCTTGCTTCATGCGGATCAGCTCCTGAACCGTCACGAAGTGCACGGCTATTGCGCCGTGCAGCGGCTTGACGAGCGCGCGCTCGTACTCGAGATCGAAGTCGAACGGCTCGCGCACGAACACGTCGATGGGCGTTTCACGATGCCGATCGCTCCAGAACTGGAGAACTTGCATGCCTTTGTCCCGGATCCACGATGCGCGCAAGCTTGCGTCTGCGAATTGCGCCGCGGAGATCGGAACCGTGGGGCGGTAACCAAGATTGTTCAACGCGTCGAATGCAGCAACGATGTTGTCCGAGACGAGCTGCACGACGAGGTCGACGTCTTTTGTAAATCGCAGATAACCATGTGCATTCACTGCGAGGCCGCCGGCGACAAGGTAGCGCACGCCGGCCTCCTCCAACGCGACGGCCAGCGCTTCAAAACTCGCGAGCTTCATATATCGGATAGTATGCCCGGCGGAAACCGAGCGCCATCGATCGGCCACGCGCGGCGATGATCGTCACTCCGGCTTGTACCGCGCCAGGGCCGCGCGAAGTCTTTCGACCACTGCCTCGCGCAGGCTGTCCGGCGCCGCCACTTCGACTTCCGGTCCGAATCTCATGACGTCCATCGCGAGCTCGGTCGCGTCGCGGTAGGGCACGCGCAGCTCGTAGCGCCCGTCGGTCAGGAACTGTCCGATCTGCTGCGGATGCCAGCGCTCGTCCGCGACCCAGCGCGCGGCGTTCGCAGAGAAGCGCAGCACGGCGGTCTTGTTCGCTTTGCCCGCGAAGATGCCGTAGCTGCTGGCCAGATGCGCGTCGAGGTCTGCTTCTGGAACGTCGCGCGCGGTGTCGGCGCGTTCCTTCGCCTCCCTGATGCGGTCGATCGCGAACGTGCGCAGCGCGCTGCGGGTATGGCACCAGCCGTCGAGGTACCACGTATCGCGATAGTGCACGAGGCGTTGCGGCGATACGACGCGCTCGGAGACCTGGTCTTTGCTTCGTCCGTGGTAGCGCAGCCTGAGCTCGCGGCGCTGGAGGAGCGCCTCGGCCACGGCCTCGAACCACCGGCCGGGCGCCTTGGCCGCTGCGCCCACGACGCGCACGCGCCGGGCAGCCTCGGTGAGCCCGAGACGCTGGTGTTTCAGCAGCTCGCCGATGCGGCGGTTGAGCGGGGCGAGGTGATCTTTCAGAAGACCGGGATCGAGGCTTTCGAGCACCCGGTCGAACACGATCAGCGCCTGCAACTCCTTCGCGTTGAACCACAGTCCCGGCAGCTCGTAGGTGCCGCCGGATGCGTCGCGCTTGTAGTAGTAGCCGCCGATCTCGTCGTGCCACTCGATCGGCGCGTTCAACTGGTCCTTGAGCAGGCGGATCAGGCGATAGATGCTCGACTCGGACTTGAGCTCGAGCTGCTCCACGAGCTCCGCGCGCGGGATCGGCGTGCGCCGGTCGCGAAGCAGCTCGTGGAGCTTGTAGATCCGGTCGAATTTGTCCACTCAGTCCGATCGTTTGGTCTCTTGCCGACGCTATCGAGCCATGCAGCACTTCTTGTACTTCTTCCCGCTGCCGCACGGACATGGGTCATTGCGGCCGACCTTGGGCTCGGCGCGCACGTAAGGCTCATCGAGCGGAAAGCCTTCTTCATCGACGAGCTCGCCTTCGCCGCGCTCGAGCTCGGCGTCGGCTTCGGCCCAGCGGCGCCGGCGCTCTTCGATCGCTTCGGGCGTATAGAACGCCCACGGCTCGTCGCCGGTTTCCCAGTGCGGCGGTTCGCCGCCCGACGCATACGCACGAATCACATCGGAGCGGTCGAACCATGTTGCTTCATCCGGCTGCTGACCGGCAAGTGCATCGAGCCCGCGCCGATGCCGCGCGCGCGCGAAGCGCAGCAGCGTGCCCGCCAGCAGGCTGCGCATCTGGATGAATTCGGTTTTCGAGGACGCCATCGCGGCCGAGCGGTCGAGCTCGCGCTCCAGCGCTTCGGGGTCGTTCTTCTGAACCCATGCGATCGCCGCATCGACCGCGTCGGAGCGCGTGTACCAGAGCACGTCCGGATCGTCCGCCAGCGCGTGCAGCGCGGGCAGCACCGCGGCCGGCTTGTTCCTGAAGAGCTTCGGCCACTCGTCCGACAGCCACTCTTCGAGCATCTCGTCTTCGGTGTCGTCCACGCGGCGCATGAAGCGCACCAGGAGCTCGCCGGCGCGCTCCGAGTCCATGAGGCCGAGGATCATCGCCGCGTGCAGCAGGCGCCACCATTCGCCGTCGCTCTGGTCGTCGCCCCAGTTGTAGTCCTTGTCGATGAGATCGGCGATCGCGTCGAGCATCGCGTCGCCGCGGCGGGCGGCCTCGTCGATGACGTTGCGCGGCACGCGGTCTTCATCGCGCGCGAGGATGCGCATGAGCTCCGGAACGCTCGTGCCGCGCAGGGTTTCGTCGGTATAAGTGGGAAGTGATTCGGACATCGTCGTCTAACCGCGCACCAGCACCACCACGCCTGCGACGGCACAGAGCGCGCCGATCACGACGCGTCGCGTGAGCGCTTCGGTGCGCAGGAAGAGGGCGCTGTAAAGGAGAGTGAACAGAGGATACAGCGCGACGAGCGGCGCGACGACCGAAACCTGCCCGGTGTGCAGCGCCTGGTAGAGCAGCAGCACCGCGAGCGCGTTGAGGATGCCGGCCGCCATGAACCACTTCACCCCGCCCGGCCGCAGCTTGTAGGCGTCGTCCCCTGCGGGGCGAGCGAGGGTGTATCCCCAGATGCCGGCGCCGGATACGGTGTAGCTGATGAGCGTCGCCGCGAACGGGCTGGGCCACAGATTGAGCGCGAGCTTGGAGAGCGTCTGCGCGAGCCCGCGCAGCATCGCGCCGCTGAACGGCAAGAGGAGCCGCCAGCCCCCTGATGCCTGCGGCGAGCCGCGCCACGACATCAGCACGAGCGCGGCCACGATCGTCGAGCCGCCGACGAGGATCGCGGGCGTCAGCTTCTCGCCGAGCACGAGCACCGCGAGCGCGGTCGCGAACAGCGGCGCGGTGCTGCCGATCGTGCCGGTCAGGGTCGGCCCGAGCAGCCGGTTCGATTCGTTGGTGAGCACGGTGACCGCCGCGGGATAGAACAGGCCGACGACCGCGAAGATCGCCGCGGCGCCGAGATGCCACGCCGACAGATCGAGCTGGAACGGCGCGATCAGCCACCACAGCACGAAGCTCGTCGACAGGCTCACGCGCGCGCCGGCGTAGCTCCCGCCGTAGCGCAAGCCGTAGTGCACCACGATCAGCGCCGCGCCGAAGCACGCGGCCGAGAGCAGCGCGACGACGGCCGGGTGGATCACTCCGGCCTGGCGCCGGAGGCCTTGACGACCTTAGCCCACTTGGCGATCTCGGAACGGATGTGCGCCTGGAACGCTTCGGGCGTGATGCTCGTCGCTTCCATGCCCTGGTTGATGAACTTCTCGCGCACGTCGGGGGAGGCGAGCACCTTCGCAAGATCGTCGTGGATCTTTCTGACCAGCTCCGGCGGCGTCTTGCCGGGCGCGACCATGCCGTACCAGTTGCTCGCTTCGAAGCCGGGAAGCGCGGCCTCGGCGATCGTCGGCACGTCCGGCGCGGCGGGCGAGCGCTTCGCGGTCGTCACGCCGAGCGCGCGCAGCTTGCCGCTGCGGATGTGCGGGATGCCCGCGCTGATCGTCGGAAACGCGAGCTGCACCTGGCCGCCGAGGAGATCGGTCATGCCCGGCGCCATGCCTTTGTACGGGACGTGGATCATCTGGATCTTCGCCATCGTGCTGAAGAGCTCGACCGCGAGATGGCTCGGAGCGCCCGCGCCCGCGGAGGCGTACACGATCTGCTTCGGCTTGCTGCGCGCGAAAGTGATGAACTCGGCGAGGTTCTTCGCCGGCACCGACGGGTGGATCACCGCCATGTTCGGTCCGACCGCGACGAGGCTGATCGGCGCGAAGTCGCGCAGCGTGTCGTACGGCAGCTTGGGATAGAGCGTCACGTTGATCGCGGCGCCGCCGGTCATCATGAGGAGCGTGTAGCCGTCGGCCGGCGCTCGCGCGGCGAGCTCGCTGCCGAGCTGCTGGTTCGCGCCGCCGCGGTTGTCGAGGATGACCGTATGCCCCCAGATCTCGGTGAGCTTCGGACCGACGATACGCATCAGGAAGTCCGAGGGCCCGCCTGCGGCGAACGGGACGATCACGCGCACCGGCTTCACCGGGTATTGCTGCTGCGCGTACGAGAGCGGGGCGGCAGCGAGCGTGAGCGCCGCCAGCAGACGTGCGAGGTTTTTCATTCTTCTGGGATGACTTTGCCGGGGTTGAGGATGTCGAGCGGGTCGAGCGCGCGCTTGATCGCACGCATCGGGGAGATCGCGGAGGGCAGCTCCGCTTTCAGGAAATCGATCTTGCCGAAGCCGATGCCGTGCTCGCCGGTGCAGGTGCCGTTCATCGCCAGCGCACGCTCGACCACGCGCGTGTTGAGCGTCTGCGCTTCCTCGATGTCTTTCGCGTCGGCCGGATCGACCAGGATGACGAGGTGGAAGTTGCCGTCGCCGATATGGCCGAAGAGCGCGACCGGCATCGACGCGTGCGCGATGTCCTCGTTCGTCGCGGCGATGCACTCGGCGAGCCGCGAGATCGGCACGCAGACGTCGGTCGCGACCGCGCGGTTGCCGGGCCGCAGCTGCATGCACGCCGGGTACGCGTCGTGGCGCGCCTGCCACAGCTTGGTGCGCTCTTCGGTGAGCGTCGCCCACTGGAAATCCATCCCGCCTTCCTCGCGCGCGATCTCCTGCACGCGCTCGGCCTGCTCGGCGACGCTGGCTTCGGTGCCGTGGAACTCGCAGAAGAGCATCGGCGCCACTCTTAACCCGAGCTTGCTGTAGCGGTTCACCGCCGAGATCGTCAGCGCGTCGAGGAGCTCGCAGCGCGCGATCGGGATGCCGAGCTGTATCGTCTGCATCACGGTGCGCACCGCGGCGTCGACGCTCGGGAACGCGCACGTCGCCGCCGACAGCGCTTCGGGCTGCGGGTAGATCCGCACGGTGAGCTCGGTGATGATGCCGAGCGTGCCTTCGGCGCCGACGAGCAGGCGAGTGAGGTCGTAGCCCGCCGAGGACTTGCGCGCGCGCCGCGCGGTGTCGACGACGCTGCCGTCGGCGAGCACCGCTTTGATGGCGAGCACGTTTTCGCGCATGGTGCCGTAGCGCACCGCATTGGTGCCCGACGCGCGGGTCGACGCCATGCCGGCGATCGTCGCGTCGGCGCCCGGGTCGATCGGAAAGAAGAGGCCGGTGGACGCGAGATCGCGATTGAGCTGCTTGCGCGTCACACCGGCTTCGACGGTCGCATCGAGGTCGTCGGTGTGGACTTCGAGCACGCGGTTCATGCGCGTCATGTCGAGACAGACGCCGCCGTGGATCGCCAGCACGTGGCCTTCGAGCGAAGTGCCGGCGCCGAACGGTACGATCGGCACGCGGTGCGCCGCACAGAGCTTCACCAGCGCGACCACGTCGTCGGTCGTTTCGGCATAGACGACCGCGTCGGGCAGCGCGTGCGCGTGCCACGACTCGTCCTTGCCGTGGTGCTCGAGCGCTGCCGCTGCGGTCACCACCCGATCGCCGAAGCGCGCCTTCAGCTCGCTTAAGACGATGTCGGGAAACGGGCGCCGCGCGCCCGGGTGCGGCGCGCTCATCGTGCGTTCAGGAGATCGCCCACGCGCCGTCGATCGGCAGCGCCGCGCCGGTGATGCTGGCCGCGGCATCGCTGCAGAGGAACACGCCGAGCGCGGCGACGTCGGAGGGCATGACCGGACGCCGGCTCGGCTGGCGTATTTCGAGCAGCTCGGCCATCGCCGCTTCGCGCGTGCAGCCTTTCTCCGCCATCTTGCGCGCGATCTGGTTCTCGGCGTGGGGCGTCAGCACCCAGCCGGGCGAGATCGCGTTGACCGTGATCGGCGTTTGCGCGCACTCGAGCGCGACCGCGCGCGTGATCCCGACGATCGCATGCTTGGTGGTGACGTAATCGACGCGGTCCTTCACCACGCTCGTCGCGTGGATCGACGCCATGTTGATGATGCGGCCCCAGTTGCGCTTCTTCATGCCGGGCAGCGCGAGACGAATCGTGTGGAAAGCCGCCGAGAGGTTGACTGCCAGCGCGCGCTCCCACTTGTCGACCGGAAACTCTTCGATCGGCGCGTAGTGCCGGGTCACGGCGTTGTTGATGAGGATGTCGACGCCGCCGAAGCGCTTCTCCGCTTCGTGCATCATGTCGGCGATCTCGTCGGGCTTGCCGACGTCGGCCGGGTGATAGACGACGCGGTTATCACCCTCGAGCGAAGCGCGCAGCTTCTCGATCGCTGCGGGCTCGCCCAGGCCGTTCATCACGACGTTGCAGCCTTCCTTCGCGAACGCGCGCGCGAACGCTTCGCCGATGCCGCCGGTGGAGCCGGTGATGAGGGCGGTTTTGCCTTTCAGAGTCACGTGTGGAAAGTCCGGTTAGCTGTTGTTACAAAGAGGTGATGAGATGGGGGTGATGAGACAGGGGGCGTCACCTTCACCTCATCACCTTCACCTCATCACTTCATCACTTCGCTACATCGTGATTCGCCATCCGCTCCAACGCTTTCACCATCGCGGAGTGGTCCCACTTCGCGCCGCCGTTCGCGGCGCACGAGTTGAAGAGCTCCTGCGCGGTGGCGGTGTTGGGGAGCGAGACGCCCATCGCGCGCGCGCCGGAGAGCGCGAGCGAGAGGTCCTTCTGGTGCAGCTCGATGCGGAAACCGGGGTCGAAGGTGCGCTTGATCATGCGCTCGCCGTGCACTTCGAGGATGCGCGACGCGGCGAAGCCGCCCATCAGCGCCTGCCGCACTTTCGCGGGATCGGCTCCGGCCTTGGACGCGAACAGCAGCGCTTCGCCCACCGCTTCGATGTTGAGCGCGACGATGATCTGGTTCGCGACCTTGGTCGTCTGGCCGTCGCCGTTGCCGCCGACGAGCGTGATGTTCTTGCCTATGAGATCGAACAAAGGCTTCACGCGGTCGAAAGCCGCCTGGGGGCCGCCGACCATGATCGTGAGCGCCGCGTTCTTCGCGCCGACTTCCCCGCCGGAGACGGGCGCATCGACGTAGTCGCAGCCGGCCTCGTTGATGCGCTTCGCGAAACTCTTGGTCTCGATGGGCGAGATCGAGCTCATGTCGACGACGGTCTTGCCTTTGCTCAGGCCTTCGGCGACGCCGTTCGCGCCGAACAGCACTTTGTCGACGTCCGGCGTGTCGGGGAGCATGGTGATGATGACGTCCGCCTGCTGCGCGACCTCTTTCGCGTTGCCGCAGGCTTTGCCGCCCGCGCCGGTGAGCTCTGCCGGGACGCCGCTGCGGCTCTGCAGGAACAGCGTGTGACCGCCCTTGATGAGGTTCAGCGCCATGGGCTTGCCCATGATGCCGAGACCGATGAATCCGACGTTCATGTGTGTCTCCGTGAGTGATGGGGCGATTCTATCGTTACAGCATATCGAGCGACGCCGCTTCGGCGCGATTGAGGTACGGCTGGATCCAGCCCAGACCTTCGACCGTCGTCGTCTTCGGTTTGTACTCGCAGCCGATCCAGCCCTTGTAGCCGATGCGGTCGATGTGATCGAACAGGAACGCGTAGTTGATCTCGCCCGTTCCGGGCTCGTTGCGTCCCGGATTGTCGGCAAGCTGCATGTGCGGGATGCGTGCGAGGTTGGCTTCGATCGTCCGCGCGAGGTCGCCCTCCATGATCTGCATGTGATAGATGTCGTACTGGAGGAAGAGGTTGTGCGACGCGACCTCGTCGATGATGTCCAGCGCCTGCTTCGAGCGCGTGAGATAGAAGCCCGGGATGTCGCGGGTGTTGATCGGCTCGATGAGGAGCTTGATGCCCGCCTCCTCGAGCTTCTGCGCGGCGAACTGGAGGTTCGCGACGAACGTCGTCCTCTGCCGCGCCTCGTCGACGCCCTCCGGGGACAATCCGGCCAGACAGTTGAGCTGCTTGCAGCCCAGCGCCGTCGCGTAGTCGATCGCGCGTCCCACGCCGTCCTGAAACTCGCCGACGCGCGCCGGATCGCACGCGAGCCCGCGCTCGCCTTTCGCCCAGTCGCCCGCCGGCAGGTTGTGCAGCACCTGCACGAGGCCGTTTTTCTTCAGCGCTTCGACGAGCTGATCCTTGGGGAAGTCGTAGGGGAACAGGTACTCGACGCCTTTGAAGCCCGCTTTCGCGGCGGCTTCGAAGCGTTCCATGAACGGGTGCTCGTTGAAGAGCAGGGTGAGATTGGCGCAGAACTTGGGCATTTCGGATTCCAACGGATGAGGCGCAAACCGCCGCCCGTATAATGAGGCCATCCATGAACGCTCAGCAACCGATCGTCGGCGTGCTGCTCGCCGCCGGCGCAGGCACGCGCTTCGGCGGCGGCAAGCTGGTGCACCCGCTGGAAGACGGCGCGCCGATCGCCGCCCATGCCGCGCGCAACCTCGTCGCCGCGGGTCTCGACGTCATCGCGGTCGTGCGCAGCGGCGATTTCCCGCTGGCCGACATCCTCGAGCAGGAAGGCTGCGAGGTGACTCACTGCGCCGAAAGCGTGCACGGCATGGGGCACACCCTCGCGCACGGCGTCGCAGAGATACGCGAGGCCGGCGGCTGGATCGTCGCGCTCGCGGACATGCCGCGCGTCAGACCGCAGACGATACAGGCGGTGGCCGCGGCGATCAAAGGCGGGGCGGTCATCGCGGCGCCTTTCTATCGGGGTGAACGCGGGCACCCGGTCGGATTTTCCGCGCGGGTGCGCGACGAGCTCACGCAACTGCGGGGCGACACCGGCGCGAAAGCGGTGCTCGCCCGGCACGCCGACGAGATCGTGCGCGTCGACTGCGACGATCCGGGCGTCCTGCTCGACATCGATCTCAGAACCGACCTCCACCGGGCCCGCTGATGTCCGGATCGAGCCTGGGCGTGCTCGCGCGTGCCTTGCGCGCGGGAGCGAGGCTCGTCTCCCTGCGTCCGGTCTCGCGCGCCGACGTGCCGCCGGTGCCGGAGCTCTTCGCCACGCTGGTCGCCATCGACATCGCGATCATGTTCGTCTTCTCGATGGCGGCTTTCGGGGTGCGCGGGGAGGTCAACATCTACGAGCTCGCGCGCGCGCTCGCTTTCGTGCCGGCGGTGCTGATCGTGGGCATGATCGCGCGGCGCCTCGCGCCGGGTGACGCGCTCCTGACGCTGCCGGTCGTGCTCGCCGCGGCGAGCGTGGTGATGAACGTCATCTCCTCGGCGCTCTACATCCTCGCGCAGCAGCAGCTCCTGCCGTTCGGCGAGACTTACTGGTTCGTGATCGATTACGTGATGCTCGCGTGGTCGGCGGCGATCGTGCTCAATGCCGGATGGCGGCTCGTCGACGCGCCGCTGCGTCGGCGGCTCGCGGCCGGCGTCGCGGCGTTCGCGATCGTCGTGCTCCCGGCTTACCTCGTGCCGCAGGGGCTCGTCTGGGCGCCGCAGCGCGACGAAGGCGCGGCGGACGCGGTGACCGGCTTCTATACGCTCGCCGAGGAGAAAGCGTTCTACGCGCAGACGGCCGCGCTCGATCGCGAGCTCGAAGCGGTGCAGCCGCAGCGCCCCGGGATGCCCGACGTCTACGCGATCGTCGCGGGCCTCTATGCGGGCGAAGACGTCTTCATGAAGGAAACGAAGATGATCTCGTCGCTGCTCGCGCAGCGCTTCGACGCGGGCGGCCGCACCGTGATGCTGATCAACAACGCGAAGACGCTCGAAGAGCATCCGATCGCGACGCTGACGAGCCTCACCGTCGCTCTGCGCCACGTCGGCGAGACGATGGACCGGGACGAGGACGTGCTGCTGCTCTACGTCTCGTCGCACGGGTCGGCCAAGCACGAGCTCGCGGTCGATTTCCGCCCGCTGAGGCTCGACCCGATCACGCCGGAGCGACTGAAGAACGCGCTCGCCGAATCGGGCATCCGCTGGAAAGTGCTGATCGTCTCGGCGTGCTACTCGGGCGGCTTCATCGACGCGCTGAAGGACGATCGCACGCTCATCATCACCGCCGCGCGCCGCGACCGCACGTCGTTCGGCTGCGGCTACGGCTCGGACGCGACCTACCTCGCCAAGGCGCTGTTCGGGGAAGCGCTCGCGAAGACGCACTCGATCGAGGGCGCGTTCGAGACCGCGCGCGCGAAGATCGAGCAGTGGGAGCAGGAGAAAGGCCAGACGCCGCCGTCGGAGCCGCAGATCTACGTCGGCAGGGAGATCCGCGCCAAGCTCGCGGAAGTCGAGCGCAGGCTGGACGAAAAGCGTGATTTACCGCAGAGGACGCAGAGGCGCGCAGAGGAAAAACGTTCGAATCCGTAAAGCGCGCTGCCCGCCGGAGAGGCGGGGAGTCCGCCCGTATAATGCGCGTTTTCGCCGCCAGGACCCGCCATGCGTTTCGAAGGCACCGACAACTACATCGCGACCGAAGATCTGATGATGGCCGTCAACGCGGCGATCACGCTCGAGCGGCCGCTGCTCATCAAGGGCGAGCCCGGTACGGGCAAGACGCTGCTCGCGATCGAAGTCGCCAAGGCGCTTCAGAGGCCGCTCTTCGAATGGCACATCAAGTCGACGACCAAGGCGCAGCACGGGCTGTACGAATACGACGCGGTGTCGCGGCTGCGCGATTCGCAGCTCGGCGACGCCAAGGTGCACGACATCCGCAACTACATCGTGCAGGGCATGCTCTGGAAGGCCTTCACGTCCGAAACGCCGGCGGTGCTGCTGATCGACGAGATCGACAAGGCCGACATCGAGTTCCCGAACGACCTCCTGCGCGAGCTCGACCGCATGGAGTTCTACGTCTACGAGACGCAGGAGCTCGTCAAGGCGAAGCACCGGCCGCTCGTCGTCATCACCAGCAACAACGAGAAAGAGCTCCCGGACGCGTTCCTGCGGCGCTGCTTCTTCCATTACATCCGCTTCCCCGATCACGAGACGATGGAGAAGATCGTCGGCGTGCACTATCCCGACATCAAGAAGCAGCTCCTGCGCGAGGCTCTGGAGCGTTTCTTCGAGCTGAGGGAAGTGCCGGGCCTGAAGAAGAAGCCGTCGACCTCGGAGTTCCTCGACTGGCTGAAGCTGCTCGTCGCCGAGGACATCTCACCCGAGGCGCTGCACAGCCAGGACACTCACAAGATCGTCCCGCCGCTGCACGGCGCGCTGATCAAGAACGAGCAGGACGTGCACCTCTTCGAGCGGCTGGTGTTCATGTCGCGGCGGAAGAGCTGAACCGCCAAAAGCAGTCGTCATTCCGAAGGCGGGAATCCATTTCGACGTTCAACGGCTGGAAAATGGATTCCCGATCGCTCCCGCTGCCGCGGGTCGGGAATGACGGCGAAAAAAAAGCGCCTGGGGGGCGCTTTTCGATTGCGGCCGGAGGCTATCTCCAGTGACCGCGGTGATGGTGACGATGACCCCAGCCGCGGCCGCCACGGTAAATGACCGCGGGCGGACCGTAGTAAACAGGTGCCGGCGCGTAGTAGACCGGCGCCGGCGGGGCCACGTAGACCGGGCGCGGCGGCACGTAGACGACCGGGGGCGGGGGAGCGACGTAGACAGGGGCCGGGAAACCCAAGGAGATACCCACGTCAACGCGCGCTGCGGCGGTGCCCGAGATGCCGATGAGCGCCGCGCCGGCGAGCAGGGTTGCGATGGTTTTACGCATTGTGGTCTCCTCGTTACCGTGTATCCAGTGTTTCGATGGTTGAACGATACCCCCTTCGCGCACGACAATGCGTAAGCAGTTGTAATGATTTGTAACGAGGCCAAGTCGCTGTGCTCATTGAGTTTTTCCTGAAGCTGCGCGAAGGCGGGGTGCCCGTCTCGATCCGCGAGTTCCTCACCCTCATCGAAGCGATGGCGAAGCAGGTCGCTTTCGGCCGGGTCGAGGACTTCTACTATCTCGCCCGCACCTGCCTGGTGAAGGACGAAAAGTTCTTCGACCGCTTCGACCGCGTGTTCGCCGCGTACTTCAAGGGCATCGTCGAAGTCGACCCGCTGAAGGCGGAGATTCCGGAGGAGTGGCTCAGGAAGCTCGTCGAGAAGTTCCTCACCGACGAAGAGAAGAAGCTCATCGAGTCGCTCGGCGGCTGGGACAAGCTCATGGAGACGCTGAGGAAGCGTCTCGAAGAGCAGAAAGGCCGTCACCAGGGCGGCAGCAAGTGGATGGGCACCGGCGGCACGAGCCCGTTCGGCGCGTACGGCTACAACCCCGAAGGTGTCCGCATCGGGCAGCACGAATCGCGCAACCGCCGCGCGGTGAAGGTCTGGGACCAGCGCGAGTTCAAGAACCTGGACGACAGCGTCGAGCTCGGCACGCGCAACATCAAGGTCGCGCTGCGCCGCTTACGCAAGTTCGCGCGCGTGGGCGCGCCCGAGGAGCTCGACCTCGACGACACCGTGCGCTCGACCGCGAAGAACGCAGGCTGGCTCGACCTGAAGATGGTGCCCGAGCGCCACAACGCGGTGAAGGTCTTGATCTTCTTCGATGTCGGCGGCTCGATGGACGATCACATCCGCATCTGCGAGCAGCTCTTCTCCGCCGCGCGGATCGAGTTCAAGCACCTCGAGTACTTCTACTTCCACAACTTCCTCTACGAGCGGGTGTGGAAGGACAACCGCCGGCGCTCGGCCGAGCGCATGGCGACGTGGGACGTGCTGCACACCTATCCCCACGATTACAAGGTGATCATCGTCGGCGACGCGACGATGAGCCCGTACGAGATCACCTATCCCGGCGGCAGCGTCGAGCACACCAACGAGGAGCCGGGTGCTACGTGGCTGCAGCGCTTACTGTCCGTCTATCACCAGACGATCTGGCTCAACCCGCAGCCCGAGGCGCTGTGGGACTACCACGAGTCGATCCGCATCACGCGAGAGCTGATGGGGGAGCGCATGTTCCCGCTGACGCTCGAGGGGCTCGACAAGGGAATGCGGCAGCTGACGAAGGCTCACTGACGTTCGTCATTCCCGCGAAGGCGGGAATCCATGTTGACTTTGAAGAAATTCAAAATGGATCCTGGCGTACGCCAGGACGACGCTTCGCGTCGAATGGATTCCCGATCACATCGCGCTCGCGCGCGGTCGGGAATGACGGCTCACAAGCGGTTCCGCGCCCTGAATTTCTCCTCGTCGATGACGTGGCGCTCGTGCTTCCCTTCGGAGATGAGATTCACGCCGTCGTGCGCCGACAGCGTGAAATAGAGCTTGCGGCCTTCGACGCGATCCAGGCGCACGTCGACGGTGACGGTGCGCCCCGCCGGCGTGGCCGCGAGGTGCGAGAAATCGACGTGCGTGCCGAGCGACTGCTCGCGCGGCCAATGAGGGACTTGCGGGTTTTAACTCAACACTTAACACGTAACATTCAACACTCAACACTCGACAGACGTCACCGCCGGTGACGTCTGTCGCCCCCCGGCGGCGGCGCGACGTTCATCACTTCGTCGATGGTGGTGAGTCCTGCGGCGATCTTCATGGCCCCGCTGATGCGCAGCGGCTTCATGCCTTCGCGGAAAGCCTTGTCGCGCAGTGCTTCGAGGTCGAGCTCTTCGGCGACGCCTTTGCGCAGCTCGGGCGTCATCACCATCATCTCGTAGACGCCCATGCGGCCCATATAGCCGGTCATGCGGCATTCGAGGCAGCCTTTGTTGATGTAGGTCGTGCCTTTCGGCGTCGACGCTTTCCAGGGGGCGACGAGCATCTCCCACGCCGACTCGTCGATGTCGTGCTGCTCCTTGCAGTGCGGACAGAGCGTGCGCACCAGACGCTGCGCCATCACGCCGAGGATCGTCGACTGCAGCAGATACGACGGCACGCCCAGGTCGAGCATCCGCGTGACCGCCGAAGGCGCGTCGTTGGTGTGCAGGGTCGAGAACACGAGATGGCCGGTGAGCGCCGCCTGTATCGCCATCTCGGCGGTCTCGAGGTCGCGGATCTCGCCGACCATGATCACGTCCGGGTCCTGCCGCATGAGCGTGCGTATGCCGCTCGCGAAATCGACGCCGATGCCGGGCTGCACCTGCATCTGGTTGAACGCGGGCTCGACCATCTCGATCGGGTCCTCGACCGAGCAGACGTTGACCTCGGGCTTCGCGACCTGCTTCAGCGTCGAGTAGAGCGTGGTCGTCTTGCCCGATCCGGTCGGGCCGGTGACCAGGATGATGCCGTGCGGATTGGTCACCATCTCGTTCCACTTGGTCTCGTCCTCGTCGGTGAAACCGAGCTCGCGGTAATCCTTGACGAGGTTCTCCGGGTTGAAGATCCGCATCACGAGCTTTTCCCCGAAGGCGGTCGGCATCGTCGACAGACGCAGCTCGACCTCCTCGCCGTCGGGCGTGATCGTCTTCAGCCGCCCGTCCTGGGGCCTGCGCCGCTCGACGACGTCCATGCGTCCGAGCACCTTGATGCGGCTCGTCATCGCCGCCATGACCGGCGTGGGAATCTGGTAGACCTGGTGCAGCACCCCGTCGATGCGGAAGCGCACGTTGCCGATGTCGCGCCGCGGCTCGATGTGGATGTCGCTCGCGCGCTGATCGAACGCGTAGTTGAACAGCCAGTCGCAGATGTGGACGATGTGCTGGTCGTTCGCGTCGAGGCGTCCGCTCCTGCCGAGCTGGACGAGCTGCTCGAAGTTGGCGATGTCGCTGTAAGCGCCCTTGTCCTTCTCGGTCGCGCCTTTGACCGAGCGCGCGAGGTTGTAGAACTCGACGAGGTACTGCTGGATGTCGAGCGGGTTCGCGATCACCCGCTTGATGTCGAGCCTCAGGATGCGCTTGAGCTGCTCTTCCCATTCGCGCACGTACGGCTCGCAGACCGCGATCGTCGCCTCGCGCGTGTTCACGCCGACGGGGAGGATCTTGTAGCGCTGCGCGTAGGCGTTCGACATCACCTTGGTGACCGCGGCGAAGTCGATCTTGAACGGGTCGATGTGCAGGTAGGGCAGGCCCACGCGCTCGGCCAGCCATTCGGTCAGCGCCTCGAGATGCAGCAGCTTCCTCGGGTTGCGCGGATCCTTGAGCTTCTGGTCCGCGATCACCACCAGCGGATGGGTGTCGATCCGCGCCGCCCGGCGGTCCTTGAGCAGCTTGTCGGCGGCGTCGCGCGCCACCAGGCCGTCGGCCACGAGGTCGTCGAGGACGCCTTGCAGGGTCAGCGGTGCATCGGGGGTGGAGCTGTGCGCGGGTTGTGCAGCGGGTATGGCCATCCGGTCGACTATAAACGCCGGCCGGAGCGCCTTCAATGGTTTAGCGCACAGTGTTCATCGGGTTTCGCAAGCGGTACCGGAGAAGGTCTATGCGGGTGCGGGCCTGTGTCCGAAAGCACCGCAACGGTGCATCAGTCGGCACGAGTGATCCGTTATGGTGCGCGACGATCGCACACCAATTGAAAATACCTTGTAAAACAACGTAATGAAGAAAGGGCCGGTTCTTGCTTACGGGCGGCCCGATTAAGAACAACGGAGGGAGGTTATGGAAACGCTGAAAATCAGCAGCGACGCGCTGTTCATCCTGCTCGGCGCGATCATGGTGCTGGCGATGCACGCCGGGTTCGCATTCCTCGAAGTCGGCACGGTCCGCCGCAAGAACCAGGTCAACGCGCTCGTGAAGATCCTCTGCGACTTCGCGATGTCCACCATCGCCTATTTCTTCATCGGCTACACGGTCGCCTACGGCGTGGGTTTTTTCACCGGCGCCGAGAAGCTCGCCGAGAAGAGCGGCTACGACCTCGTCAAATTCTTCTTCCTCCTCACCTTCGCCGCGGCGGTGCCGGCGATCATCTCGGGCGGCATCGCCGAGCGGGCGAAGTTCGTTCCGCAGCTTTTCGCGACGGCGATCATCGTCGGCTTGGTCTATCCCTTCTTCGAAGGCATCGCCTGGAACGATCAGTACGGCATCCAGGCGTGGCTCGAAAAGTCGATGGGCGCGAAATTCCACGATTTTGCGGGATCGGTCGTGGTGCATGCCGTGGGCGGCTGGATCGCGCTCACCGCCGTCCTGCTGCTGGGCGCGCGCAACGGGCGCTATCCGAAGGGCGGCGGCGTCACCGCCCAGCCGCCTTCGAGCATCCCTTTCCTCGCGCTCGGCGCGTGGGTGCTGTCGGTAGGCTGGTTCGGGTTCAACGTGATGTCGGCGCAGACGATCGACAAGATCTCGGGGCTGGTGGCGGTGAACTCGCTGATGGCGATGGCGGGCGGCACTCTCGCCGGACTCATGATCGGGCGCAACGACCCCGGATTCGTCCACAACGGTCCGCTCGCGGGGCTCGTCGCGATCTGCGCGGGCTCGGACGTGATGCACCCCATCGGCGCGCTGGCCACCGGCGGCATCGCCGGGGCGCTCTTCGTCTTCATGTTCACCCTCACGCAGAACCGGCTGAAATGGGACGACGTCCTCGGCGTGTGGCCGCTGCACGGGCTCTGCGGAGCGTGGGGCGGCATCGCGTGCGGAATCTTCGGCACCAAGGCGCTCGGCGGCATCGGCGGCGTGACGTTCGGGGCGCAGCTCGTCGGGACGCTGCTGGGGATTGCGGTCGCGCTGATCGGCGGGGCGATCGTCTACGGCGCGCTCAAGTCGACCGTCGGCATACGCCTCGACGCCGAGCAGGAGTTCAACGGCTCGGACCTCTCGCTGCACAAGATCAGCGCGACGCCGGACAACGAAGTGTCGTGGTGATCCTGGGCATTAGTGCACGCCGATCCCGCACGGTGCGGGGCTAGAATCGTCAGCGCGTCGTCGACGAGGAGCGGCCGTGTATCCGAGAGTTCTGATCGCAGGGTTGGTGGCTTTGAACAGCGTCGGTGCGAGCGCGGGGGTGTCCGCGCGCGCCGGCGTTCCGGTGTACGACGCGACGCAACTCGCGCTCGGGAGCTACGTCGTGGTCGAGCGCGTGGGCCTCGCCGGATGGCATTCGGCTTTCAGCGTCCCGGGGTATCCGACCGAGGACGAGGCCCGGGGAGCACTCCTGGCGCGCGCCGCGAACGTCGGCGCCGAGGGCGTGACCAACCTCGTCTGCATGTCGCAGACCGACAGCCTGTTCAAGCCCGCCGGTTATTACTGCTACGCGACCGCGATCAAGCTGAAGCAGAAATAATCGTCATTCCCGAACCGCGGTAGCGGGACTGTCGGGAATCCATCTTCAAGCAAAGTCAAAAAGCAAAGTCAAAATGGGTCCCCGCGTTCGCGGGGACGACGGCCTGGGCGGCCGTCGCTTTCGCGGGAACGACGGCTCTAGCGAGCCGTCGATTTTTTCTTCCCGGCGATTTTCTCCACCGTCTCGCGCTCGATGCGGTACGACTCCTCGAGCCCGATGATGTCCTCGACCTGCTTCCTCGCGACGACGAAGTCCTGCTCGGAGAGGCCGGTGTAGTCGCCGGTCTTCTTGAGCTCCTCGAAAGCCTTGCGCATGAAGTGGTGCTGGATGCACACGGCGAAAGTCGCGTCGATGCAGCCGGCGTAGCCCATGTCCTTCAGCTGCCCGTAGCTGTAGAGCGGCCGCTTGTCGCGGTTGCCGCGGCTCTGCACATAGACCATCGGGACCTTGCAGAGCTTGGGCGTCTTGACCGTGTCGGCGTGGTTGACCGGGAAGATGAGACCCATGTCCGCACCCTGGTCGGCGGCGACATTCACGCGCTTGACCGCTTCCCTGAGGCCCTGGATGCGGGCGGCGTCCGAGCGCGCGATGATCACGAAATCCTTGTCGGTGCGGTCGCGCTGCTCGCAGGCGAGGCGGATCTTGTCGCGGTACTCCTCGATCGGGATGTTGTGCACGACGTAGGTGTGATAGTGCGCGCGCTTGGGGAATAGCTGGTCCTCGATGTGCACGCCGGCGATGCCTGCGCGTATGCACTCGCGGATGGTGCGCATGGTGTGCAGCGGCTCGCCCCAGCCCGCCCCGGCGTCCATCACGACCGGGATGTCGACCGCGTTCGCCATGTCGCTCGCGACGCGGATCTGCTCGTTCATGGTGAGGCACGGCTCGCTGATGCAGCTCGAGCCGCCGGTGACGAAGCCGCCGCTGTAGATCGTCTTGAAGCCGCAAGCCTGTGCGAGTCGCGCGGTGATCGGATCGTAGCCGCTCGGCAGCTCGAGGAACTTGCCCGCGCGCACGAGGGCGCGCAGCTTGGTGGTGGCACGTTGCATAACCAGTCCTTGTTTTTTCAGGGAATTTTGTGGGGTCTGCCCCCGATTTCTTATTCCGCGCGGATGTTGCCGTCGCGGATCACTTTGGCCCAGCGTTGCGTCTCGCTCTTGATGACGCGCGCCATTTCGGCCGGCGGCATGCCGCCGGCTTCGAAACCCTGTGCTGCGAGATTCTTCGAAAGATCGGGATGCGCCAGCGCTTTGACGATCTCCGAGTGGAGGCGCGTGACGATCTCGTGCGGCGTTTTCGCGGGCACGAGGACCGCATACCAGGTCTCGCTCTGGAAACCCGCAAGCGTCTCCGCCACCGTCGGCACGTTCGGCAGCACCTTCGATCGCTTCGCGCCCGACACCGCGAGCCCGCGCAGCTTGCCGCTCTCCACGAGCGGCGTGAGGCTCGGCAGCGTGCCGAAGGTCGTCGCGACCTGGCCGCCGGCGACGTCGGCGAGCGAGTTGCCGCCGCCCTTGTACTGCACGACGAGCAGATCCACTTTCGCCATCTGCCGGAAGAGCTCCGCGGCGAGGTGCGAAGGCGTGCCCACGCCTGCCGCGGCGATCGTGATCGCGCCCGGTTTGGCGCGCGCGATCGCGATGAGCTGCCTGACGCTCGTCACCGGTATCGACGGGTGGATCGCGAGCAGGTTGGGCGCCGCGGCGGCGATCGTCACCGGCGCGAAGTCGCGCTCGGCGTTGTACGGCATGGACGCGTGCAGCGAAGGATTGATCGCGAGCACCTGCGTCGTGAAGAGCACCGTATGGCCGTCGGGCGCCGACTTCGCGACCGCGTCGGTACCGATGATGCTGGCCGCGCCGGGACGGTTCTCGACGATGACGTTCTGGCCCATGCTCTCGGCGAGCCGTGCGCCGAGCGAGCGCGCGAGGATGTCGGTGCCGCCTGCAGGGGCGAAAGGCACGATGATGCGGATGGGTTTCGACGGATACCGACTCTGTGCGGCGGCAGGCACGCAGAGCAGGGCGGAGATCGCGAGCAGCGCGAAACGCGCGGCGCGGCCGCGCACAGTGAAAGCGCTCATACGGCTCAGCCCGCGATCAGCGCAGCGAGCTCGCGCGCATCGCGTCGGTCGAGATCGAGCACGAAATCGCGGATCGCTTCCGACTTCGCGCGCGGCAGCACGAGCTCCGCGTTGTCCAGGAACTTCGCGACGATGTCGTCCGCCGTCAGCGCGCGATCGCCCGCGCCGCGATTGATCTTCTCCATGTGGACGAGGTCGCGGCCGTCGGTCGTCGTCACGACGACCCCGCCCGAGAAATACTTCGGGAACTGCGACTCCGGATCGGCTTCGTGCGACACGCGCTGCGCCAGCGCGAGGATCGCCGGATCGTGCAAGGCGTCGTCTTCGAGCTCGGCGAAGCCGAACTTGCCGCGCGTCAGGCACGCCGCGACGACGTACTGCACGCTGAACTTCGCCATGTACTCCGACGTGGGCTTGCGGCGCATGTCCGCGGGTTCGCAGACATAATGGAACGTCTCGGGGTGGAGCAGGGCCCGCACTTTGGCGATGTGTTCCGGTTTCAGCTCGTGCTTGCGGCGCAGCGCGAGCGCCGAGTCCGCGCACGCGTGCAGCAGATGGCAGATGGGAAAAGGCTTGATTGCGACTTCGTCGAGGAGCCAGTGCTCGCCCAGCGCTTTCGTCATCGTGCCGAGATCGAGCTCGGAGAAGCGTTCCCCCGTATGCGAGCGAAAGATGCCGTCGGCGCCTTCGTAGATCCTGCGCGTGCCTATATAGCCGCCCCGTGCGAGCAGCGCCGCGGTGATGCCGCCGACACCGGCCCAGCCGGGGTGCATGCGCTTGTTCCATGCGCCGTCGGCGCGGTGCTCGGACAGCGCCGACGCGGTGCTGCCCGCGAGGCCCTGCGCGCGCGCGAGCTGTTCGGCGTCCAGGCCGAGCAGCTTGCTCGCCGCGATGACACAGCCGAAATGCCCGGCGACGCCGGTGGTGTGGAAGCCCGAGGTGTGCATCGCGCCGGCGGCGGTGAGGCCGACGCGCGTCGAGACGTCGACGCCGAGCACGTACGCGGCCATGAGGTCGCGGCCGCTCGCGCCGACTTTCTCAGCCACGCCGAGCGCGCACGGAAACGCGCTGCTCGACGGATGCACGATCGCGCCGGGATGGGTGTCGTCGTAATCGAGGCCGTGCGCGAGGATGCCGTTGAGCAGCACAGCGTCGCGCAGCGGCAGCTTCACCGGCATGCCGATCACCGAGTGCGTGCCGGGCTCGGCGAGCGCCTTGAGTCCGGCGAGCGCGCGATGGCTGAACTCGTGACGCGTCGCCGCCAGCGCGGTGCCGATCACGTCGAGCATGTGAAGCTTCGCCCGTTCGCGTATGCGCTCCGGGATGCGCTCGTACGTCGTCGAAGTTACGAAATCGGCGAGCCGCTGCGAAATGCTCGCATCGCTCGCCGGAGAGGGGACGGGGGCGGGGGAGGCCGCGTTCATGATGTTCTCGTTCTATTGCCTGGCGCCCGAGAGTAGCGCGCCGCGCGAGCCTACGGCAACCGGCGCTTTATAATCTGAACCCTCGCGCAGCATCCATCCCGGGATTCCCATGCAGCTGACCGACCTCGAAACGCCCGCACTCGTGCTCGACCGCAACAAGCTCGACCGCAACCTCGCGCGCATGCGCGAGCACCTCACCGATCTGAAGGTGTCGCTGCGGCCGCACGTGAAGACCGCCAAGTCGATCGACGTCGTGCGCCGCGCCCTCGTGGCGCAACCGGGACAGCCCGAAGCGAAGTGTCCGATCACGGTCTCGACGCTGAAGGAAGCGGAGTATTTCTTTTCCAACGGCATCACCGACATCCTCTACGCGGTGGGCATCGCGCCGAACAAGCTCGAGCACGTGGCGAAGCTCATGAAGCAGGGCGCGAACATGAAGATCCTGCTCGACAACGCCGAGGCGGCGGACATGGCCGCCGAAAAAGGAGAGGCGCTCGGCGTTCGGTTTCCCGCCCTGATCGAGATCGACAGCGACGGCCACCGCTCGGGCATACAGCCGGGCGATCCGCGCCTCGTCGACATCGGCACGCGGCTGCATGGGCGCAAAGGCTCGCGGCTCGCGGGCGTGATGACGCACGCCGGCGATTCGTACAACTGCACCACCATCGACGCGATCCGCGCCATGGCGGAGCGCGAGAGGACAGCGGTGGTGGATTGCGCGCAGGCGCTGAAAGCGGCCGGCCTGCCGTGCGACATCGTCAGCGTCGGCTCGACGCCCACCGCGACGTACTCGGAGAACATGGAGGGGGTGACCGAAGTCCGCGCGGGCGTCTACATGTTCTTCGATCTGTTCCAGGCGGGGATCGGCGTGTGCGGCATCGACGACATCGCGCTGTCGGTGCTGACGAGCGTCATCGGCCATCAGCCGGACAAGAGCTGGATCATCACCGACGGCGGCTGGATGGCGATGTCGCGCGACCGCGGCACGGCGAATCAGAAGGTGGACCAGGGTTACGGCGTGGTGTGCGATCTGGCCGGTCGCCCGATCGACGATCTCATCGTCACGGGCACCAACCAGGAGCACGGCATCATTGCGGATCGTGATGGCGGTCCGGTCGATCTGAGCCGCTTTCCCGTCGGCACGCTGTTGCGCGTCCTGCCCAATCACGCGTGCGCGACGGCCGCGCAGCACCCGCATTACAACGTGATCGCCGGCGAGCCGGTGGTCGAAGCGGTCTGGCCGCGATTCAGCGGCTGGTAACCTAGTGCGTCATTCCCGCGCAGGCGGGAATCCATTTTGCTTTTCGGGCCCTCATGGAATGGATAGCTGATCCTCACGCCTGGGTAGCGCTCGCCACGCTGGCGGCGCTCGAGATCGTCCTGGGCGTCGACAACATCATCTTCATCTCGATCCTCGTCGGGCGGCTGCCCGAAGAGAAGCGTGCACGCGCGCGGACCCTCGGCCTCGCGCTCGCGGCCCTCACGCGCATCGGCCTCCTGCTGTCGATCTCGTGGGTGATGTCTCTCACCGATCCGTGGTTCTCTCTGCTCGACCACGACTTCTCGGGGCGCGACCTGATCCTGCTGGGCGGCGGCTTGTTCCTGCTGTGGAAGAGCGTGCACGAGATACACGGCTCGCTCGAGGGCGAAGACGACGCGCCGGGCATCGCGGTGGTCGCGCATACCTTCGGCGCGGTCATCGTGCAGATCGCGATCATCGACATCGTGTTCTCGCTCGATTCGGTGATCACCGCGGTGGGCCTCGTCGACGAAGTCGAGATCATGATCATCGCGATCCTGCTCGCGGTGGGCGTGATGATCTTCGCCGCCGGCCCGATCGGGCGCTTCGTCGACGCACACCCGACGATCAAGATGCTCGCGCTGTCGTTCCTGGTGCTCGTCGGGGTGGCGCTGATCGCCGAAGGCTGGGGCTTCCACATCCCCAAGGGCTACATCTACTTCTCGATGGCTTTCGCGATCGGCGTCGAGATGCTCAACCTGCGCGTGCGCAGGAACCAGGACCGCAGGGCGCCGGTGAAGCTGCGGCAGACCGGCGCGTTGAAGCAGCGGCCGGTGGCGGGGAAGGTGATGAAGTGATCGTAGGGTGCGCGCGAGCGCACCGAGCCTCTAGCGGTGCGTTACCACGCACCCTACGAAAGCATTCACGACGCGTTTCAGAACGGCCGCGAGCCCTTCACCGTCGCCCGCTCCATCAGCCTGCGCTTCGGAAGCTGGTAGTTCGGTATCGCCAGGTGCTGGGTGGAGCAGTTGTCCCAGATCAGCAGATCGCCCACGCGCCACTTGTGGCGATAGATGAAACGCTCTTCGGTGGCGTGCGCGAGAAGCTCGTTCAGGAGCGTATCGCCTTCGGGGCCGTCCATGCCGACGATGCGCGAGGTGTAGCCTTCGTTCACGAAGAGACATTTCCTGCCGGTGTAAGGATGCGTGCGCGCGATCGGGTGCGGCATGTCCGGCGTCTTTTTCTTCTGTTCCTCGGTGAGCTCCGGACGGGGGCCGCTGTTGCGGTCGCGGTAATAGCCCTTCGCATACGAATTGATCGCCTGCAGGCCTGAGATGCGCTGCCGGGTCGATTCGGGCAGCGCGTCGTACGCGGCGGTGGCGCTGGCGAACAGCGTATCGCCGAGCGGCTCGCCGCTGTCGTCCACCGGCACTTCGCGCGCGTAGAAGATCGAGCCGCGGCTGGGCTCGGCCATGTAGCACAGGTCGGAGTGCCAGAAGAGTCCCGCGTCCTGCGAGCCGATCGGCTTGCCGTTCTCGATGACGTTCGAGACGACGAAGAGCTCGGGATAGCCGGGGCGGCAGCGGTCCGCGCGCACGTGGTGCTCGAGCTCGCCGAAGCGGCGCGAAAACGCCACGTGCTGATCGGGGGTGAGCGTCTGGTCGCGGAAGAAAACGACCTCGTGCTCGTGGAATGCATCGACGATTTGCTGGAAGGTCTTGTCGTCGAGCGGTTGCGACAAGTCTATGCCGCGGATCTCGGCGCCGAGCGCGGCGCCGCTTTTTCGAATCTCCAAAACGTCTCCTCCGTCTTTGTTGTCAGAATGCGGCGATACCGGTCTGTGCGCGCCCCAGGATCAGCGCGTGGATGTCGTGCGTGCCTTCGTAGGTGTTCACGGTCTCGAGGTTCATCACGTGGCGGATCACGTGGAACTCGTCCGAGATGCCGTTGCCGCCGTGCATGTCGCGCGCGAGGCGGGCGATGTCGAGCGACTTGCCGCAGGAGTTGCGCTTGAGCAGGGACACCATCTCGGGCGTCGCGCGCCCTTCGTCCATCAGCCGCCCGAGGCGCAGCACCGCCTGCAGCGCGAGCGTGATCTCGGTCTGCATGTTGGCGAGCTTCAGCTGCACGAGCTGGTTCGCGGCGAGCGGCTTGCCGAACTGCTTGCGGTCGACGGTGTAATTGCGCGCCGCGTGCCAGCAGAATTCCGCCGCGCCAATCGCGCCCCACGCGATGCCGAAACGCGCCTTGTTGAGGCAGCTGAAAGGCCCCTTGAGGCCCGACACGCCCGGCAGCACGTTGCCGGCCGGCACGAACACGTCGTCCATCACGATCTCGCCGGTGGTCGACGCGCGCAGGCTCATCTTGCCTTCGATCTTGGGCGTCGACAGGCCTTTCATGCCGCGCTCGAGCAGGTAGCCGCGGATCGTGCCGCTCTCGTCCTTGGCCCAGACGAGGAGCACGTCGGCGAGCGGCGCGTTGGTGATCCACATTTTCGCGCCGGTGAGGCTGAAGCCGCCGTCGACCTTCTTCGCGCGCGTGATCATGCTGTTCGGATCGGAGCCGTGGTTGGGCTCGGTCAGACCGAAGCAGCCGATCATCTCGCCGGTGGCGAGCTTCGGGAGGTATTTCTGCCGCTGCTCCTCGGATCCGAAGGTGTGGATCGGGTACATGACGAGGCTGGACTGCACCGACAGCGCCGAGCGATAGCCGCTGTCGACGCGCTCGACCTCGCGTCCGATGAGGCCGTAGCTCACGTGGTTCACGCCCGCACAGCCGTAGCCTTCGAGCGTCGAGCCGAGGAAGCCGAGCTCGCCCATCTCGTTCATGATCTCGCGGTCGAATTTCTCGTGCCGGTTGGCTTCGAGCACGCGCGGCATCAGCTTTTCCTGGCAGTACGCGCGCGCCGCGTTGCGGATCATGCGCTCGTCGTCGCTGAGCTGATCTTCGAACAGCAGCGGATCGTCCCATACGAAGGCGGGCTTGGTAGTGGGAATGGGGGCGGTCATCACGGGTCTCCTGATACAATCGTGCGCACGACGAGCGGCGCGAGAACCCATTGATTTTATGGCAGCTCGGCGTGGCGTGCCATGCCATGCGTAGCGCCGCGTGACCTCCGGCAGACCAACTTGTCCGAACCCGATCTCTCCACGCTGCGCATCGAGCGCGGCAGCCCGCGCGCGGGCGTAGACGACCGTCGGCGCAAGCGCATCGTGCGCATGTGCCTCATCGCCGTCGCGGTCGCGATCGGCGCCGCCGTCGCGTTCTTCTATCGCCCGCCGATGCAGGTCGAGGTCGGCACCGCGGCGCAGCTCTATCCCTCGCAGGCGCTCACCGCGCTCAACGCGACCGGCTACGTCGTCGCGCAGCGCAAGGCCGCGGTGGCGTCGAAAGCGACCGGCCGCCTCGAATGGCTCGGCGTGCGCGAAGGCAGCAAGGTCGCGGCGGGCGAGGTGCTCGCACGGCTCGACAGCCGCGACGTGACCGCGCAGATGGACCAGGCCGCGGCGAACATCAAGGTCGCCGAGGCGAACCTCGACCAGGGGCAGGCCGAGCTCAAGGAAGCCGAGCGCCAGCTCCAGCGCTCGGCGGACCTGCTCGCGAAGAACTTCGTGTCGCAGGCCGCGCACGACACCGCGATCGCGCGGCGCGACCGCGCCGCCGCCGCGATCAGCGCGCAGCGTGCGGCGATCAATGCGGCGCGTGCGAATTTCCGCGCGGCGCAGGTCGCGGTCGAGCAGACGCAGATCCGCGCGCCGTTCGACGGCGTCGTGCTCACCAAGAACGCCAACGTCGGCGACGTCATCGCGCCGTTCTCGTCGGCGACGGGCTCGCAGGCCGCGGTGGTGACCATGGCGGACATGTCGACGCTCGAAGTCGAAGCCGACGTGTCCGAAGCGAACATCGGCAAGGTGAAGGTCGGCCAGCCCACCGAGATCCAGCTCGATGCCTTGCCGGATATCCGCTTCCGCGGGGAGGTGCGCAGCCTGGTGCCGACGGTGGACCGGTCGAAGGCGACGGTCACCGTCAAAGTGAAGTTCCACGACAACGACCCGCGCATCCTGCCCGAGATGAGCGCGAAGGTCGCGTTCCTCTCGAAGGAGGTCGCGAAGCAGGACAACACGCCGCACGTCGCCGTGCCCGCATCGGCCGTCGTCGAGCGGGACGGCCGGAAAGTCGTCTACACGGTCAAGGACGGCAAGGCGAAGGAAGCGCCGGTGACGACCGGCACGACCGCCGGCGATCTGGTGCAGGTGAACGGCGTGACGGCAGGCGAGCGCGTGGTGCTGAAGCCGCCGGAGCGCCTGCGCGACGGCGCGGCGGTCGCCACGAGCGCGAAATGACAAAAAAACGTTCCCTCCCCCTCAGGGGGAGGGTTAGGGTGGGGGCGGTTTTACCCTCCATGTCAGAACCCATCGTCGAGATCCGCAACCTCTCCAAGTCCTACCGCCGCGGCGGCCAGGTGGTGCCGGTGCTGTCGGACATCACGCTCGACATCCCGGCCGGCGAGTTCGTCGCGCTGATGGGGCCTTCGGGATCGGGCAAGAGCACGCTCCTCAATCTGATCGCCGGCATCGACAAGCCCGACGGCGGGGTCCTGCGCGTCGGCGGTCTCGACATCGCGAGCCTGTCCGAGACCGAGCTCGCCGACTGGCGCGCCCAGAACGTCGGCTTCATCTTCCAGTTCTACAACCTCATGCCGGTGCTCACCGCGTACGAGAACGTCGAGCTGCCGCTGATGCTGACCGACCTCGCCGCGAGCGCGCGCCGCGCGCACGTCGAGACCGGGCTCGCGATGGTCGGCCTCGCGGACCGCATGGAGCACTATCCTTCGGAGCTCTCGGGCGGCCAGCAGCAGCGCGTGGCGATCGCGCGCGCGATCATCACCGACCCGACGATCCTCGTCGCCGACGAGCCGACCGGCGACCTCGACCGCGCTTCAGCCGAGGAGATCCTGAACCTCATGGACCGCATGAACCGCGAGCTCGGCAAGACGATCATCATGGTCACGCACGATCCGAACGCCGCCAATCGCGCCCGCGTCCTGAAGCACCTGGAGAAGGGCGTTCTGACCTCTTAACAGCGTCAAAAGCAAATGAGCCGCAAAGGACGCAAAGGACACAAAGGAAAACCTTAAAACGTCATCGCGAGCGCCGAAGGCGCGTGGCGATGTCGTGGCGCACGGTTTGCGTTCGTAACGGGATTGCTTCGTCGCGGCGCTCCTCGCAATGACAAGTAGGCTGTCCTTTGTGTCCTTTGTGTCCTTTGTGGTCAATAGCGCCCTTTAAACATCAATGCATTTTTTCAAGCTGATCCTGCGCAACGCCCTGCGGCACAAGTTGCGGACCGCGCTGACGGTGGTCGGGCTGGTGGTCGCGTTCCTGTCGTTCGGGCTGCTGCAGTCGATCGTCGACGCGTGGTATCACGGCGCGGACGCGGCGGCGCCGAACCGGCTGATCACGCGGAACGCGGTGTCGCTCACCGTGTTCCTGCCGCTGCACTACCGCGAGAAGATCCGCTCGGTCGAAGGCGTCCGAAGCGTCGCGGCGGTGAACTGGTTCGCCGGCGTGTACCAGGAGCCCAAGAACTTCTTCCCGCAGTTCGCTGTGGAGCCGGCGCCGTATTTCGCGATGTACCCGGAATACAGGATCCCGCCCGAGGAGTTCCGCGCGTTCATGCGCGACCGCAAGGGCGCCGTCGTCGGCCGCAAGCTCGCGAGCCAGTACGGGTGGAAAGTCGGCGACACCGTCCCGCTCAAGGGCACGATCTTTCCCGGCAACTGGGAGTTCGTCGTGCGCGCCATTTACGACGGCGCCGAAGCCAAGACCGACACGACGCTGTTCTTCTTCCACTGGCAATATCTCAACGAGACGGTGAAGCAGCGCTTCCCACTGCGCGCCAACCAGGTCGGCATCTTCCTCGTCGAAGTCGACGACGTCGATCGCGCCGCGGTCGTCTCCGAGGAGATCGACAAGCAGTTCCGGAACTCGATCGCGGAGACGCTGACCGAGACCGAGCAGGCTTTCCAGATCGGTTTCGTCAAGCAGACCGAAGCGATCCTGATCGCGGTGCGCATCGTGTCGTTCGTCGTGATCTTCATCATCCTCGCGGTCATGGCGAACACCATGGCGATGACCGCGCGCGAGCGCCTCGGCGAGTATGCGACGCTGAAGGCGCTCGGCTTCAGTCCGATCTACGTCGGCTCGCTCATCTACGGAGAATCGCTGGCGATCGCGCTCATCGGCGGGGCGCTCGGCGTCGTCCTCACCTTTCCAGCGGGAGACTGGTTCGCGAAGCAGATGGGAACGCTCTTTCCGGTGTTCGGCGTCAGCGAGGAGACCGTCTTTCTCCAGATACTGTCCGCGGCGATCGTAGGCGTTCTCGCCGCGCTGCTCCCCGCGCGAACCGCTGCGCGCGTGCGCATCGTCGAAGGCCTGCGAGCGATCGGATGAGCGGGGCGCGACTGCCTTTGCGCTATAGCATGCGCAATCTCTGGACGCGCAAGCTGACGACGCTGCTGACGGCGGGCGGCATGGCGCTGGTGGTGTTCGTGTTCGCGGCGGTGCAGATGCTCGACACCGGGCTCAGGGCGACGCTCGTGTCGACCGGACAGCCCGACAACATCCTCGCGAGCCGCCGCGGTTCGAACGCCGAGATCTCCAGCGGCATCGACCGCGTGCAGGCCGCCATCATCGAGTCTCAGCCCGAGATCGCGGTCGGCGCCGACGGCAAGCGCCTGGTGTCCAAGGAAGCGGTGATCCTGATCACTCTGCCCAAGCGCGAGACCGGACAGGCGACCAACGTCACGACGCGGGGCCTGGGGGAAGCGGGGATCGCGGTTCGGCCGCAGGTGCGATTCATCGAAGGCCGCCCGTTCCAGCGCGGGGCGGCCGAGGCCGTCGTCGGCAAGAGCCTCGCGCAGCGCTTCGACAATACCGCCCTCGGCAGTAGCTTGCGCTTCGGCGGACGCGAGTGGCGGGTCGTCGGCATCTTCGACAGCGGCGGGGCCGCGTTCGACTCCGAAGTGTGGGTCGACGCCGATCAGCTCATGCAATCGTTTCGCAGGCAGTCGTATTCGACGGTGATCGCGCGCCTGGTCGACACGCGTTCGTTCGACGCGGTGAAAGCGCGGCTCGAAAGCGATCCGCGGCTCACGCTCGACGTGAAGCGCGAGCGCGTGTTCTACGAAGACCAGTCGCAGGCGCTCTCCAAGTTCATCAGCTATCTCGGGCTCACGCTCTCGATCATCTTCTCGATCGGCGCCATGATCGGCGCGATGATCACGATGTATGCCGCGGTCTCCAACCGGGTCGGGGAGATCGGCACGCTGCGCGCCCTCGGCTATCGCAGGAGCGCGGTGCTCGGCGCTTTCCTCTTCGAGGCGGTGCTGCTGGGCGGCGTCGGCGGCATCGTGGGGATCGCGCTGGCGTCGTTCATGCAGCTCATACAGATCTCGACGCTCAACTGGCAGTCGTTCGCGGAGCTCGCTTTCACGTTCACGCTGACGCCGAAGATCGCGCTCTCGTCGTTCGTGTTCTCGATACTGATGGGCGTGCTGGGCGGCTTCCTGCCGGCGGTCCGGGCCGCGCGCCTTTCGATCGTCGATGCGCTGAGAGCCGCGTAGTATTCTTACGACCTGCCCTGAACTTCCATCCCCCATGAAATTCTGCAGCAACTGCGGCTCTGCCGTGTCCTTCAAGGTGCCGGCGGGCGACACCCTGCCGCGTCACGTGTGCGACGCGTGCGGGACGATCCACTACCAGAACCCCAAGATCATCGTCGGCTGCATCCCCGAGCACGAGGACCGCGTCCTCCTCTGCAGGCGCGCCATCGAGCCGCGTTACGGGCTGTGGACGGTGCCGGCCGGGTTCATGGAGAACGGCGAGACCACCGCGCAAGGCGCGGCGCGCGAGACGCTGGAGGAGGCGAACGCGCGCGTCGAGGTCGGCCCGCTGTATGCGCTCTACAACATCCCGCACATCAACCAGGTCTACATCCTGTTCCGGGCCCGTCTGCTCGACCTCGATTTCCATCCGGGCGCCGAGACGCTGGAGACGCGTCTCTTCACCGAAGCCGAAGTGCCGTGGTCCGAGATCGCTTTCCTGACCGTGCGCAATACGCTCACGCACTTTTACGACGACCGGAAGAAAGGCGAGTTCGGCCTCCACGTCGGAACCATCGAGCGCTCGCCGGCGTCCAGGCATTCGTAAGCCATGCGTCCTTCGCACATCGCCGCCATCCTCGATCGCGAGTTCGAAAGCTCGGCGGAGCACACCCCGGTGATGCTGTGGGGACCGCCGGGCGTGGGCAAGTCGCGCATCATCGCGGACGTCGCTCGTGCGCATGCGGTCGAGTTGATCGACGTGCGCCTTTCGCAGATGGAGCCGACCGATCTGCGCGGCATACCGTTCAGGAGCGGCGACCGCGTCGAATGGTCGGTGCCGGCGCTGCTGCCCGACGCCGAGCGCCACGGCGAGCGCGGCATCCTCTTCCTCGACGAGATCTCGTCCGCGCCGCCGACGGTCACGGCTGCAGCGTATCAGCTCATCCTCGACCGCCGGCTCGGCGAGTACCGGGTGCCCGACGGCTGGGCGATCTTCGCGGCGGGCAACCGTCACGGCGATCGCGGCGTCACCTACGTCATGCCCTCGCCGCTCGCCAACCGCTTCACGCACTACGAGATCGAGCCGCACCTCGACGACTGGGTCACGTGGGCGCACCACGCGGGGCTCGACGAGCGCGTCATCGCTTTCCTGCGTTTTCGGCCCGATCTGCTCTTCGACTTCGATCCCGCGCGCAACCCGGTCGCTTTTCCGAGCCCTCGTTCGTGGGAGTACGCGCATCGCGCGCTGCGCAAGTTCGAAGGTCATCCCGCGCTGCTGCTCGACTCGCTGCAGGCGTGCGTCGGCGCGGCGGCCGGTGTCGAGCTCAAGGCGTTCGTCGAGCACATGAGCGAGCTGCCCGACCTCGATGCGATCGTCGAGGGGCGAGAGACCGGAGTGCCGCGGGCGATCGACCTGCAATACGGGGTGGCGTCGGCGATCGTGCGGCGGGCCGCGCAGGCGCGCGACAGCGCCGACGCCGGGCGCCTCTACGCCAACATCCTGCGCTACGCACGGTCGTTTCCCGAACGCGAGATGGGCGTCATGCTCGTGACCGATCTCCATCGATCGATCGGGCAGCCGCTCTACGGCATTCCCGAATTCGCGCAGTGGGCGGAGAGCATCAGCGATCTCGTGCTCTACGACCTGCCGGCGCTGCGGCGGTGATCCCCGACGCGGCCGCGACCAAGCTCGCGGCGGCGCGCGCCCGGCTCATCCTCGAGCGGCCGTTCATCGGCGCGCTCGTCATGCACCTGCCGCTGGTGCCCGCGACCGGCGACTGGTGCGCGAGCGTCGCCACCGACGCCCGCGCGATCTACTACAACGCCGAGTACGTCGACCGCTTGAGTCTCGCCGAAGCGCAGTTCGTGCTCGCGCACGAGGCGATGCACTGCGCGCTCGGCCATCTCGCGCGCCGCTCGCATCGCACGGTCAAGCGCTGGGACGTCGCCTGCGATCACGCGGTCAACCTGCTGCTCGTCGACGAAGGCATGGTTGCGCCGCCCGATGCATTGCTGGACGCGGCGTATCGCGGACTGTCCGCCGAAGAGATCTACCCGCTGCTGCCGCTCGGCCCGCAGATGCGCACGCTCGACCAGCACATCGGCGGAGGCACCGGCGCATTGACCGGACGACGGTCGCGCGAAGCGCGGCCGGCGCTCGCTCGCGTATCGTTCACGCAAAGCGAAGCGGGCTGGGACGACGCGGGCGACGAGCATCGCGTCAACGAAAGCGCCGAGGAGCCACCGGCGATTTCGCCGGCGCACGCCGAAGCGCTCGCGCACGAATGGCAGGGACGCATGGCGTCGGCGGCGCAACAGGCACGGCTCGCGGGTCGGCTCGCGCCGGCATGGCTGCGGCTCGTCGACAAGCTCATGCAGCCGCAACTGCCGTGGCGCGCGCTGCTCGCGCGGTACGTGATGAGCGCCGCCCGCGACGATTACAGCTTCCAGCGGCCGTCGCGCCGCGAAGGCGCCGCGATGCTGCCGCGGCTCGCGAGCGGGGAAGCCGACGTCTGCGTCGCGATCGACACCAGCGGCTCGGTCACGCGCGCGGAGCTCGCGGAGTTCGTCGGCGAGATCGACGCGCTGAAGTCGCAGATCCGCGCGCGGGTGACGCTGCTCGCGTGCGACGAGCGGCTCGACGAGCGCGCGCCGTGGCGCTTTTCGGCATGGGAACCGGTCTTGCTCCCCGAGGAAATGCGCGGAGGAGGCGGGACGAGCTTTCTGCCGGTGTTCGAGTGGATCGATCGAACGAACGATCGGCCCGACGTGCTCGTCTACTTCACTGACGCCTTCGGCGAGTTTCCCGCCGCGCCGCCGGGCTATCCGGTGGTGTGGCTGGTGAAAGGAAACGCCAAAGTCCCCTGGGGCGAGAGAGTTCAGTTGAATTGAAGTGCCGGATGAAGCGGTGACGGGTGAAGCGGTGACGGGTGAAGCGGTGACGGGCGAAGCGGTGACGGGCGAAGCGGCAGGCAAGGGTTCGAGCGGCGCGGTCGGTTTTCGTCATTCCGGACCGCGCGACAGCGCGATGTGATCCGGAATCCATTTTGACTTTAGTTCGTTTTTTGCTGCTGGCGTTCTTCGCATCTCTCGCGCTGAATGCCTTCGCCGCGTTCGCACCGGGCGATTACGACGTTTCGCTGACACACCAGAACCTGCGCCGCAGCTACTCGGTCCACGTGCCGCCGCAGGCGCGCGGCGGCAGGCCGTTGCCGCTCGTCATCGCTTTTCACGGCGCGGGATCGAACGCCGAAGTGATGCGCGTGTACACGCGCATGGACGCCGCGTCCGACCGCGACGGCTACGTCGTGGTCTATCCCAATGGCAGCAGCGGCTTCGAGGGCCGCTTTCTCACCTGGAATGCGGGCAACTGCTGCGGGCCGGCGGCGCTGCTGCAGGTCGACGACGTGGGCTTCGCATTGACGGTGATCGAGGACGTGTCGAAGCGCGCATCGATCGACCGCCGCCGGATCTATGCGACCGGCCTTTCGAACGGCGCCATGATGGCTTACCGCCTTGCCGCCGAAGCGTCCGACCGCATCGCCGCGGTGGCGGGCGTGGCGGGCTCGATGTCGCTGGCGTCGTTCGCGCCGACTCGCCCGATGCCCGTGATGCACATCCACAGCACGACCGATCACATCGCGCGTTTCGACGGCGGCCTCGGACCGCCGAGATCCATCGCCGATACGCGAATGTTCAACATGCCCGTCGAGGACATGCTGAGGAAATGGCTGGACCACGACGGGTGCCCGCTCAAGACCGCGGCGGTCGAGACGGTGACGGGCCGGCCCGGCACGCCCGACGAGAGCCACACCGCGATCAAGCGCGTCTACGGGCCGTGCCGCGAAGGATCGGAAGTCGTGCTGTGGCAGCTCTCCGGCGCCGGCCACGTCTGGCCGGGCGGCGTGCGCGACTACAACCCGGAGCTCCTGGGAACCGGCACCGCGATCATCGACGCGAATGCTGAGATCTGGAAGTTCTTCTCGCGCTTCCGCCGATAGAAAACCACCCCACCCTAACCCTCCCCCTGAGGGGGAGGGGATTGGGGTAATTCCTTGAACGGCGCCCGCTCGTTCAGCTCGCCGATATGGTCCGCCACCCCGTGCGTCTCGCGCGCGAGGAAGTCCTCGATCGCACGCGCGAAGTCGCGGCGTGCGATCCAGTGCGTCGAGCGGGTCTCGACCGGCATCAAGCCGCGCGCGAGCTTGGTGCGCTCGCCCTGCGCGCCGCCTTCGAATCGCGTCAGCCCCCGCGCGATGCAGTACTCGATGACCTGGTAGTAGCACGTCTCGAAGTGCAGGACGGGGTGGTGCTCGATCGCCCCCCAGTAGCGGCCGTAGAGCGTCGTCGCGTCGCGCATGTTGAACGACGCCGCGATCGGTTTGCCCGCACGCCGGGCGATCACCATCGTGATGTTCTCCGGCATCGCCTCGCCGATGCGGCGGAAGAACTCGAGGTTGAGATACGGCGTCGAGTAGTGCTCGCGATAGGTGCGCGAGTAGCACTTGTGGAAGAACACCCAGTCGGCGTCGGCGATCTCGCGCCCTTCCCGCCATTCGAACGTGATGCCCGCCTCGCGCACCTTGCGCCGCTCCTGCTTCACTTTCTTGCGCTTGTCGTGGTTCATCTGCGCGAGGAAGTCGTCGAAGCTCGCGTAACTGTCGTTGCGCCAGTGGAACTGCACGCCGTGGCGCTCCATCATTCCGACGCCGGTCAAAGCGGCGGCGTCTTCTTCGGGCGGATAGAGGCAGTGCAGCGACGACACGCCGAGCTCGCGCGCGAGCGTGAGCGCGCCGGCGGAGAGGATCCTGCGCGCTTCGGTGCTGGCGGCGAGGATGCGCGGGCCGCACACCGGCGTGAACGGGATCGCGCACAGGAGCTTGGGGTAGTACTCGAGCCCGTGACGGCGATACGCATCCGCCCAGCTCCAGTCGAAGACGTACTCGCCGTACGAGTGACCTTTCAGATAGAGCGGCATCGCGCCGGCCAGCGCGTCGCCGTCCATCAGGATCAGATACTGCGGTCCCCAGCCGGTCTCGGGCGACGCGCAGCCGGTCTCGTGCAGCGCGTTCAGGAACTCGTGGCGCACGAACGGCTGCGGCCCGGCGAGGGCGTTCCACGCGTCGGGCGCGATGTGGGCGATGGAGGAGGCGACCTGGATCGCGACGGCATCGTCGGCCGCGGGCGAGGTCGTGGGTTTCGAGCGTGCTATCGCGAAGCTCCGGCTGTAGCCCCGCATCTTATCGAACGCGGCGCCCGAGCGCGTGGCGCCCGGTGCGCACTGTCGAGGGGCAGGGGCATGTTATCCTTGCCGGATTCCAGGACACACCGAGGTACCGGGGGACAGGCCATGAAGAAAATCGAGGCGATATTCAAGCCGTTCAAGCTCGACGAAGTGCGTGAAGCGCTGTCCGAGATCGGCGTCTCCGGCCTGACCGTCACCGAGGTCAAGGGCTTCGGCCGTCAGAAAGGTCATACCGAGCTCTATCGCGGCGCGGAGTATGTCGTCGATTTCCTGCCCAAGGTCAAAGTCGACGTGGTCGTTCCCGACAACCTGCTCGACCAGGCGATCGACGCCATCGTCAAAGCCGCCCGCACCGGGAAGATCGGCGACGGGAAGATCTTCGTGTCCGACGTCGCGCAGGTCATTCGCATCCGCACCGGCGAGACGGACGAGGCAGCGATCTAGCGCCTCGTCATTCCCGCGAAGGCGGGAATCCATTTTGACGTCGAGGCCCGATTCAAAATGGATTCCGGATCACTTCGCCCTGCCGGGCGGTCCGGAATTACGGTCAAGCCCTAAGCAGCACTACCACTGCGCCGCTTCCGCCGTCCGCAGGCTTCGCCTCGTGAAACGCGAGCACGTCCTCGCGCTGGGCGAGCCAGCTCGCGACCAGGCCTTTCAGCACGCCTTCGCCGGATCCCGAGCGCAGACCCTTGCCGTGAATGATGCGCACGGAGCGTGCGCCGCTCGCGCGGCAGCGCTCGAGGAACGCCACGAGCAGCGGCCGCGCCTCGTTGACGGTGAGGCCGTGCAGGTCGAGCTCGTCCTCGATGCGCGAGCCGCCGCGGCGAAGCTGGCGCAGCGTCTGGCGTTGCACGCCGGGGCGCGTGAACTTGAGCGGCTCGCCGGCTTCCCGTTCGAAAGGCCGCGTGTCGCTGAGATCGTCGGTGACGGCGAGGTCGTGCTCGGCATCGCGGACGCGGGGATGGGGCAGGGGTTTTGCGAGCGCCGCCTTGTTGCGGTCGGCGAGCGGCTTCACGTCGGACATCGCCGTGCGAAACGCCGGGTCTTCGACCGGTTTGCGGGCTTTCGCGCCGCGCTGCGCCATGCGCTCGGGCTGCAGCCGCGGGCGACGCGCAATGACGCCTCTACGGGTGCCGGTCATGTTCTTTGCGGTGCGTTATCACGCACCCTACGAACGTATCGACGTAGGGTGCGTGCGAACGCACCGGGGGCGCTACGCGCCCTTGGCTTCGAGGTAACGCTGCGCGTCGAGCGCGGCCATACAGCCGGTGCCCGCGCTCGTCACCGCCTGGCGGTAGATGTGGTCCTGCACGTCACCCGCGGCGAAGACGCCGGGGACGCTCGTCGCGGTCGCCATGCCTTCGAGGCCGCTCTTGGTGATGATGTAGCCGTTGTTCATGTCGAGCTGGCCGGCGAAGATCTCGGTATTGGGACGATGGCCGACCGCGATGAACACGCCGGTGAGCTTCTTCTCGCTCGTGGCTTCGGTCTTGACGTTCTTTACGCGGATGCCGGTGACGCCGGTGTTGTCGCCCAGCACTTCGTCGAGCACGGTGTCCCAGTGGATCGTCGCCTTGCCTTCCGACACCTTGTCGCGCAGCTTGTCGACCAGGATCGGCTCGGCGCGGAACTTGTCGCGGCGATGGATGACGTTGACGTGGCTCGCGATGTTGGTGAGGTACAGCGCTTCCTCGACCGCGGTGTTGCCGCCGCCGACGACCGCGACTTCCTGGCCCTTGTAGAAGAACCCGTCGCAGGTGGCGCAGCCCGACACCCCTTTGCCCATGAAAGCCTGCTCGGACGGCAGCCCGAGGTACATCGCCGAAGCGCCCGTGGCGATGATCAGCGTGTCGCAGGTATAAGTGCCGCTGTCGCCGATCAGGGTGATCGGGGTCTCTTTCAGCTTGGCGGTGTGGATGTGGTCGAACACGAGCTCGGTCTTGAAGCGCTCGGCGTGCTTCATGAAGCGCTCCATCAGCTCCGGTCCCTGCACCCCCATGGCGTCCGCCGGCCAGTTGTCGACGTCGGTCGTGGTCATGAGCTGCCCGCCCTGGGCGAGGCCGGTGATGAGGACGGGCTGGAGATTGGCGCGGGCGGCGTAGACGGCGGCGGTATAGCCCGCGGGCCCCGACCCCAGGATGAGGACGCGGCAATGTTTGGTCGCTTGGGACATGGATGTGTGCCTGGACGGGTGGACTGAATGACCTTCCGGCACGCATCGTGCCGGGCCGGTCGCTGGGAAGGTGCGAATCTATAGCAGCTTAGGGTCGGTGTCGAGCATATAAAAACCCTGAAATTTCAGCGGTTACCGGGTGACGGTTCATCCCCATTCTGGCACTATAGCGGGTGATCCGCCCCGGGCCGCCGGATGACGGGGCGATAACGACTAAAAGAGGCGTTCGATGGCCCAGTTCGCGCTGAATCCGAACATTCTCAAGAATGTTCCGCTGTTTTCCTCGTTCACCGACCATCAGCTCGCGCTACTGCTGCCGGCGGTCCAGCACCGCCGGTTCCCGCGGGGCTCGTACGTGATCCGGGCGGGCGAGGAGACCGACTCGCTGTACATCATCCTCGCGGGCAAGGCCAAGGTGCTGATCCCCGACGACGACGGCAATGAAGTGATCCTGTCGGTCATCGGTCCGAACGAATTCTTCGGCGAGATGGGCCTCCTCGACGACCAGCCGCGCTCGGCGAGCGTCGAGACCATGGAGCCCTGCGAGATGCTGCGGATCTCGCGCACCGCGTTCCTGACGTGCCTCAAGGACAACTTCGACGCCGCGCTCGTCATCATCCGCAACCTGGTCAAGCGCCTGCGCGAAGCCGACCGCAAGATCGAGAGCCTCGCGCTGATCGACGTGTACGGCCGCGTCGCGCGGCTGCTGATCGAGATGGCGCAGCCGGTCGACGGCCAATGGATCATCGAGAAAGCGCCGCCGAAGCAGGAGATCGCGCGCATGATCGGCGCGTCGCGCGAGATGGTGAGCCGGGTGGTGAAGGACCTGCACGACAAGGGCGTGATCCGCGCGGAGAAGCGCAAGATCTTCGTGCTCGACCGCCAGTCGATGCACAGGCGCTCGACCGTGCGTCATTGATAGCGAGGACAGGCACGATTGCTGTGGAGTGAAAAAGCCGGCGCGGCCAAGGTAGCGGGCAACCCGCTGCCGCCGAAGATCGCGGCGCTGTTGCGCGAGTCGTGGTGGCTCGCGCTGGTGGCCGTCGCGGTCTACCTCCTTCTCATCCTCGCCACGTTCAACCCGCAGGATCCCGGCTGGTCGCACAGCGTGCGCGAAGCGCCGGTGCAGAACTGGGGCGGCGCGTTCGGCGCGTGGCTCGCGGACGTCTTGCTGTCCCTGTTCGGGCGGTCGGCGTACTGGTTCATCGCGCTGTGCGGCGCGCTCGTCGCGTGGGCGTTCAAACGGATCGAAGTCGTCCCCGAAGGCGGCGACCGGCGCTCGTACGTGCTGGCGCTGATCGGTTTCTTCGTCGTGCTCCTCGCAAGCGCGGGCATCGAGGCGATGGGGCTGAAGAAATTCGGCGCGATCCTGCCGCAGGGGTCGGGCGGCTTCATCGGCGAAATCATGGGCGGCGCTGTATCGCGAACGCTGGGTCGGCCCGGGGGGCTGATCATCCTGCTCCTCACTTTCGCCGCCGGCCTTTCGCTTTTCACGCGTGTCTCATGGCTCACCGCCCTCGAGCGCCTGGGTGAATGGACCGAGCGCGCCTTCCTCTTCGTCATCGCCAAGTGGCAGGAGCGCCAGGACCGCCGCGCGGGCGAGCAGGCGACGATCGAGCGCGAGGAAGTGGTCGAAGTCTCCAAGAAGAAGCTCGTCATCCACGAGCCGGTGAAGATCGCGCCGCCGCCGGTCGAGATCCAGAAGTCCCCGCGCGCCGAGCGCGAGAAGCAGGTGCCGCTCTTCGACAACCTGCCCGATTCGCTGCTGCCGCCGCTGGGGCTGCTCGACGAAGCCGACAGGAACATCGAAACGATGTCGGCGGAGACGCTCGAGTTCACCTCGCGCCTGATCGAGAAGAAGCTGCTCGACTTCGGCGTCGAAGTGAAAGTGGTCGCGGCGTATCCCGGCCCGGTGATCACGCGCTACGAGATCGAGCCCGCGGTCGGCGTCAAAGGCAACCAGATCATCAACCTGGTGCGCGACCTCGCGCGCGCGCTGTCGGTGATCAGCATCCGCGTCGTCGAGACCATCCCCGGCAAGAGCTACATGGGTCTGGAGATCCCGAACCCGACGCGGCAGACCGTGCGGTTGACCGAGATCCTGTCGTCGCAGGTCTACGCCGACATGGGCTCGCCGCTCACCATGGCGCTGGGCAAGGACATCGCCGGCCACCCGGTGGTCGCCGACCTCGCGCGCATGCCGCACCTGCTCGTCGCCGGCACGACCGGCTCGGGCAAGTCGGTCGGCATCAACGCGATGATCCTGTCGCTGGTCTACAAGTCGCCGCCGTCGCAGGTGCGGCTGATCCTCGTCGACCCGAAGATGCTCGAGCTGTCGGTGTACGAAGGCATCCCGCATCTGCTCGCGCCCGTCGTCACCGACATGCGCCAGGCGGCGAACGCGCTCAACTGGTGCGTCGCCGAGATGGAGCGGCGCTACAAGCTGATGTCCTCGCTCGGCGTGCGCAACCTCGCGGGCTTCAACCAGAAGATCCGCGACGCCGAGAAAGCGAAGAACCCGATCCCGAACCCGCTCCTCGCGGGCACCGAGAATCCCGAGCCGCTGCACGAGATGTCGCTGATCGTGGTGGTGATCGACGAGCTGGCCGACCTCATGATGGTCGTCGGCAAGAAGGTGGAAGAGCTGATCGCGCGCCTTGCGCAGAAAGCGCGCGCGGCGGGCATCCACCTGATCCTGGCGACGCAGCGTCCGTCGGTCGATGTGATCACCGGCCTGATCAAGGCCAACATTCCGACGCGGATCGCGTTCCAGGTCTCGGCCAAGGTCGACTCGCGCACCATCCTCGACCAGATGGGCGCCGAAGCGCTCCTTGGCCAGGGCGACATGCTGTTCCTGCCGCCGGGCGTCGGCCTCACCCAGCGCGTGCACGGCGCGTACGTCGCCGACCACGAGGTGCACAAAGTCGTCGATTACCTGAAGCAGCTCGCCCAGCCGCAATACGTCGAGGACGTGCTGGAAGGCCCGCCGGCCGAAGACGAAGGCGGTCTCCTCGAAGGCGGCGGAGGCGGGGACGGCGAGTCCGACCCGCTCTACGACCAGGCCTGCGCGATCGTGCTCAAGACCCGCCGCGCGTCGATCTCGCTGGTCCAGCGGCACCTCCGGATCGGCTACAACCGCGCCGCCCGGCTGATCGAGCAGATGGAGCGCGCCGGCATGGTCTCGGCCATGCAGACCAACGGCAACCGCGAAGTGCTCGTGCCGGCGTCGGCGGGCGCTGAGCAGTAACGCTTCGTTACATCCCGACGCAAACGCGCGGGACATGTCGCTGTCTCACCTTCCGTGAGTCGAACAACCCACCCCAATCCCGGCTTTCCCTCTGAGGGGGAAGGAGAAAACCGTTCCCTCCTCCTCAGGGGGAGGGTTAGGGTGGGGGTGGTTTTGTTCGCACTCGCCACAGCCGCCGCCGCCCAGACCTACAAATGGACCGACGAGCGCGGCGTGACCACATACGGCACCAAGCCGCCGCCGGGCGTGAAAGCGCAGCCTGTCGACACCCAGCCGCGCGGCCCCGCCGAGCTCTCGCCGGAAGACCAGAAACGGGTCGAAGCCGAAGCGCGCCGCCGGGCGGCGATCCAGCCGCCGCCGCCACCGCCGCCCGCGCCCGTGGCGGTCGCGCCGCCGGTGCGCGGCATGCCTTTTGATACCTACATCCGGCTCGAGCGCGGCATGAGCGAAGGCGAGCTCGTCCTGCGCGCAGGCAGCCCCGACCACGTCTCGACCGAAGACGCGCCGTGGGGCTATGCCCGGGTCTACTACTACATGCCCACCGCGACCGATCCGTTCACCACCGTGGTGACGCTGCGCAGCGGGCGTATCGAACGTCTCGAACGAACCAGGAAATTCTGATGCGAAACTTATTGTGGATTGCGCTGTTCCTCCCGACGCTGGCTTTCCCGGCGAGCGTCGATACCTTGAAAACGATGCTGAACCAGACGACGACGGCGAAAGGCCGCTTCGCCCAGACGGTGCTCGACAAGAACAACAAGACGCTCCAGACCTCCACCGGCACGATGGAGTTCTCGCGTCCCGGCAAATTCCGCTGGGAGTACGTGAAGCCGTACGAGCAGACGATCGTCGGCGACGGCTCCAAGCTCTGGATCTACGACAAGGACTTGAACCAGGTCACGGTGCGCAAGCTCGATCGCGCGCTCGGCGCGAGCCCCGCGGCGCTGCTCGCCGGCAGCAACGAGATCGAGAAAGCGTACGCGCTCAAGGCCGCGGGCGAGAGCGGCGGGCTCGACTGGCTCGAAGCCATGCCGCGCACCCAGGACACCGCGTTCGAGCGCATCCGCCTGGGTTTCGGCAAAGGCGGGCTGGAGGCGATGGAGCTGAAAGACCAGTTCGGGCAGACGACGATGATCAAGTTCGCCGATCTCGAGCGCAACGTGAAGCTCACGCCGGCGTCGTTCACGTTCACGCCGCCCAAAGGCGCCGCGGTCATCAGTGAATGACCTCTTCGGCCAGCGTGAGCCCGCGGCGCCGCTCGCCGAGCGCCTGCGGCCGCGCACGCTCGACGACGTCGTCGGGCAGAGCCATCTCCTGGGACCCGGCAAGCCGCTGCGGCTCGCGTTCGAGGCGCGCAAGCCGCACTCGATGATCCTGTGGGGTCCGCCGGGCGTGGGGAAGACCACGCTGGCGCGGCTGATGGCGCAGGCGTTCGACGCCGAGTTCATCGCGCTCTCCGCGGTGTTCTCCGGCGTGAAAGACATCCGCGAAGCGGTCAACCGCGCGCAGCTCGACCTCCAGCAATCGGGCCGTCACACGATCCTGTTCGTCGACGAAGTCCACCGCTTCAACAAGGCGCAGCAGGACGCGTTTCTCCCGTTCGTCGAGCAGGGGCTCATCACCTTCATCGGCGCGACGACCGAGAACCCGTCGTTCGAGGTGAACAGCGCGCTCCTGTCGCGCGCGGCGGTGTACGTGCTCCAGCCTCTGTCCGACGCGGAGCTCGACACCCTGGTCGCGCGCGCCAGAGAGCAGGGCGGGCTCGATCTCGAGTTCACCGACGAAGCGCGGCAGCTCGTCGTCGGCTATGCCGACGGCGACGCGCGACGGCTGCTCAACATTCTCGAGCAGCTTTCGACCGCGGCGGAGAGCGCCGGGCGCAAGGAGGTCGACGCCGAGTTCCTCAAGTCGACGATCGCGCAGACGCTGCGCCGCTTCGACAAGGGCGGCGATGCGTTCTACGACCAGATCTCCGCCCTGCACAAATCGGTGCGCGGCTCGTCGCCCGACGCGTCGCTCTACTGGCTGGTGCGCATGCTCGACGGCGGCGCCGATCCGCTCTACCTCGGACGCCGTCTGGTGCGCATGGCGGCGGAAGACATCGGCCTGGCGGATCCGCGCGCGCTGCGCATCTGCCTCGACGCGTGCGAGACGTTCGAGCGCCTCGGAACGCCCGAAGGCGAGCTGGCACTGGCCGAGGCGGTGATCTATCTCGCGGTCGCGCCGAAGAGCAACGCGGTCTACAACGCTTACAACCGCGCGCGCGATCTGGTGCGCAAGGATGCGTCGCGGCCGGTGCCCGAGCACCTGCGCAACGCCCCGACGCGGCTCATGAAACAGCTGGGCTACGGCAAGGAGTATCGCTATGCGCACGACGAGCCCGACGCCTATGCGGCCGGCGAGCGCTATCTCCCGGAAGGCATGAAAGAGCCCCGGTTCTACGAGCCCACGCCGCGCGGCCTCGAAGGCAAGATCGGGGAGAAGATGGCCGAGCTGCGCAGGCTCGACCGCGAAGCGAAGAAGCGAGACTAGAGGCCTGCAACGGGTGTAAAACCGGGCGTACCGGTCCGTCCACGGGGGAGGCGCTCATGGAACGCGTAGGACTCGGTTTACGCGCGGTCGCGACGATCATCGACACCGCGCTGCTCTTCGTCGCCGGCTACGTCATCGCGGTCTTCACCGGAAGCACGACCGAAGGCGGCTTCCGCCTGACCGGGGCGCCGGCTTTCCTCTGGCTCTTCGCCGCGCTCGTCTACTACATCGTCCTCGAGGCACTATCCGGCGCGACGCTCGGCAAGCGGCTCGTCGGCATCCGCGTCGTCAGGCTCGAAGGCGACGCGCCGCTCGATTGGCAGGCCTCTGTCGTGCGCAACGTGCTGCGGCTGGTCGACGGGCTTTTCTTCTATCTCGTCGCCGCCGTCGCGGTGATCGCGTCGAAGGAGAAGCAGCGCATCGGCGACATCGTCGCGAAGACCGTGGTGGTTAAAAAAGGGAGCGTTCCATGAGAGCAGCCGTAACGATCGCATTCGCGTGGGCGCTGTTCGCGGCGCCGCCGCTGTTCGCCGCCGAGGGCAAGCTCGCCGACGTCGTGCTCAGCGACAGCGAGAATGGCAGTGCGAAGGCCGTCTATGCGACGACGGCGCCGAAGATCTATTTGCGGGCAAAGCTCGTCGACATCCCCAAAGGCTCGAAGGTGAAAGCGGTGTGGATCGCGGAAAAGACCAAGGTCGCGCCGCCGAATTACGAGATCGACGCGAAGGAACTGGGGGTCGGAGCGGTCGCCAACCGCGTCGATTTCTCCATGAGCAAGCCCAGCGCCGGGTGGCCCGAAGGCGATTACCGCGTCGACGTGCAGATCAACGGCAAGACGGTGCAGTCGGTGAAGTTCAAGGTCGGGGGCTGAGGCGGTGCGTTACGGCTTCGCCTGGCGCACCCTGCGACAACGTCATTCCCGCGAAGGCGCGAATCCATTTTCAAACCGTAGGGTGCGTGGTCACGCACCGCGCCTTTAAAACCGGTACAACCGCGCCGGATTGTCGGCCAGCACTTTCTTCCGCAGCGCTTCGTCCGGTATCCACTCCAGAACGAGATCGGCGAGATCGCCGTCATTCGGCATCGCCACCCCCTGCCGCGTGACCGCCGGATGCGGCCAGTCGGTGCCCCACACCACGCGATCGGGCGCGGCCGCGACGACCGCGCGCGCCAGCGGCGTGACCTTCGGATACTTCGGCGCGTTCTTCGAGAGGAAGTAAGGCCCGATCAGCTTCGCCCAGACGTTGTCGCGTTTCAGCAGCCGCAGCAGGGTCTGGAACGCCGGCGCATCCGCGCCGTCGTCGGCGTTCACGTGCCCGAAGTGATCGACGACGATGTCGATGTCCAATCCGCCGAGCTTGGCTTCGGCGTCGGCGAGCTTGCGCAGGTCCATGAAGAACTGCAGATGCCAGCCCATGGGCTTGATGCGCGCGGCGAGCCCGGGGGCGTGCTCGAGCGTGAGGCCGGGGGTCTCGGACGCGAGATTGATCCGTATGCCGCGCACGCCGGCATCGTGCAGGTCCTTGAGCTCTTTGTCGCTCACGTCGGCGTCGACCACCGCGACGCCGCGAAACGCGAACACGCCCGAGCGCAGCGCCGCCGTCATGCAGCTGTTGTCGGTGCCGTAGACGCTCGGCTGCACCAGCACCGCGCGCTCGCAGCCGATGGTGGTGAGCATGCGCGCGTAGTCTTCGGGCGTGGCGTCGTGCGGGATGTACGACGCGTTCGGCAGGTACGGGAAGCGCGTCTGCGGGCCGAATACGTGGGCATGGCAATCGCACGATCCGGCCGGCATATTCCAGCTCGGCTTGCGCGTGTTCGGGTCCTGGCTCTGCAAAGTGTAAGGGCGGGGCGGTGCAACGCTCATGACAAGGTCCGATAAAAGTCGAGCCGCTATAATACGCGTTTGATTTTTGCTCACGGGCTCCTGGGGAAACGGATGCTGGACCTACAGTTACTGCGCAGCGATCTGAACGGGGTCGCACAGCGGCTGACCGATCGCGGCTACACGCTCGACGTCGCGGGCTTCGAAGCGCTCGAGAGGGAGCGCAAGGCGATACAGGGCGAGACGCAGGACCTGCAGGCGCGCCGCAATCAGCTCACCAAGCAGATCGGCGCGATGAAGGGCAAGGGCGAGGACGCGTCCGAGCTCATGGCGCAGGTCAGCGCGGACGCCGACCGGCGCAAGGCGCTCGAAGAGACGCTGACGCAGGTGCAGGCGAGGCTCGACGAGTTCCTCGGCGTCATCCCCAACATCCCGCACGCCTCGGTGCCGCCGGGGAAGACGTCCGACGACAACCCCGAAGTGCGCCGCGTCGGCGAGCCGCGCAGGTTCGACTTCCCGGTGAAGGATCACGTCGACATCGGCGCTGCGCTCGGCATGATCGATTTCGACGCCGCGGCGAAGATCGCCGGCGCGCGCTTCTCGGTGCTGAAAGGGCCGATCGCCCGGCTGCATCGCGCGATCGCGCAATTCATGCTCGACGTGCACACCAGCGAGCACGGCTATACCGAGGTCTACGTCCCGTACATGGTGAACGCCGCGAGCGCCAACGGCGTATCCAGCCTCGCCAAGTTCAAGGACGACCTGTTCAAGATCGAAGGCCGCGACCTCTACCTCATCCCGACCGCCGAATATCCGGTGACGAACCTCGTGCGCGAGGAGATCCTGCCGCTCTCCGCGCTGCCGATGAAGTTCGTCTGCCACTCGCCGTGCTTCCGCAGCGAGGCGGGCTCGTACGGCAAGGACACGCGCGGCATGATCCGTCAGCACCAGTTCGACAAGGTCGAGCTCGTGCAGATCGTCCACCCGAGCGAGTCCTACCAGCGCCACGAAGAGCTCACGCGGCATGCCGAAACGATCCTCGAGCGCCTCGAGCTTCCGTATCGCACCGTGACGCTGTGCACCGGCGACATGGGCTTCTCGTCCGCCAAGACCTACGACCTCGAAGTGTGGCTGCCGGGGCAGAACGCGTATCGCGAGATCTCCTCGTGCAGCAACTTCGAAGCGTTCCAGGCGAGGCGCATGCAGGCGCGCTTCCGCAACGAGAAGGGGAAGACCGAATTCGTCCACACGCTCAACGGCTCGGGTCTCGCGGTCGGCCGCACCCTGGTGGCGATCCTGGAGAACTACCAGCGCGCCGACGGCGGCGTCGACGTGCCCGCCGCGCTCAAGCCTTACATGGGCGGGCTGGAGACGATCCGCGCCTGATCCGCGCCGAGCACGCGCGCCCACTCGCGCGCGACCCTGGCCTGGCCCGCTTCGGCGAGGTGACACCCGTCCGAGCGATCCTCGATCGCGGTGTAGCGGTCGGTATCGGGTCCCGGCAGCACGCCGCGCGCGGCATCGGTGACCGCTTTCTGCGCCTGGCGTATGCCGTCGTCGCGCTCGACGCCGAAGCAGTGCGTCGTCTGCGACACGTAGAACTTGAGAGCCGGGAAGGCGGCTTTCGCGCGTGCGATGAGCTTCTCGAGCTCCGCGCGATACGCCGCGGGCGGCGTCGTACCGGCATCGCCTTCGCCCTGCATCCACGCGAGATGCGTGACGGTGTAGCGCCGCTTCGCGTCGCGCAGCGTTTCGTCGACGAGCGGCGCGAGCCGTCCGTTCCAGTCGGCGATCTTGGTCGCCGGCACCGCCATCGGGATCAGCACGACGTCGCGTCCCAGCAGGTTCGCCATCTCCACCCAGACGCTGCCGGCGCGCCCGCTCGAACCGACGAGCGGATCGAGCGCAGCGTAACAGGCGCCGCGGAAGTAATTGACCACGCGCGCAGTCCCGACATGGCGCCGCGAGAGCACCGAGGCCGCATTGGATTGCCCGGCGACGATGACGACGAGCGTGTCCGGCGTCTGCTCGGGGCAGGCGATAGGCGCACGATCGGTGCGCACGGTGCGCTCGTACTGGTCGACGTCTCCGGCGCGCGGTATCCATGCGCGCTTCAGAGCGATCAGCTCCTGGAGGATCGAGTCGCGCGTGTAGCCTGAATGGAGGCCCGCGAGATAGGCGCCCGCCACGGCGACCAGCGCGGCGACGGCGAGGACGGCGCGCTTCACGCGTCAGCGCGCGCGCGGCTTGAGGCGGATCGCAAGGCGCTTCGGCGCGTCGAGGCAGCCGTTGAGCGCCGTCCTGAGGACCGGTGCAAGCGGCTTTTCGATCAGCACGTGCACCGCGTACGCGAGCGCGAGGGCGAGGACGATCGTTCCCCAGAACACCACGTGCACGTCCAGCCTCGGGTGAAGGACGTTGAACACCATGAAGCCGATGTACTGGTGCAGCAGGTACAGCGGGTAGGTCAGCGCGCCGAGCAGCACCCAGCGGCGGGCGCCGAACGAGCCGGTGCGCCGCAGCGCGATCGGCAGCATGACGGCGAAGAAGAGCGTGACGAGCACGCCGACCGTGAAACCGCTGATCGGCGCATGGAACTTCTGCTCGAACTCGGCGAGCTGAGCGACCGATTCACGCACGGCGAGCGCCCACGATGCGAGGAGCATGGCGGCGCGCGTCACCGACAGGCCACGCTCCCAGATCAGATACAACGTCGCGCCGGCGATGAAGAACGGCGCGTAGTCGGCGATCAGCAGGAACTTGAACTTGCCGAGCGCCAGCGAAGCGACGGTGAGCGCCAGCCATCCGATCAGGATGGGCTGCGCGTGGCGGATCTGGCCGATCAGGAGCACGAACGCGACCATCGCGTAGAAGCGGATCTCCACCGCGAGCGACCAGTACGCGCCGTCCATGGTCTGCACGCCCACGAACTCGGCGAGCATGGTCATGTTGATCGCGTACTCGCGCGCCGAGGACGTGAATCGCGGGGCGCCGATGGCGAGGATGGCGAGGAAGGTGATCGTGCAGCACGCCCAGAAGGCGGGATAGAGCCTGACGAAGCGGGATACGACGAAGCCGCGCAGGCTGCCGCGCGCCGCGGTCATCAGGATCACGAAGCCGCTGATCATGAAGAACAGCTCGACGCCGAGGTAGCCGTACTTGGCGACCGGCGCCAGCGCGGGGTAGGCCAGGGTCGTCATGTCGTCCGCGGCGTTGCCGCGGAATGCGTAGTGGAAGAACAGCACCATCTTCGCCGCGACGAAACGCAGCAGGTCGATCTCGTTGACCCGTTCCTTGCTCATGGTGTCGGCGGTGGCGGCGCGCGCCGTGCGGCAGTTCCCCTGGATCGCCGGAGAATAGCATCTCTCCCTCGCGGCAACGGCTGTCGAGGGTGGCAAAGTGCTGTTCGTGCTGCTAAAATTCCGCCTCCTGCCACGCAGCCCAGCGGCATCCGGGGAGAGTCCGGGACACCTTCAGCGTCGACCCGACCGTCCCCCGCCGCTGCGGTCAATCAGGCAGCTCAAGGTCGTCGTCACGACGACCGTAAAGTAGGATCGGCCGGAGCCACCCGGCCGCAGCCGAGCAGGTCCCCGCGGAGAGGTGGCAGAGTGGTTGAATGTACCGGTCTCGAAAACCGGAGTGCTCGCAAGGGCACCGTGGGTTCGAATCCCACCCTCTCCGCCATCATCCAAAGCAACTCACTGACAGGTAACGACTTTTACGTAGAAGTCGTTTCTCGCCCCCTAGCACGCCCCCTAATTAGCGCTGCTCCCTGATCTCGTGGTACTTTCGTACTTGTCTCAGCAGGGCGTGTTGCGGCAGTTCACACCGGTTTCATTAGCCGCAGCCCGCTCACGTGTGCGGAGGTTTCATGTCTTTGATCAGCTGCCCTGAATGTGCGTCGCAGATTAGCGGTCGTGCGCCCGCGTGTCCTCACTGCGGCGTTCCTATGCAAGTCTACGCACGCGCGCCCCATGCCTCTCAGCCGTCCTGCACAGGCACCGTGACGATCCAAGCCACGGGCAAGACGTATAAGGCGCTGCAGCTTGCCGGGGCTGCGGTGATCGCAACAGCCGTCGCGAGCTGTGCCGCCGCTGTCCCAAGCAGCGAGTCATGGTCTGGCTTTGTGTTTTTGACTGGCATCATGCTCTATGCCGGCGGCCGCGTCGGCGCCTGGTGGAATCACGGGTGATCTCCGAAGCGGGCGTTCGATCTAAGGTCCGCCTAAGACTGCTTGGCTAGGAGCAGACGTTCGCCAGAGCGTCGATAAGGCCGTCTCGCCCATTTCATTCGCAGGACGCAATCGCAGATACACACTCCCGCGACTCCTGACCAGCAGCGCTCGCGCTAAGAGTGACCGGAGTTGCGTCGCGGGGGGCTCCCGGGAGTAACGCCGGGCCGACTTAGCCCGCCGCTTAGTCTCATTTCCTTCCGTTCGTTGCTGATGTACGTGAGTTTGCCTAAGCTCTCGCGCGTGGATTTAGCGAAGAGAAAGGCGCGTTCGTGAATCGAAAGAACAGGCGACGCAGGCAGGGTTTTCTCGAAAATTACCGGCTTGACGACGCGTACATGTTGAAACCCGACCGAGCTAACGGTAGGGCCGGGATTTACGGCGGCTTTTCTCCAAGCGGTGATCCGATCCTTGTTAAGGTCTGGCCGCGCGCGAGTTCTAGTAATGATCAAGACCTAGAAGAGATATGGCGGCATGAACTCCGGCAACTTCATCGCCTCGCCGGCTATCCCGGGGCGGCCGATTGCATTGCCCATTTGTCTGAAGCTGGGTACGACACTCAGGGCTTTTACCTTGTGCTCGCACCGGGCCAGAGGCAACCACTGCAAGCGCTGCTGACCGCTGTGGGGCCAGCACACTGGCTCCGGCAGACACGACAGCCCACAAACCGCGCGCGTATATGGCGGAACTTGGGATTGTTGGCCCGCGGTCTCGAGACCCTGCACTCCCAAGGTTTGTTACACCGAAACCTCGATGCTTGGGCGGTGCTCACATCTGGCGGCGAGGAGCCGGATTTCCAGCTGACGGGATTTGAATGGTCGATGCGAATCGTTGGGGCCGAGACCGCTCGTCGTGCATCAGCTCGCCGCGGAACGGCTGAAAGTACGGACTCCTTTCTTAGAGACTGGCTGATGTTCGGCCTTCTAGCGGCCGACTTATTGGGCGTCAAGGCTGATCGTCTGCTCAACCAATCGCTAGTTCCATACGAGGTCGCGGATCATCTAACGGTCGAAGAAGCACGCCTACTCCGCAACATTACGCAAGTGCACCCCATCTTTCCGCTCAATGGCGACGTCGTTGTGACTCGGATAGATGAAATTCTGCGTCTTCTCGCTGCCACGATCGCGGAACGCGATCCGAAGTTACATCTTGTGCTTCGCTTAGGAACAGATACCCCGCTCGCCGAGCGGATTAGAGAAGCATCTGATAATGAGATAGAAGTCGATGACGTAGAAGAGCAACTTAGGTTCGTCTCCGACGATTTACTCGAGGCACCGATGCTGCTTGCGTTAAAGCCATTTGATGGCGCGGAGGGCATGCGGCTTGTGCTTCGCGGGAAGTATCTTAGTTACAGGCTACAAGAATACAGGCAGCCGCGCTCTCGTACTACAACGTGGGAGTTCGCATATTGCGAAGTCGTTGAAAGAACTGTCCCGGCGCCAGTCAATATCATTGGGCAGCGGACACTGGAACCCACCGCTATACAACTTTTAACCACATCAGCTGCGTTTGAGCGCTTTCCGAGGCTACGCGGAAAGCTCACCTCTTGGGAGGAGTGGAGGCGGCGATTTATCGTCGAGGCAACGCCTCTTAGCCGAGAGCAGCTAACACATCGGGCTCTCGCTTTAATTCAGTTGCTTGAAGCCCTTTATGCTGCTGCGGATATTTTTCCAGTTGAGATCGTCGCCCAGCCTCGGGGATCCACAGAGTCAGCGGATGGTGAAGTCCTGCTGCGACTAAGGTCGCGGGCAGACCCAGAGCGCGACAATCTGTCGGCGGCTCTCAACTTGAAGGCGCCAGAATTTCGCTTGACTCATGCACTGGTAGGCGATGCGGTCAAGCCCGAGGGATGGATTCTCACGGACACTGGCTCACTCGGTGAGCGCGATGTGAACAATACCGAATGGCGGTTCCAGGAGATCGAGAAAACCCCCGGTCAGCCGAGTACCTTCGTATTTACTGGAATCAATCCTGCGCCGCTCCTCGCAGAACCGTTTCTCATACCGGACGGATCAATCGGGCGTGACGTTCAGTTCCGCCGCCGGCTTAAGGCGCTGCGAGCTCTAAAGGATCACCACGAACTTCTTCGGATGATTACCGACCCGCGCCGGCGTGTTGTCGAAACTCACGATTCCATTGAAGAGGACGAAGCCTTTTTAAAGCTTGACGAGCCAAAGCAAGAGGCGCTGCGGGAATTAACAGCGACGCTCCCACTGTATTTGGTTCAAGGTCCTCCTGGCGTGGGTAAGACGCGCCTGGTGCGCGACTTGGTGCGTCGACGCTTTGCGGATGAGCGTAACCGTCCGGTCAGCACCGCCTTGACGCAGTATCGCTGATTCAGGCGGCGAGTTCGACGGCCGGGTTATCCACGAGCGTGCTCGCCACATTCCACGGCAGCAGCTCCTCGACGCGGTTGATCGGGTGATCGGCGATGC